>NZ_JBSOPZ010000010.1:0-200441 GCF_053763515.1 Streptomyces mabaensis
GGAAGCTAAGCCTTTCAGCGCCGATGGTACTGCAGGGGGGACCCTGTGGGAGAGTAGGACGCCGCCGAACAATCATTGTGGGAAAGCCCCGCACCGTCATGGTGCGGGGCTTTTCTGCGTTCCGGGGCCGGCGGGAACCCCCTGCACCCGATGCCCGTGGCTGAAGGTAAGGTCATGGGGCATCGTTGGTACGTTTCCCACTGGAGGCCCCCGGGTGGAGGTCCAGGAGACCCGTGTTCAGACCGACCGGGTCCTCACCATCCCCAACATCCTGAGCATGGCTCGCCTGGCCGGCGTGCCCTTGTTCCTGTGGCTCATCCTGCTGCCCGAGTTCGGCGGGCCGAAGAGCGACGGCTGGGCCCTGCTCGTGCTGATGCTGAGTGGAGTGAGCGACTACCTCGACGGCAAGCTCGCGCGGCGCTGGAACCAGGTCAGCCGCCTCGGGCGGCTGCTCGACCCGGCTGCCGACCGGCTCTACATCCTTTCCACCCTGGTGGGACTGACCTGGCGGGAGATCCTGCCCCTCTGGCTGACCGCGGCCTTGCTGGCCCGCGAGCTGATGTTGCTGGTGATGGTGGGAATCCTCCGCCGGCACGGCTATCCGCCCCCGCAGGTGAACTTCCTGGGGAAGGCGGCGACGTTCAACCTTATGTATGCCTTCCCGTTGCTTCTGCTCAGCGACGGCGACTCCTGGCTCGCCTCACTTGCCGCAGTTTTCGGATGGGCGTTCGCAGGGTGGGGTACAACCCTCTATTGGTGGGCAGGGATCCTTTACGTGGTTCAGGTCCGCCGCCTGGTGAAGGCGGACGCTGCAGCCGACTGAGCTCGCCCGTGCGGCGCTGTGCAATGGCCCCGAACATCCGCAGTCTCATCTGCGGGGATGTCCGGACGGGTGCGGTCGGCTAGACCGTCGTCTCATCAAGGAGGACGCTTCCGACATGAAGGCCGTTGTGATGGCTGGTGGTGAAGGCACTCGCCTTCGCCCCATGACCTCGAGCATGCCCAAGCCGCTCCTGCCGGTGGCCAATCGGCCGATCATGGAGCATGTGCTGCGGCTGCTCAAGCGGCATGGGCTCAATGAGACCGTCGTGACCGTGCAGTTCCTGGCATCCCTGGTCAAGAACTACTTCGGTGACGGCGAAGAGCTCGGTATGGAGCTCACCTATGCCAACGAGGAGAAGCCACTCGGTACCGCGGGCAGCGTGAAGAATGCCGAGGAGGCGTTGAAGGACGACGCCTTCGTCGTCATTTCCGGCGATGCGCTTACCGACTTCGATCTGACGGACCTCATCAGGTTCCACAAGGAGAAGGGCGCGCTGGTCACGGTGTGCCTGACCCGGGTGCCCAATCCCCTCGAATTCGGTATCACGATCGTGGACGAGGAGGGCAAGGTCGAGCGCTTCCTGGAGAAGCCGACCTGGGGCCAGGTCTTCTCGGACACGGTGAACACGGGCATTTATGTCATGGAGCCGGAGGTCTTCAATTATGTGGAGGCTGATGTTCCGGTCGACTGGTCGGGCGATGTCTTCCCGCAGTTGATGAAGGAAGGCAAGCCGGTTTACGGGTACATCGCCGAGGGCTATTGGGAGGACGTCGGTACGCACGAGAGCTACGTCAAGGCTCAGGCCGACGTACTCGAAGGCAAGGTGGACGTCGACATCGACGGCTTCGAGATCTCACCCGGAGTGTGGGTCGCCGAGGGTGCCGAGGTGCATCCCGACGCGGTTCTCCGGGGGCCGCTGTACATCGGTGACTACGCGAAGGTCGAAGCCGACGCGGAGATCCGCGAGCACACGGTCGTCGGATCCAACGTGGTGGTGAAGACAGGTGCGTTCCTGCACCGGGCCGTCATTCACGACAACGTCTACATCGGCCAGCACAGCAATCTGCGTGGTTGTGTCATCGGCAAGAACACCGACATCATGCGGGCCGCCCGCATCGAGGACGGTGCGGTGATCGGTGACGAATGCCTGGTGGGTGAGGAATCGATCATCCAGGGCAATGTCCGCGTCTATCCGTTCAAGACGATCGAGGCCGGCGCGTTCGTCAACACCTCGGTCATCTGGGAGTCGCGCGGGCAGGCGCACCTCTTCGGTGCGCGCGGGGTCACCGGAATCCTGAACGTCGAGATCACACCGGAACTGGCCGTCAGACTCGCCGGTGCCTATGCCACCACGCTGAAGAAGGGCTCCACGGTCACCACGGCGCGTGACCACTCGCGTGGTGCCCGCGCGCTCAAGCGTGCGGTGATCTCGGCCCTGCAAGCCAGCGCCATCGACGTACGCGACCTTGAGAACGTGCCGCTGCCGGTCGCCCGGCAGCAGACCGCCCGGGGCAGCGCCGGCGGAATCATGGTGCGTACCTCGCCGGGTGTGCCCGACTCGGTGGACATCATGTTCTTCGACGAGCGGGGAGCGGACCTGTCGCAGGCCGGCCAGCGGAAGCTGGACCGGGTGTACGCGCGCCAGGAGTACCGGCGGGCCTTCCCCGGAGAGATCGGCGACCTCCAGTTCCCGGCCAGCGTCTTCGACTCGTACACCGGGTCGCTTCTGCGGCACGTGAACACGACCGGTGTGGCCGAGTCGGGCCTGAAGGTCGTCGTGGACGCGTCGAACGGCAGCGCCGGCCTGGTGCTGCCGAGCCTGCTGGGCCGGCTGGGCGTGGACTCCCTGGTCATCAACCCGGGACTCGACGAGTCCCGGCCGACCGAGACGCCCGACGCGCGGCGTTCGGGACTGGTGCGGCTCGGCGAGATCGTGGCTTCCGCCCGGGCGGCCTTCGGGGTGCGCTTCGATCCCGTGGGTGAGCGGCTGTCGCTGGTGGACGAACGCGGACGGATCATCGAGGACGACCGTGCCCTGCTGGTGCTTCTGGACCTGGTGGCGGCCGAGCGTCGCAGCGGGCGGGTGGCGCTGCCGGTGACGACGACCCGGATCGCCGAGCAGGTGGCCGCGTACCACGGGACCCAGGTCGAGTGGACGACGACGTCCCCGGACGACCTGACGCGGGTGGGCCGGGCGGAGACGACGATCTTCGGCGGGGACGGACGCGGCGGGTTCATCGTGCCCGAGTTCAGCAGCGTCTTCGACGGGGCGGCGGCCTTTGTGCAGCTGATCGGTCTGGTGGCCCGGACGCAGCTCACGCTGAGCCAGATCGACGCCCGCATTCCGCGGGCCCATGTGCTCCGCCGCGACCTGGCCACGCCGTGGGCGGTCAAGGGACTGGTCATGCGCAGCGTCGTGGAGGCGGCCGGAGACAGGTCGGTGGACACCACCGATGGCGTGCGGGTGGTCGAGGCCGACGGGCGCTGGGTGATGGTGCTGCCCGACCCCTCGGAGGCCGTCACCCATCTGTGGGCGGAAGGACCCGACGACGCGTCCGCGCAGGCCCTCCTCGACGAGTGGTCGGCCGTGGTCGACAGCGCAGGTCACTGACGCGCGAGCGGTGTGCCGGACGGCGACTGAGGACGCCGCCCGGCACACCGGTGGGGCCATTCGGCGGCAGCACCGCCGACGTGCGACGATGTGCGGCATGTCGCAGCACCCCCCCGTTCGGAGCACGGCCTCGCCGCCGCCGCGGCCCGATGCGTCCATGTCGCTGCTGACCTACGTGATGGACCACAGTCTCGACGACGGATACGCCGAGGCGTCCGCCCGCCGCAAGGCCGAAGGCAGTGCGGGAACGCCTCGGGCACTGCGGGCGAGGCTCGGGCTCGCGGCCGGTCTGGTGCTGGCCGCCTTCGTCGTGACGCTCGGTGCCGCGCAGGCGCAGATAACGGCTCCGGTCCTCGCCAAGGAGCGGCAGGAACTCATCGGCCGCATCGACCGGGAGACGTCGGCCGCCGACGCGCTGGAGAAGGACGGCGACCGCCTGAGCGAGGACGTGGCGCGCCGGCAGCGTGAAGCGCTCAAGAGGCACGGCGGTGACCAGACTGAACTCGTCGCCCTGCTGTCGGGCGCCACGGAAGTGCGCGGGCCCGGTGTGAAGCTCGTCGTCGACGACGCCAAGGACGCTTCCCAGGGGGGCGGCGGGCCGCGCGAGAGCGCCGGTTTCTCCGACACGGGCCGGGTACGGGACCGCGACATGCAGCGCGTCGTCAACGGGCTGTGGGAGTCCGGTGCCGAGGCGGTGTCGATCAACGGGCAGCGGCTGACGGCCCTGTCCGCGATCAGGGCGGCCGGCGACGCCATACTGGTCGACAACAAGCCGCTGGTGCCGCCGTACACGGTGCTCGCGGTGGGGGACGGCAAGAACCTGAGCACGAAGTTCCAGGACAGCGCCGATGGCCAGTACCTGCATGTGCTTCAGGAGAACTACGGGATCCGCACCGGCATTTCCGTCGAGGCCGAGGTGCGCCTCCCGGCTGCCCCGAGCCTGACCGTCCGTACAGCAGAGCCGAAGGCCGAGGGTGCCGATCAGGGCGCGGCCGACTCAGGGAAGGGTGCATCGTGATCGCGGTACTGGGCCTCGTGGTGGGAGTGGTGGTCGGACTGTTGGTCCGGCCCGAGGTACCGGCTGTGGTCGTGCCCTATCTTCCGATCGCCGTCGTAGCGGCGCTGGACGCGGTCTTCGGCGGATTGCGCGCGATGCTCGACGGCATCTTCGACGACAAGGTCTTCGTCGTCTCCTTCCTCTCCAACGTCGTGGTGGCCGCGCTGATCGTCTTCCTCGGGGACGAGTTGGGCGTGGGCGCCCAGTTGTCCACCGGTGTCGTCGTCGTCCTGGGCATCCGCATCTTCTCCAACGCTGCCGCGATCCGCCGGCACGTGTTCCGGGCGTGAGGCCGATGAGCACCGAGCCGACGCACACGGAAGAACCGTCCGGGACAGCGGAGCAGACGGGCCGCCGACGGCTCCTCGCCGCACTCTGGCCGCCGCGGGTGTCCAGGGCCCAACTCATCGTCGCGCTGCTGCTGTTCGTGCTGGGGCTGGGGCTGGCCATCCAGGTGCGCTCGAACAGTGACACCGGCGCGCTGCGCGGAGCCCGCCAGGAGGACCTGGTGCGCATCCTCGACGAGGTCGACGACCGCACACAGCGGCTGGAGGACGAGAAGCAGCGGCTGGAGGACCAGCGCACGGAACTGGAGAACAGTTCCGACCAGGCCGAAGAGGCGCGCAAGCAGACCGTGGAGAAGGAAGCGCAGCTCGGTGTGCTCGCCGGCACCGTGGCCGCGCAGGGGCCCGGCATCACGCTGACCGTCACCGACCGCAAGGGCCTGGTCGAGGCGGACATGCTGCTGGACGCGATCCAGGAGCTGCGGGCCGCCGGGGCCGAGGCGATCCAGGTCAACGACGTGCGGGTGGTGGCCAACAGCTTCTTCACCGACGACGAGGGCGGCGTGCGGGTGGACGGCCGCAAGATCGGTCCGCCTTTCGAGTTCAAGGCGATCGGCAAGCCGCAGGATCTGGAGCCGGCGCTCAACATCCCCGGCGGTGTGATCCAGACGCTGGAGAAGGAGCAGGCCACGGCCACCGTGACGCGTTCTCAGAAGATCGTTGTGGATGCCTTGCGACCGGCGAAGCGGCCTGACTACGCTCGGTCGTCATCGTCGTGAATCGGGGGCACATGGGGCCTGCGGGACGAGGGCAGGGGGTTGCGGGGGGTCGACGCACCGGAAGTGCGGTGCGTGGTGGAAACTGTCTGGTGGTCACGGACGTTGAAAGAATGTCCGGCTCGGCAGGTGTGTGCATTCAGGGTTCGTCCTGCCCCACGGGCGGGTCTGTTTCGGTCAAGGGGAATCGCCCGTGAAGTTGTTTGCGAAGTTGTTCGGCAGGAGCGCACGCGAGGACGGTGCCGGCGGCACCGCCAAGCATCGTGCGCCGCGTCATGGCGAAGCGGAGGAGCAGGGCGGCGACCGCCCGTTGTTCCGTGACGAGGTCGCCGGCCCGGGCGGTGACATTCACGGTGGCCAGGGCGCGTCTTCTGTTGACCCTGCGGCATCGGGCCGCATAGGTTTCGGGGAACCATCAACCTCAAGTACGGGTGGAGGGTTTACCCCCGACCCGTACGCATCCAGTGGCCCCGCGGGGCAGCCGCGGCAGGAGGATCCGTCCATGTCGGCCTTGCCGGTTTGTACCAGGTGCGGGCACCGCAACGCCGAGGCCAGTCGGTTCTGCTCCAACTGCGGAGCGCCGCTGCGGGCCGGGCTCACCCCCGAGCGCCCCTCGGAGACGACCTCGACCATCTCCATCTCGGGCCTTGAGGCGTACGAGGCGGAGGCGACGGGCCAGACCGCCGCGCCCTCGCTGTCCCCGGAGGCCCAGGCGGCGGTCGACGCCCTGCCGCTCGGCTCCGCCCTCCTGGTCGTGCGCCGCGGACCGAACTCGGGCAGCCGGTTCCTCCTCGACAGCGACCTGACCACGGCCGGCCGCCATCCGCAGAGCGACATCTTCCTGGACGACGTGACGGTCTCCCGGCGGCATGTGGAGTTCCGCAGGGGACCGGACGGCGGATTCACCGTGGCCGACGTCGGCAGCCTCAACGGCACCTACGTCAACCGTGAGCGAATCGACTCCGTCGCACTGGCGAACGGCGACGAGGTGCAGATCGGCAAGTACCGACTGGTCTTCTACGCGAGCCAGCGGGGCATCTGACCCGTCAGGGAAGGTCCATGCTGCGAACACCGACGGGCGGTGCCGGGCACGGCACCGCCACCGCGGGCGGGCGGCTGGTGAGCATCGGAACGGTGCTGAACCTGCTGCGCGACGAGTTTCCCGAAGTCACCATCTCCAAGATCCGGTTTCTGGAAACGGAAGGGCTCGTAGAGCCGCAGCGCACGCCCTCCGGTTACCGCAAGTTCAGCCCCGAGGACGTGGAGCGGCTCGCCCGGGTGCTGCGCATGCAGCGCGATCACTATCTTCCGCTGAAAGTCATCCGCGAGCATCTGGACACGACGGCCCGCGGGGAGCGGCCGCGCCTGCCCGGGCCGCAGCGGGAGCGGACGGCCGGAGCTCTCGATCAGGAGCCGGAGCAGCCGACCGTCCCACGGGTGGGCCGGGCCGAGCTGCTCGCCGCCGCCGAGGTCGGCGAGGAGCAGCTCGTCGAATGGGAGTCGTACGGCCTGATCGCGCCGGCCTCCGGGGGCGGCTACGACGCCGAGACGGTCACCGTGGCCCGACTGATCGCGGACCTCGGGCGTTTCGGCCTCGAGCCCCGCCATCTCCGGGCCATGAAGGCTGCCGCGGACCGGGAGGCGGGGCTGGTCGAGCAGGTGGTGGCGCCGCTGCGCAGGCACCGTAATCCGCAGACCAGGGCGCATGCCGAGGCCACCGTGAAAGAGCTTGCCGCCCTCTCCGTACGCCTCCATGCGGCGCTGGTGCAGACCTCCCTCGGGGTGCGCCTGCACTGACCCGGGGGAGCCCGACTACCCAAACCTGCCGGGCAGGTCCTAGGGTTGCTGTGTGAACGAGCTCGACGTTGTGGGTGTCCGGGTGGAAATGCCCTCCAACCAACCGATCGTGCTCCTGCGTGAAGTGGGAGGCGATCGGTACCTCCCCATCTGGATCGGACCGGGGGAGGCGACCGCGATCGCCTTCGCTCAGCAGGGCATGGCCCCCGCCAGACCGCTGACCCACGACCTGTTCAAGGACGTGCTGGAGGCGGTCGGACAGGAGCTGACCGAAGTCCGGATCACGGACCTGCGGGAAGGCGTCTTCTACGCGGAGCTGGTGTTCGCCAGCGGCGTGGAGGTCAGCGCGAGGCCCTCCGACGCCATAGCGCTGGCGCTGCGCACCGGAACGCCGATCTACGGCAGTGACGGCGTGCTGGACGACGCCGGTATCGCCATCCCGGACGAGCAGGAGGACGAGGTGGAGAAGTTCCGCGAGTTCCTCGACCAGATCTCACCGGAGGACTTCGGGACCAAGGGCCAGTGAGTTTCCCGCGGGGAGCCTTCGGCGCATTCGAGAAGCCTTTCCCCGTATGGGGATACGGGAAACCACTCTCAGGGTGATTATCACTCGGCGTGCCGAGTGTGGCGATCGTTGACGCACCCCTGGTGACTGCCTACCGTCGAGTGGGCAGGTCAAGGACGGAGGGTCGGCGTGAGTAGCAGCGGCGGCGGTACGGCGGGGGGTGCCTCCGGACGGAGTCCGGGGGGAAGCGGGCCGTTTCCGCTTCACAGCAGTGCGGCCGGCCCCACAGCCCGTCAGCAGGGCCCGGGGGGCCCCAACGGAGCAGCGACCGAACAGGTCGGCTACCGGGGGCCGACGGCGTGTGCGGCGGCGGGGATCACGTACAGGCAGCTCGACTACTGGGCGCGCACCGGACTGGTCGAGCCGAGTGTGCGGCCCGCTCATGGTTCGGGGACCCAGCGGCTGTACAGCTTCCGGGACGTCGTAGTCCTCAAGATCGTGAAGCGTTTCCTGGACACGGGGGTGGCTCTCCAGAACATCCGCACCGCGGTGCAGCATCTGCGTGCCCGCGGGTTCTCCGATCTGGAGCGGATGACGCTGATGAGCGACGGGGCCACGGTGTACGAGTGCACCTCGCCCGACGAGGTCGTCGACCTCCTCCAGGGCGGCCAGGGCGTCTTCGGGATCGCCGTGGGTGTGGTGTGGCGCGATGTCGAGAGCGCGTTGTCCCAGCTGCACGGCGAGCGCATCGACACCGGCGAGACGCTGGTCGGGCACCATCCGGCCGACGAGCTGGCCAGACGCCGCAACAGGGCGGTCTGAGGGGTCCGGGGCCGGTACGCGCGTGCGGGGCGTTGTTCACGTGCGGGGCGTTGTCAGTGGTGTAGGGCAGCATCGGTGATGTGAGAGCCGCGCCCACGATTCTGCATCTCGACATGGATGCCTTCTACGCCGCCGTGGAGCAGGCCGCGAAGCCCAGCCTGCGCGGCAAGCCGGTGGTGGTCGGCGGGCTGGGGCCGCGCGGGGTCGTCGCCACCGCGTCGTACGAGGCCAGGCGCTTCGGCGTGCACTCCGCGATGCCGATGGCGCAGGCCCGGCGGCTGGCCCCCAACGCGGCGTATCTGGTGCCCCGCTTCTCGCTGTACCGCGCGGTCAGCGACCAGGTGATGGAGCTGCTGGGCCGGCTGTCGCCGCTGGTCGAGCCGCTGAGCCTCGACGAGGCGTTCGTCGATCTGGAGGCGGGCGGGTCGGCCGACGACTCGGCGTCCGCGCGGGCGACCGGTGAGCGGCTGCGCCGGGACATCCTGGCGGGTACCGGGCTGACGGGTTCGGTGGGGCTCGCGGGGTCCAAGATGCTGGCCAAGATCGCCTCGGAGCAGGCCAAACCGGACGGTCTGGTGCTTGTCGAGCCGGGAACGGAGCGCGAGCTGCTGGCCCCCATGCCGGTCCGGACGCTGCCGGGAGTGGGGCCGGCCACCGGCGAGCATCTGCGGCGAGCCGGGATGACCACGATCGCGGAGCTGGCGGAGGCCGGGGAGGACGAGCTGGTCAGGCTGTTGGGGCGGGCACACGGGGGATCGCTGTACCGGATGGCGCAGGGGCTGGACGACCGGCCGGTGGTCGCCGAGCGGGATGCGAAATCGGTGTCCGTCGAGGACACGTTCGACGTCGACCTGCACGACAGGGGCCGGGTGCAGGCGGAAGTGCAGCGGCTCGCCGACCGGTGTACGCAGCGCCTGCGGGAGGCGGGGCGGTCCGGCCGCACGGTCGTGCTGAAGGTGCGCCGGTACGACTTCTCGACGCTGACCCGCTCGGAGACGCTGCGGGGACCGACGGACGACCGGACGGTGGTGCGCGAGGCCGCGGCGCGGCTGCTGGAGGCGGTGGACACCACGGGTGGGGTCCGGCTGCTGGGCGTGGGCGTCACGGGTCTGGCGGACTTCACGCAGGAGGATCTCTTCGCGCAGGCGGCGGGAGCGAATGCGGAGGCACCCCCCGAGCCGGCCGCGGCCCCGGCGGGGCCCCCGGCCGGCCCCGGTACGGAGGCCCCGGCGGCGCGTCCCGCGGGTGGGTCGCCCGCGGGTCCTGTCGGCGCCCATGCAGGCGACCCGGTCGTGGGCAGGGCCGGGCGCACCACTGGGCTTGCGGCCGAGCACCGGAGTGCGGACGAAGCGGGGCGCCATGCCGGCGTCGCGCAGGCTGCTGGGGAGTCGTTGGCGGAGCGGAGGTGGCCGGCCGGGCACGACGTCCGGCACGCCGTGTACGGGGCGGGATGGGTGCAGGGAAGTGGGGTGGGGCGGGTGACCGTACGGTTCGAGGAGCCCGGCTCGGAGCCGGGCCGGGTGCGGACGTTCAGAGTCGACGATCCCGAGCTGGAGCTGTCCGAGCCGTTGCCGCTCGTCGGCCGGGTCGCGGATCAGGCGTCGTCGGTGCCGGCGATCCGGCCGAAGTCCCGGTCCGGAGGAGTGGAGGCGGGGGAGGGCGGCGGACCCGCCAGCCCACCGGGGAAGGACACGTCGAGCCCGTAGTGGTGGTAGAGCTGAAGCTCCTGCTCCGGGGAGAGATGGCGGCCCACACCGAAGTCGGGCGCGTCCTTGATGAGCGCCCGTTCGAACGGAACCCGCAGGCCGCCTTCGACGACCTCGCTGGGCTCCAGCGGGACGAACGCGTCACGGCTGAACAGTCCGGTCCGTACGGCCGCCCACTCCGGCATTCCCGTGGCATCGTCGAGGTAGACCTCGTCAATGGTGCCGATCTTGGTGCCATTGCGGTCGAACGCCTTGCGGCCGATCAGGCTGCGCGGATCGATGTCGGTCTGCACGGTCCCTCCAATTGGTCGCAACTGCTCCGTAAAGACTACAAAAGTGCACATTTGGGGTGGCGGCCACTCGGGGGACCTTTACAGACGGCGCTGGTAGGCTGGCTGTCGGCTGCTGACCCCATGCGGGAGAGTCCTCCGAATGCAGTAGACGGAGGCGCCGAAGGAGCAAATCCTCCCCGGAATCTCTCAGGCACACGTACCGCACGGACGAGGTCACTCTGGAAAGCAGGGCGGGCGTCGGGCGGTACGTTCCGGATCCCCTCCTCACCGACGGTGAAAGCCGGCGCGCCTTGGGCGGGCCGGTGAAACTCTCAGGTTGAGATGACAGAGGGGGAGGCCGTCCGGGCACCCGCGCCGCGGTGCCCCTCGCAGGTCGTCAGACCAGGAGGCCTCCCGATGACCGCCAACCGCATTCCGCTCTCCCAGCTGGAACACGGCATTCCGTTCGAGCGCCGCCACATCGGCCCCGATGCCGAGGCCCAGGCCAAGATGCTCGCGCAGGTCGGCTACGGCTCGCTCGACGAGCTCACGGCCGCTGCGGTACCCGAGGTGATCAAGAGCGCAGAATCGCTTCGCCTTCCCGGCGCCCGCTCCGAGGCCGAGGTGCTCGCCGAGCTGCGTTCCCTCGCGGAGCGCAACCAGGTGCTCGCCCCGATGATCGGGCTCGGCTACTACGGCACCTTCACCCCGCCGGTGATCCTCCGCAACGTCATGGAGAACCCGGCCTGGTACACCGCGTACACCCCCTACCAGCCGGAGATCTCGCAGGGCCGCCTGGAGGCGCTGCTGAACTTCCAGACCATGGTCGCCGAGCTCACCGGGCTGCCCACCTCCGGCGCCTCGCTGCTCGACGAGGGCACCGCGGCCGCCGAGGCCATGTCGCTCTCCCGCCGCATGGGCAAGGTCAAGAACGGCGTCTTCCTCGTCGACGCGGACACGCTGCCGCAGACCATCGCCGTGATCGAGACCCGCGCCGAGCCGACCGGTGTCGAGGTCGTCGTCGCCGACCTCTCCCAGGGCATCCCGGCCGAGGCCGCCGAGCGCGGCGTCTTCGGTGTGCTGCTCCAGTACCCGGGCGCCTCCGGCCAGGTGCGCGATCTCCAGCCGGTGATCGAGCGGGCCCACGAGCTCGGCGCGGTCGTCACGGTCGCCGCCGACCTGCTCGCCCTGACCCTGCTGACCTCCCCCGGCGCGCTCGGCGCCGACATCGCGGTCGGCACCACCCAGCGCTTCGGCGTGCCGATGGGCTTCGGCGGACCGCACGCCGGCTTCATGGCCGTACGTGAGAAGTTCGCGCGCAGCCTGCCCGGCCGCCTGGTCGGCGTCTCCGTGGATGCCGACGGCAACAAGGCGTACCGCCTGGCCCTGCAGACCCGCGAGCAGCACATCCGCCGCGAGAAGGCCACCAGCAACATCTGTACCGCGCAGGTGCTGCTCGCCGTCATGGCCGGCATGTACGCCGTCTACCACGGCCCCGAGGGGCTGAAGGGCATCGCGCGGCGCACCCACCGGTACGCCGCGCTGCTCGCCGGGGGACTGCGGGCCGGCGGCGCCGAGGTCGTGCACGGTGCGTACTTCGACACGCTCACCGTACGGGTGCCCGGCCGGGCCGCCGCGGTCGTGGCCGCCGCCCGTGAGGGCGGGGTCAACCTGCGGCTGGTCGACGCCGACCACGTCTCCGTCGCGTGCGACGAGACCACCGGCCGCACCGAGATCGCGGCCGTCTGGGCCGCCTTCGGGGTCGAGGCCGACATCGAGGCCCTCGACGCGGAAGGCACCGACGCGCTGCCCGAGAGCCTGCTGCGCACCGACGACTACCTGACCCACCCGGTCTTCCACCAGCACCGCTCCGAGACCGCGATGCTGCGCTACCTGCGCAAGCTCGCCGACCGCGACTACGCGCTGGACCGCGGCATGATCCCGCTGGGCTCCTGCACCATGAAGCTCAACGCGACCACCGAGATGGAGCCGGTGACCTGGCCGGAGTTCGCGGCGCTGCACCCGTTCGCGCCGGTCGAGCAGGCTGCCGGCTACCTCACCCTCATCCGTGAGCTGGAGGAGCGGCTCGCGGAGGTCACCGGGTACGACAAGGTGTCGATCCAGCCCAACGCCGGTTCGCAGGGCGAGCTCGCGGGCCTGCTGGCCGTCCGCGCGTACCACCGCGCCAACGGCGACACCCAGCGCACCATCTGCCTGATCCCGTCCTCCGCGCACGGCACCAACGCCGCCAGTGCCGTGATGGCCGGGATGAAGGTCGTCGTGGTCAAGACCGCCGACGACGGCGAGGTGGACGCCGAGGACCTGCGCGCCAAGATCGAGCAGTACCGCGACGAGCTCTCCGTGCTCATGATCACCTACCCGTCCACGCACGGAGTGTTCGAGGAGCACGTCGCCGACATCTGCGCCGCCGTGCACGACGCCGGCGGCCAGGTGTACGTCGACGGCGCCAACCTCAACGCGCTGGTGGGCGTGGCGCAGCCGGGCAAGTTCGGCGGCGACGTCTCGCACCTCAACCTGCACAAGACCTTCTGCATCCCGCACGGCGGCGGCGGTCCGGGCGTCGGCCCGGTCGGTGTCCGGGCGCACCTAGCCCCGTACCTGCCGAACCACCCGCTGCAGCCGACCGCGGGACCGGAGACGGGCGTCGGCCCGATCTCGGCCGCCCCGTGGGGCTCGGCGGGCATCCTGCCGATCTCGTGGGCGTACGTCCGCCTGATGGGCGGCGAGGGTCTCAAGCGCGCCACCCAGGTCGCGGTGCTCGGCGCCAACTACATCGCCAAGCGGCTGGAGCCGCACTACCCGGTGCTGTACACCGGCCCGAACGGGCTGGTCGCCCACGAGTGCATCGTGGACCTGCGGCCGCTGTCGAAGGTCACCGGTGTCAGCGTCGACGACATCGCCAAGCGGCTGATCGACTACGGCTTCCACGCGCCCACCATGTCGTTCCCGGTGGCCGGCACGCTGATGATCGAGCCGACCGAGAGCGAGGACCTCGGTGAGCTCGACCGCTTCTGCGACGCCATGATCGCGATTCGCGGTGAGATCGAGCGGGTCGCCTCGGGCGAGTGGCCGGCCGACGACAACCCGCTGCGCCAGGCGCCGCACACGGCTGCCGCGCTGGGCGGCGAGTGGGAGCACGCCTACACCCGCGAGGAGGCGGTCTTCCCGGCCGGCGTCTCGGCGGCGGACAAGTACTGGCCGCCGGTGCGCCGGATCGACGGTGCCTTCGGCGACCGCAACCTCGTCTGCTCCTGCCCCCCGATGGACGAGTACGACAACTGACGGGTCCGCCCGCAGGTCCACAGGGCCCGCGGGCATGCGTCAGGGCCGGTTCGGAGAGGTCTCCGGGCCGGCCCTTCGTCGTACTGTTCGTGTTCTCCGTCCGCTCGCCCCGCCGGGCTACGCGGCCGTCATCACCTGAAGCGGCCGGTGCGGGGCGATGATCTGCCCGTCCGGCAGCAGCTCACCGGTGTCCTCGAACAGGAGGACTCCGTTGCACAGCAGGCTCCAGCCCTGTTCCGGGTGGTGTGCGACGACGTGCGCAGCCTCCCGGTCGGCGGAGTCGGCTGACGGGCACGGTGGCTGGTGCTGGCACATGGATGCGTTCTTTCGCTGCGTTGTGGTGAGTGTCCTGCGGCTCGATGCTGTGTTCATGGCCGCCCCCCGTCATCAGTCGGTCGGTCCGGTCCCCAGTGTTGCCCCACGGGCGTCAATCCGCAGGGATTTCGCGACAGCTCTTCCTTACTGATTAATGACGCGTCACCCGTGCGGGCGGTTCAGCTCAACTGCCTGGTCTCTTCGGATGGTTCGGAGCGCCGGACCGGACTAGTCCGGATGGGCCCGGACAGCGAGGCGCCCCGCGACGCGTCCGGCGTCGCGGGGCGCCTCGCCACCGTGTCAGGCGGGGGAGCCGAGCAGCGGCACCGCGGAGAGGCGATGGGTCAGTACGGGCAACAGATCGGCCACGCGGTGCGGCCGGTGGGCGGCGATGCCGGGCGGGGCAGGGGCGAGGGGCACCAGCAGATCCGCGGGCTCGGGACCGCCCGTGGAGCCGTCCGCGCCCACGGTGCCGTGCAGCCACAGCGTGAGCATGTACAGCTCCGGCACCGACAGCAGTCTCGGCTGGTAGTGAGAGGCCGTCGACTCCGCCTGGCGCAGTGCGCTTTCCGTGGCGGCGACGTACGGGCCCTCGAAGAAGTGCGCGAACGTCCAGCCGTCCGGGGTCAGCATGGTGTCCGCGGCCGCGACGGGACGGCCGCCGGAGTGGATCAGGAAGCGCCATCCGGCGAGCCTGGTGCGGGGCGGCTGGTCGCCCGGCGTCATCCGGTCCAGTACGTGGACGGGAAGCGGGAGTTCGGGGCTCAGTGGCCCCTGGGCGGAGCGAAGGGCGGGGGTGCGGGCTTCGCGGACGGCGGTGGGGGAGCCGAGTGCCGCGAGAACGCTGCGCAGGGCAGGCGCGGGAGCCGGGGGGACATGCAGCGGCATAGTGGGACGCCTCTCACTTGGGAGACACGGTGAAGCGTGGCAGGTGCGGACGGCGCTGTCGCATTCTGGGGCCAGAGGGGGGCCGTGGGGCAATGGCCGGGCGCCAACTCTCTGCCTCGTTTGTCGAGTTTATACGACGTGTGTTCACGCAGTGTTTCGGCTAGCTGTCCCGCGTATTGCGGACAAGGCGGAATCCGGCCTCGCTCAGGTGGTATTCGTCCTGATTTTCGCGAGCGGTGCGCGCCCTGACCTCGCAGGATTCGGCGGACCCGGACGGCCGAAAATCGTCGGTATTTTTCACCAGGGCCGTGGAAATGGTAACTGCACAGTGCATCATGCCCGGTGAATGTGCCCGGCCGTTACCCTGGAGAGGGTAGCGGCCGACGGGCCCGCGCGGGGCGTTGTCGATCACTTCGGTGGGCATAGGGACCACTTCGCTGGGCATCATCGACCGTGACGCGAGCGGCCGGCGCCGCAGGCTGCCCACTCGAGGAGGGACCCTTCGATGGGGGAGAAGGTCGTGGCAGGCGGATTCGACCTGTCCGATCGGCAACGGTACCGGAGGAAGCACCATGAGTGTCTGGAGGGACTGGCGCGACTCCTGAGGGAGAAGCGCTTCGACCGGCCGAAGAACCTCATGGGGCTGGAGATCGAACTGAATCTCGCCGGTTCCGACGGCATGCCCAGGATGATGAATGCGCAAGTCCTCGAGCGCATCGCCAGCCGGGATTTCCAGACCGAGCTCGGAATGTTCAATCTGGAAGTGAACATTGTGCCGCACCGGATCGGTGGCCGGGTTTTCGACCAGCTCGCCGAGGAGTTGCGCACCGGGCTCGCATATGCCCACCGAAAGGCCGGCGAAGTCGACGCCGGCATCGTCATGATCGGAATTCTGCCGACCCTCTCGCGGAACGATCTCGTCTCGGCGAATCTCTCCGAGGTCGACCGCTACATGCTGCTCAACGATCAGATCCTGGCCGCCCGTGGCGAGGACTTCACCCTCGACATCGAGGGCGTCGAGCGGCTGACCTGCACGTCCTCCTCGATTGCGCCCGAGGCCGCCTGCACCTCCGTGCAGTTGCACCTCCAGGTCACGCCTGCCCGCTTCGCCGATGTGTGGAACGCCGCGCAGGCCGTGGCCGCCGTACAGGTCGCCGTCGGAGCCAATTCCCCCTTCCTGTTCGGCAGGGAGCTGTGGCGCGAGTCCCGGCCGCCGCTCTTCCAGCAGGCCACCGACACCCGGCCGCCCGAGCTTCAGGCCCAGGGCGTGAGGCCCCGCACCTGGTTCGGTGAGCGGTGGGTGGAGTCGGCGTACGACCTGTTCGAGGAGAACCTGCGCTACTTCCCCGCCCTGCTGCCGATCTGCGACGAGGAGGACCCGCTGCGGGTCCTGGACGACGGCGGTGTGCCGAACCTCAAGGAACTGGTGCTGCACAACGGCACGGTCTACCGCTGGAACCGGCCCGTGTACGCGGTCGCGGACGGCATGCCGCATCTGCGGGTGGAGAACCGTGTGCTGCCCGCCGGGCCCACGGTCACCGACGTCGTCGCCAACGCCGCGTTCTACTACGGCATGGTCCGGGCGCTCGCCGAGGACTCCCGGCCGGTCTGGTCCCGGCTCCCGTTCGCCGACGCGGACGCCAACTTCGACACCGCGTGCCGCCACGGCATCGAGGCCGAGCTCCGCTGGCCCAGGCGCGGCCGGTCCGGCGGTGTCGCGACCGTCCCGGCCGTCACGCTCGTACGGGACGAACTGCTCCCCCTGGCGGCGGCCGGCCTGGACGCCTGGGGCATCGAACCCGCGGACCGGGACTTCTACCTCGGGGTGATCGAGGAGCGGTGCAAGCGCCGGGTCAACGGCGCCTCCTGGCAGGTGGACACGTACCACCGGGGTCTGGCCGCGGGCCTGGAGCGGGACGCGGCGCTGGCCGCCACGACCCGGCGGTACGCGGAGCTCATGCGCGAGGGGGAGCCGGTGCACACCTGGCCGGTGGGCCTCCCGGCGGCGGCCGGCGCGGCGGCCGGCCCCGGCTGAGTCGCGGCTGAGTCACCGGCGCCCGGTTTCTGCTGAGTTCCGTCCGCACGATCCGCGTATGAACGGTGAGGCCCGGTTCCCCGTAGTCGGGGGTCGTGGGGCAAGCTGTGACGTCCCTGCCGAACTGGAGGCGGGCGTGCGGGCGGAGGCGGAACGCGTGGCTGAAACGTGCCGTGAGGCGGAGGGCTCCCGGAAGATCTTCCGGTCCGAGACGCTGCTCGTGCTGGCGCTGTCGCTCGGGGCGAGCGGCGTGTCGGCGCTGATCAGCTTTGTCGGCTCGGTGACGAAACCGGGCGGCCTGAAGGACCAGGCGGCCACGCTCAACAGCTCGTACGCGCCCGGACGGCCGTGGCTGGATCTCGCATGGCAGCTGTTCGGTATCGCGACGGCGCTGGTGCCCGTCCTGCTCGTGGCGCACCTGCTGATGCGGGAAGGCACCGGACTGCGGGCGATCGGCCTCGACCGGACACGGCCGTGGCAGGACCTGGGGCGCGGGACGCTCGTCGCGGCCGGCATCGGGAGCGCGGGGCTGGCCTTCTACCTGGCGGCACGGGCGGCCGGGTTCAACCTGACGGTGGTTCCCGAAGCGCTGCCCGAGGTGTGGTGGAAGTTCCCGGTGCTGATCCTGTCCGCGCTGCAGAACTCCCTGCTCGAGGAAGTCGTCGTCGTCGGCTACCTGTTGCGCAGGCTCGGGCAGTTGGGCTGGACGCCGATGGCCGCCCTCGTCGCCAGTTCCGTACTCCGTGGTTCGTACCACCTGTACCAGGGGATCGGCGGCTTCATCGGAAACATGGTGATGGGCGTGGTCTTCGTGCTGCTGTACCGGCGCTGGGGCCGGGTGGGGCCACTGGTCGCCGCCCACGCGCTGCTCGACATCGTCGCCTTCGTCGGGTACGCGCTGCTGGCCGGCCGGGTGGGGTGGCTTCCGACGGCGTGAAGTTCCTGGGGGCGGGCGACAGCGGTCGCACGCCCCTGGCGCGCCTCAGGGGGCGGTGAGCAGTTCGCCGTCGAGGACGGTGACCGCGTCGCCGGTGAGCAGCGTCCGCTCGCCGCGCAGGGACGTCCGTACCAGACCCGAGCGCGCCGAGGCCTGCATGCCGGTCAGCTCGGTACGTCCGAGCCGCGCGGACCAGAACGGCGCGAGGGCGGTGTGTGCGCTGCCGGTGACCGGATCCTCGTCGATGCCGACGCCGGGGAAGAAACAGCGCGAGACGAAGTCGTAGCCACGGGCCGGGTCCTCGGCAGCGGCGGTCGCGATGATCCCGCGGTCGGAGTGCGCGACGAGCCCGGCGAGATGCGGTGACAGGGAGCGTACGGTCCGCTCGTCGGCCAGCTCGATCAGCAGGTCGCCGATGTGGGCGGCCGTCGCGTGGGCCGAGAGCACTTCGGCGCCGAGCGCCTGGGGGACCCCGTCCGGGATGCTCACCGGGGTGAGCGACGAGGTCGGGAAGTCCAGGGTGTACGAGCCCTCGCCCCGGTCCGCGACGATCAGCGTGCCGCAGCGGGCTGCGAAGCGCACCGTGCCGGTCATGAGCCCGGCCGTGCGGAGCACATGGGCGGTGGCCAGGGTGGCGTGGCCGCACATGTCGACCTCGGTGGCCGGGGTGAACCAGCGCAGGGCCCAGTCGGCCTCTCCGCCGGGCGGCAGCGGGTGGGCGAAGGCCGTCTCCGAGAGATTCAACTCGGCGGCGACCCGCTGGAGCCACTGGTCGGCGGGGAAGGGAGCGGAGTCCAGCAGCAGGACTCCGGCCGGGTTGCCGGCGAAGGGGCGGTCGGTGAAGGCGTCGACGATTCGAATCCGCATGGACCTGAACCTAGGGGCGGAGGAAAGGCCACGGCCAAGGCCAATCGCCGGTGGGTGGCCCTGAAATCGTGACCTGTCGCAGCGAAGTTGGTCGGCCGGGTCCTGCTGACCTGTGTGGACTATGTTGCGTGTTGCGAGCTCAGTCTCCGGGGCCGTCCACGTAGGTCACTGGCAGGTACCAGTCGTCCAGGATCCTCTCGTCGACGTGTCTCACCGCCTGCGTCCCGAAAAGCGCGACCGCCATGGCCACCATGCGTGGGTCGCAGGCCTTGGGTGCGGGCCGGACCGCCGGGTTCAGCTCCGCGTACCGTTCGCGCGCATTCTGGAGCACCTTCTCGCCCTGGGCGGTGACCATGGGCAGCGTTCGCTTGCGGTGCAGGCCGCTCGGGTCCGAGGCCACCGCCGCCGTCACGGCGCCGACTCGCCGGCGTGCTCAGGCAACGGGTCCTGAGCGACCCATCGTTGCGGGCCGGGCAGCCCATCGGAGGGCGCCTGGTGCAGCGCCCCGCTCGCCACCAGCCCGGTCACGGCACCCTGCTTCGCCCGCACCCTCCCGTAGGAGTCCGCCAAGAAACCGAGCGCCAGCGGCCCGAGTCGCTCCGAGGCAGCCGGGCTGACGACGGCGTTCTGGCGGTCCATGGCCACGAACCGTTCCAGCCGGGCCTGCGTGGCGGTGCTGTGCGCGGTGCCGTCGAGGCACCAGGCCGTTATCGCGACCGCCAGAGAGCCCACGAGTACGAACCAGTCAGCCATGCTGGTCGGCATCGCCCGCGTCAGCCGCTAGCCGTCCCAGCCCGGATGAGTTCCTTGGGGAACCCATCCCGGCGCCGCGTGCGCGCCTTGTAGTCCGGGGCGTGCCAGCGCTCTCGCTCGCCGTCATGCCAGTGCAGCCAGAACGGCTGCGAGGCGACCAGCGAAACGGACGCACCGCCACGTCCTCGAACCGAGTCGTCACGCAGTCCAGCAGCGGACGCCGCCGACGCTCACGGGCGGCGCCCCAGTCGGTTCAGCGCGTGCGCCGGGGCATTGCCGGCCGTGCGATCCCGATATATCGTTGAAGCATCGTGACAGATCACGACTCAGTGATGGAAGGAGCGTGGAGATGCGTTCACACGGACACGGCCAGGGACAGGGACCTGGCAACTGCGGGCCTGGACATCAGGGTCGGGGTGAGTTCGAGGGGCGGCGCGCCGCGTTCGGGCCGTTCGGGCCGCCGTTCGGCGGGCCCTTCGGTGGCGGGCGCGGCCGGGGAGGACCGCGGGGGAGGGCGCGGCGCGGAGACGTACGCGCCTCGATCCTCGCGCTGCTGAAGGACCGGCCGATGCACGGATACGAGATGATCCAGGAGATCGTCGAGCGCAGTGGCGGGGGCTGGAAGCCCAGCCCCGGCTCGGTCTATCCGACGCTCCAGCTGCTGGAGGACGAGGGGCTCATCGTCAGCCGGAGTGACGGCGGCAAGAAGCTGTTCACGCTCACCGACTCCGGGCGCGCCGAGGCCGAGGCGGGGCCGCAGGCGCCGTGGGAGGAGGCGGGGCGCGGTGTCGACTGGGAGATGATGAACGAGATCCGGCAGGCCGGCTTCGGTCTGATGGAGGCGTTCGCGCAGGTCTGGAAGACGGGCACCGCAGAGCAGCGCCAGAAGGCGGTCTCCGTGATCAACGACGCCCGCAAGAAGCTCTACCTGATCCTGGCCGACGAGCACTGAGACCAGGTACGGGGCCGCTCGTACGCCGGCGCCCCGCGGCACGGCCGCTGGGCGCCGGCGCGTCGGACGAGGAGGCGGGCGGGGGACGGTGACCGGCCAGCGGCGGCCGGTGGTCAGCTCACCAGGCCGCCCAGTCTGCGCAGCGACTCGTGGAGCGCGGCAGTCGCGGAGTCCTTGAGCTTGCCCGCCATGAGCGACACCGCGGCGCCGGTGAACTCGCCGTCGACGCGTATCCGCGTGGCGTCCCCGTCGGGCGTCAGCGCGTAGCGCATGCCGAGGCTGACGCCCATGGGGCCCTTGCCCGTGGTGGCGAGCAGCCGCTCCGGCTCCAGTTCGGCGACGGTCCAGGTCACCTCGGCCGGGAAGCCCATGAGCTTCATGTTCTCCTCGTAGGTGGCCGCCACTTCGAGTGCCTCCGGGCACCCCTTGGGGAAGCTGGTGTGGGTGGCGTTCCACCGGCCGTACGTGCTGAGGTCCGTCAGCTGGGCCCAGACCTTGCCGGCC
Source organism: Streptomyces mabaensis (assembly GCF_053763515.1). Classification (NCBI taxonomy): domain Bacteria; kingdom Bacillati; phylum Actinomycetota; class Actinomycetes; order Kitasatosporales; family Streptomycetaceae; genus Streptomyces; species Streptomyces mabaensis. Next base: position 21,208 of record NZ_JBSOPZ010000010.1, read on the forward strand.
GGTGCCTCGATGCGTGCCTCCGCGCTCACTTCGGCCATGCGACCACCCCTTCTCGTCGGGTCTTGCGGTGGCGCGGAACGTATCCGCAGGCGGCGGAACTTTCAATACTGATGGGCCGTCAGGAATCGTCGGGCGGGCCGGCTGTCTCAACAGGTGTCACGAGGATGACGGTCATGACGAGTGCTGTCATGATGGCCCGATGCAAGCGTCTCGGGGAAGGAGCGTCGGCCTGGGTCTCGCCCTGGGATCGGCGCTCGCGTTCGGTGGATCGGGTGTCGCGGCCAAGCCGCTGATCGAAGCGGGGCTCGACCCCCTGCATGTGGTCTGGCTCAGGGTGGCGGGCGCCGCGCTGGTCATGTCCCCGCTCGCCTGGCGCCACCGCGGTCTGCTGTTCCGCAAGCCGGCCCTGCTCGCGGGCTTCGGACTGCTCGCCATCGCGGGCGTGCAGGCGTTCTACTTCGCGTCGATCTCGCGCATCCCGGTCGGCGTCGCGCTGCTCATCGAGTACTTCGCGCCGGCCCTCGTCCTCGGCTGGGTGCGGTTCGTGCAGCGGCGGCCCGTCACCCGGGCCGCGGCGGTCGGGGTGATCCTCGCCGTCGGCGGCCTGGCCTGTGTCGTCGAGGTGTGGTCGGGCCTGAGCTTCGACGTCGTCGGTCTGCTCCTCGCCCTCGGGGCTGCCTGCTGCCAGGTCGGCTACTTCATCCTGTCCGACCAGGGCAGCGGCGGCGACGACGCGGCCGACCCGCTGGGCGTCATCGCGTACGGCCTGCTCATCGGCACCGTCATCCTCACGGCCGTGGCCCGTCCGTGGGGCATGGACTGGTCGGTACTGGCCGGCCGGGCCGATATGAACGGCACCCAGGTCCCCGCGGCGCTGCTGCTCGGCTGGGTCGTGCTGATCGCCACCGTGATCGCCTATGTGACCGGTGTGGTGTCGGTCCGCAGGCTCTCACCCCAGGTGGCCGGAGTGGTGGCCTGCCTGGAAGCGGTCATCGCGACGGTCCTGGCATGGGTGCTGCTCGGCGAGCACCTGTCCGCGCCCCAGATCATCGGCGGGGCCGTGGTGCTCGTGGGCGCGTTCATCGCCCAGTCCTCCACGCCCAAGGCGAACGCGGGGCAGGTGGCCGCGGGTGGCCCCGCCGTCGAGGTGGCCGGTGCCGCGGTCCCCGGACCCGAGGCAGGGGACGAAGGCGCCGGCGGGGAATTGCCGCTCGAACGGAGCTCGACGTAAGGTGACGATCATGCATTCGACCGTACTTCCGCCGCCTGCCGCGTAACGCGGGCAGCCCCTTTTCGAGGACGAAGACCCGGCTCGGCAGTTCCCGAGCGGCTCGTCGCTGCCCGCGTACGGAGACCAGCGGCCATCAGTCCCGTCTTCCGCGGAGAAGTCACGTGTCGAACACTTCCCTTTCCCCTTCCCTGCCCTCCCTGCCTGCCTCCGGTCTCCCGGTCGGGCGGAGCCTGTTCTATCTGGCCGTCGCCGGTGCCGCCTGGGGCACCGCCGGCGCCGCCGCCTCGCTGGTGTACCTGGTCAGCGACCTCGGACCCGTCGCGCTGTCGTTCTGGCGCTGCGTCGGCGGCCTCGCCGTGCTGCTCGCCGTACAGTCCGTACGGCCGCGCAAGGCGCCCGCGCCCGCGGAGCCCCGGCGGCGCCGGCTGCTGCGCGTCGCCGTCACCGGGGTCACCTTCACCGTCTTCCAGTCCGCATACTTCGCGGCGGTCCAGGAGACCGGGCTCGCCGTCGGCACCGTCGTCACGCTGGGCGCCGGACCCGTGCTCATCGCCGTCGGCGCCCGGCTGGCGATGGGCGAGCGGCTCGGGCGCGGCGGCGTCATGGCCGTGGCCGGCGCGCTCGGCGGGCTGGTGGTGCTGGTACTCGGCAGCGGAGGGGGCGTCGTACGGCCGCTGGGTGTGGCGTACGCGCTGCTCTCCGCCGCCGGGTACGCGGCCATGGCGCTGCTGACGCGGTGGCTGGGCCGGGACGGTGGCGGCGGGGACCCCCTGTCCACGACTGCCTGGGCCCTCGGGGTCGGGGCGGTGTGCCTGCTGCCGCTGGGCCTGGCCGAGGGGTTGACGCCGCACACCGCGGACCTCGGCCGGGTGGTCTGGCTGCTGGTGTACGTGGCGACCGTGCCGACGGCGCTCGCGTACGCGCTCTACTTCACCGGAGCGGCCGTGGTGCGGGCCGCCACCGTCTCGGTGATCATGCTGATCGAACCGGTGGGCGCGGCGGTCATCGCGGTGGCGGTACTGGGTGAACAGCTCACCGCGGCGACCGTGGCCGGAACGCTGCTGCTGCTCACGGCGGTGGCGGGACTGGCCTTCGCCGAGGCCCGCACCGCCGCCGGAGCGCGCCGGGCTGCCGCGCCGGCCTGACCCTCCCCGGGGCCGGCGGCGCTGGCTGTCGCCGGCTCCGGCCGGGCGTGGTTCAGAGTGTGGCGAGGTAGTCCGGGAGCGCGATGCCCGGGGCGAGGTCGTCCGCCGGGACCGGCCGGCCGTAGCCGCGGGCGAGGGGGACGACTCCCGTCCAGTGGGGCAGCGAGAGGTCCTCGGGCTCGTCGTTGGGGCCGCCGGTGCGGATCTTCGCCGAGACCTCGTCCAGGTCGAGGCGAATGACGGCGGTCGCGGCGAGCTCCTTGGCATCAGCGGGGCGCGAGTCGGCAGCACGGCCCGGCACGACCTGCTCCACCAGCGCGTCGAGCGCCATGCGGCGCTCCTGCGGGTCGGTGACCTGGTAAGCGGTGCCGTGCACCACGACCGAGCGGTAGTTGATCGAGTGGTGGAAGGCGGACCGGGCCAGGACCAGGCCGTCGACATGGGTGACGGTCAGGCAGACGGCGAGTCCCGGATCGGCGCCCTGCCCGGCCATCCGCAGCGGTCGCGAACCGGTCGAGCCGTGTACGTACAGGCGCTCGCCGACCCGGCCGTACAGAGTCGGCAGGACGACCGGCGCGCCGTCGCGGACGAACCCCAGGTGGCAGACGTATCCCTCGTCGAGTATCGCGTGGACGACTTCGCTGTCGTATGTGGCACGGTCGCGCCCACGGGTGGGGAAGGTGCGGTCGGTCCGCTCGTAGGCAGGGGCGGTGTCCGGCATTGCGCTCTCCATTGCACTAGTGCATAATCAACTTTGTGCTAGGAGAGTATCGGATCGTGGGTCGTCGTGCATCGGAGATTGCCGCGAGCGTGGAGCTGGGGGTGGGGTCGGGCGATCTCCCGCCCGGCCAACTGCTGCCTCCGATGCGGGAGTTGGCGTCCGACCTGGGCGTCAATCCGAATACGGTCGCCGCCGCGTACCGCACCCTGCGCGAGCGCGGTGTCATCGAGACCGACGGGCGCCGGGGCAGCCGGGTGCGCTCCCGGCCGGCCAGCACGCCCCGCGAGTCCATCCGGGTCGACGCGCCGTACGGTGTGCGCGATGTCTCCACCGGCAATCCGGACCCGGCCCTGCTGCCCGCGCTGGGCAACGCGCTCGCGGCCGCCGCGCGGCGCAATGCGGAGCGGCCCGGGCTGTACGGCGAGGATGCGATCGTCCCGGACCTGGCGCGGATGGCGCGGGCCGCATTTGACGCCGACGGCGTGCCGGACGGGCCGGTCTGCGTCACCTCCGGATCGCTGGACGCCATCGAGCGCGTACTCGCGGCCCACCTCAAGCCGGGTGATGCCGTCGCCATCGAGGACCCGGGATGGGGCAGCCTGCTGGACCTCGTCCCGGCGCTCGGACTGCGGGCCGTCCCGGTCGCGGTCGACGACGAGGGTCCGCTGCCCGGCGACGTCGACCGGGCGCTGCGGCAGGGGGCGCGCGCGCTGGTCGTCACCGACCGCGCGCAGAACCCCACGGGCGCCGCGGTGAGCGCCGCCCGCGCCCACGACCTGCGTACCGTCCTCGCGGCGTACCCGCACGCCCTGCTCATCGAGGACGACCACGGGCACGCGATCGTCGATCTGCCCCTGCATCCGCTCGCCGGCGGGACGCGCCACTGGGCGCTGGTGCGGTCCACCGCCAAGGCGTACGGGCCGGACCTGCGGCTCGCCGTACTGACCGGGGACGCCGTCACGCTCGACCGGGTGCGCGGGCGCCAGCGGCTCGGGCCCGGCTGGGTCAGCAGGTTGCTGCAGTACACCGTCGTCGATCTCTGGGACTCGGCCGCGGTCGATCAGCGGGCGGTGGCCTGTTCGTACGGCGAGCGCCGGAGCGCGCTCATCGCGGCACTCCAAGCGCGCGGAGTCGCCGCGCACGGGGCCAGCGGGATGAACGTATGGGTGCCCGTGCCCGACGAGACCGGCGTGGTGGCGCGGCTGCTCCACGCGGGCTGGGCCGTCGCCCCCGGGGCGCGTTTCCGGATGTCCGCGCCCCCGGGCGTGCGCCTGACCGTCTCGCCCATGACGCCGGCCGACATCGGTCCGGTGGCCGGCGCGCTGGCGTCCGCCGCGGGGCCCGCGCCGGAGCGCCGCTACGACTGATCCGGCGCTGCTGCCGAGGCGGGCACCTTCCGGGCGTCGGGTGTGCTCGGGGCCCTCGGTGTGCTCCGGGTCCCCGGTGTGTTCCGGGCCTTCGGCGTGGTCCGGCCCTTCCGTGTGGTCCGGGCTCTCGGGCGGCTCTGGGTCAGGGCGGCTCCGGCGAGGATGACGGCCGCGCCCACCGGAGTGTTCCAGCTGAGCGTCTCGCCCAGGACCAGCACGCCCGCCGCGGTCGCGATCACCGGAATGAAGTACGTGACCATCTGGGCCGTCGTCGGCCCGATCTCGGCGACCAGGCCGTACTGGAGCAGCAGGGCGAATCCGGTGCCCGCCGCGCCGAGCGCGAGCACCGCGAGCGTCGGCATCAGCGGGAAGTCGGCCGGGAAGCTGGTGAACAGCGGGGTCACGACGGCCAGCTGGACGGTGGCGAGCAGGAGCTGGGCGCCTGTCATGGACAGGGCGGAGTGCGTACTGCCGCCCAGGGTCCGGCGCAGGTAGATCCAGCCCACCGGATAACTGAGTGAGGCCAGCAGCGCCATCCCGGTGCCCGTCGCGTCCAGACCGGAGAAGCCCTGCCAGGCGCCCAGCACGGTCAGCACCCCGAGGAAGCCGATGCCCAGCCCCGCGACCCTGCGCCGGGTCGGGCGGTCCTCGGAGAGGGCGACCATCGACAGCGCCATGCCCCAGAGCGGAGAGGTGGCGTTGCAGATGCCGGCGAGCGTGGAGGGGATCGTCAGCTCGGAGTACGCGAAGAGGGAGAACGGCAGGGCGTTGAGGAAGAACGCGGACACCGTCAGATGCCCCCACGTACGGAGCCCGCTCGGCAGCCGTTCCCGCTTCACGGCGAGGGCGACGGCCAGCACCGCGGTACCGAAGAACAGCCGCCCCAGGGTGACCTGGAAGGGGGCGTACGCCTCGGTGCCCACCTTGATCAGGAGAAAGCTGAAGCCCCAGACGAGCGACAGCACCGCGAACCTGATGCGCCAGTCGAAGCAGCGGCGCCGGCCGGGAGCCGTGGCGGAGGAGCCGGCCGGCGGCAGGACTCCGGGCGGGTTGGTTCCGGGCGTGCGGGGAGCGCTCATGCGGCTCACGATGGCCTGTCGCACGGTGAAGGACAAGCGAAATTTCATTGGAGGGATCGCTTAGTATTGCTTATGTGTTGAACTTGGAGCGCCTTCGGACCCTGGACGCCCTCGCCCGCCACGGCTCGGTGAGCGGGGCGGCGGACGGACTGCATGTGACGACCTCGGCCGTGTCCCAGCAGATGGCGAAGCTGGAACGCGAGGTCGGGCAGCAGCTCCTCGCGAAGAACGGCCGCGGCGTCCGGCTCACCGACGCCGGCCGGCTGCTCGCCGATCACGCCGCCCGGATCATCTCCCAGGTCGAGCTGGCCCAGGCCGATGTGGAGGCCCAGCGCGGCCGGGCGGTGGGGGAGCTGCGCATCGGCGCCTTCCCCACGGCGGCCCGTGGACTCTTCCCGGCCGCGCTCTCGGCGCTGCGGACGGACCATCCCGAACTCCGGGTCCGGTCGCGGGAGATGGAGCCCGCGGAAGGCGTACTGGGCGTGGTGCGCGGCGACCTCGACCTGGCCGTCGTCCTCGACTGGTACAACAAGCGGCTGCCGGTGCCGGGCGGGCTCGTGCGGGCCCCGCTGCTCGACGACGCCGCCGATGTCGCCGTACCCGCCGGGCATCCGCTCGCGGACCGGCGGGTGGCGGATCTCGCGGACTTCGCCGAGGACGACTGGATCTCCTGGCCCGAGGGGGAGTTCTGCCACGAGTGGCTCATGTTCACGCTGCGCGGGGAGGGCATCGAACCGCGCATCGCGCACATGGCCGAGGAACACCACACCCAGCTGGCGCTCATCGCGGCCGGTCTCGGCGTCTGCGTGGCGCCCCGCCTCGGCCGCGGTCCCGTCCCGGACGGCGTCCGGCTGGTCCCCGTACGGGACACGGTGCGGCGGCACATCTACGTGGTGTGGCGGGCGGACGCCGACCGCCGGCCGTCGATCCGGGCGGCGGTGGACGCACTGCGGGCGGCCGGGGAGCGGCTGACGGACGAACAGCGCTGACGCCGGCCGTCCACGGCCCGGGGTCCGTCCGGCCCTGATCCGGCCTGATGCGGCCTGATCCGGCCTGATCCGAACGAGAGGCCCTACCCGCCGCCCAGCTTGCGGAAGTCCCAGGACGCGACCGCGTCCGGAGTCAGCCGTACCCAGGCGTGGCGCCCGTCGTGCGGCATCGTCTCCAGACCGAAGTTCTTGCGCGCGAAGAGCTTCTCCGGCGTGTCCAGTTCGGGGCATGGCCCGCCGGTACGCGGGGACTCGCCGACGAACACGGCAGTGCCGGAGAGCTCCACGCCCCGCAGCTCGCCGTACTCCTCGCCGTCGTCGACCACCACCGCGAGCCTGGGGTCCCTGCGCAGGTCCGCCCAGCGCCGGCTGCGGGTGATCGAGTACAGCCACAGGGAGCTTCCGTCCCAGGCGAACCAGAGGGCGCTCACATGCGGCCGTCCGTCCCCGGACACCGTCGCGACCCGGCAGGTGCGCTGCTCGGCGAGGAAGGTGTCCAGTTCGCCCGGCGTCATCATGATGCGGCGGCCCCGCCGTTGTGTGGCGACCATGTGCCGTCCATCCTTCCCCGGCCCGCGTTCTGCTGACTATGTGTCAGAAAGGATGGAGGCTCTTCCTTCACCGCGCAAGGGTGGCTACTCTCGCGCGCCCGGACCGATGCGAGCGACCGATGCGATCAGGGGGAGCCATGCCGTCGATGGAACAGCTGGTGGAACTGCTCGATCCCGCCACCACCGCCCTCCTGACCGTCGAGTGCCAGCAGGGCGTGGTGGGTGAGGACAGCGCGCTGCCCGAACTCGCCAGGGAAGCCCGCTCCTCGGGAGCCCTCGGCCGGGTCGCCCGGCTGGTCGCCGGCGCTCACCTGACGGGCGTGCAGGTCCTGCACGCGGTGGCCGAACGGCGGCCCGACGGGCGGGGGGCCGGCCGCAACGCCCGGCTCTTCAGGGCCGCCGAGCGGCTTCCCGTGCAGCAGCTGTCCGGAACCAGGGCCGTCAGGATCGCGGACCCGATCGAGGTGGCGGACGAAGACCTCGTGGTGCGGCGCCTGCACGGGCTGTCCCCCATGGCGGGCACCGAGCTTGACGCGCTGCTGCGGAATCTGGGCTGCCGCACGCTGATCGTCACCGGCGTCTCGGCGAATGTCGCCGTCCCGAACGCCGTCTTCGACGCGGTCAACCTCGGGTACACGGTGGTCGTGCCGTCCGACGCCATCGCGGGGGTGCCCGCCGACTACACCCCCGCGATGATCCGTCACACGCTCGCCCTCGTCGCGACCATCACCACCACCGAGGACGTCATGGCCTGCTGGGCGCGGCCGCGCCGCCCGGCCGGCAACGCCGGGATCAGGCGAGCTTGATCGCGTCGCCCTCCACCACGATGGACGCCGCGGGCAGTCCCTGTGTGGCCGGCCCTGCCTTGACGGAACCGTCCGCGGCGTCGAACTTGCTGCCGTGGCAGGGGCAGTTGATGGTGCCGTCCGAGATGTCCTTCACCGCGCAGCCCTGATGTGTGCACTTGGACGAGAACGCCTTGAACTCACCCGCCGTGGGCTGGGTGACCACCACGCCCTGGTCGGCGAAGACCTTGCCACCGCCCTCGGGGATGTCCGCGATCTTGGCCAGCTCGGTACCGGTACCGGTACCGGTACCGGCGCCGGCGTCGTTCCCACCGTCGGCCGGCGTCTGGGCTCCGCCGTACGAGGAGTCCTCCGAGCTCCCGCACGCGGTGAGCGCGGCGGCGAGCCCGGCGGCGCCCACGGCGGCGACGACGGTACGGCGGCCCAGCACCAGCTCGGGCACCTGTGATCCGGTCATGGTGGCTTCCCTTTCCCACGGCTTCCCACGGCCGGCCTCCTACGGCCGGTTCATGAGGGTGTACGAGCGCCCGCGGCAGGCCGTTCAACCAGCCAGGCGCGTATTCCTTCACGTCACGTCGCCCGCTCAGGCCGCATCGCCGACGCCCGGGGGCTGCTCCACTCGGACGTCACCGAGCTGACACTCCGTTCTGTCCTGGCCTGACGGCCGGCACATCCTCCGTCGTCTCGGGGGCGAGGACATCCTCGCCGTAGAGATCCTGCACCCAGTTCGTCTGATAGACGGTGTCGAGGTAGCGCTCACCGAGGTCCGGGGCGATGGCCACCGCGGTGAGCCCGCGCGTGTCGTGCCGGGCCAGCCAGCCCATGGCGCCGCTGACCACCGTGCCGGTGGAGCCGCCGAAGAGAAAGCCTTTTCTGGCCAGACGGCGGCAGGTGCGGATGGTGTCCGATTCTTCGACGCGTACCGCCTCGTCCACATACGACTCGTCGAGCAGTGGGGGCCGGACGCTCATGCCCAAGCCGGGAATCATCCGGCGACCGGGAGCACCGCCGAAGATGACCGAACCGACGCTGTCCACCGCGACGATCCGCACCGGGCGGTGCCACGTCCGGAAATAGCGCGCACAGCCCATCAGGGTGCCGGTGGTGCCGACACCGATGAACAGAACGTCCAGTCGCGGGAACCAGCGGGCGATCGCCGGTGCCGTCCTCGAGTAATGGGCCTTCCAGTTGTCCGGATTGGTGTACTGGCTGAGCCACACGCACCGGTCGTCGGAGGCGCACAGCGCCCGCACGTACGCCAGCCGTGCGCCGAGGAGTCCGCCGGTGGCCCCTTCTGCGGCAACGACGTGCACCTGACTGCCCAGTGCTTCCATTATGAGCCTGCTCGCCAGATTGCAGCGGGAGTCCGTCACACAGATGAACCGGTAGCCCTTGCTCGCCGTGATCATGCTGAGAGCCACGCCGAGGTTCCCGGAAGAGGACTCGACCAGGACCGAATCCGGCGTCAGCGTCCCGCTTCGCTCGGCGGACTCCACCATCTCGGTCGCCGCCTTCAGCTTGATCGAGCCGGCGAAGTTGAATCCCTCGCACTTGAGGAACAGCGGGTGCCCGAAGATCGACCGGAGGTCGACGTAGAGCTCCTCCTCGTTGAAGGCCTGGGGAACGGATATGACTGGCACTTTGGTCTCCTCGTCCGTGGCAGAGCCACCTTCGGTCATCCGTAGTCATCCGTACCGGCGCAGTTCGTGGAAGAAGCCGTCGATGATCTGCAGTTCTCCCGAGCGGACCACCTCGTCGTAGACGTACTTGCCGACCGCGAGATCGAGCACTCCGAGACCGAAGGGCGAGAACACGGCGGGCCGGCCGGCCGGCACCGGCACCCGCCCTGCCATCACGTCGTACAAGGTGCCGTGCACGAAGTCCCGGTTGCCCGTGAGCTGTTCGGTCAGATGCGGTGAGGTGCCGGCCCGCAGACAGTGATCGATGTCGTCGACGATGTTGGTTGAGGCGAGCAGGATCTGCGGTGCGAGGTCGCGCAGCGACACGTGGAGCACCAACGGGTTGTGGGCGAACCAGGCGAGGCTGTCCACGTGCGGCTGACCGGCGACGGTGGCGAAGACGACCATGTCGCTCTGGCGGATCAACTCCGCTGCGGTGGTGTGCACGGTGATCCGGCCGGCGGTGCCCGACTGCTCCAGGTAGAGGCGGAAGCCGGCTGTGCTGGCGGCGGACACGTCGTGCACGCCGATCTCGTCGAACGACCAGCCGGTGCCTTCCAGGAAGGTGTGGATGTAGCGGGCGATCAAGCCGGCCCCGAAGAATCCGACGCGCGTGGGGCGCGGCCGGTCACGGCTGAGCCAGTCCGCTGCCGACGCGGCGGAAGCGGCCGTTCTGGTGGCGCTGATGATCGAGCTCTCCATGCAGGCGAAGGGATAGCCGGTGGCATGGTCGTTGAGGATGAGCACGGCCGAGGCCCTGGGGATTCCGGATGCCACGTTCGCCGGGAAGCTGGAAATCCACTTCAGGCCGTCCACCCGGGCGTCTCCGCCCAGCGAGGCGGGAAGCGCGATGATGCGCGACGACGGCCGGTCGGGGAAGCGCATGAAGGAGGACGGCGGATTCACCGATCGACCGGCGTCGTGGAGGCGGTAGGTGGCCTCAACCACCTCCACCACGTCCTTCTCGCGTCCTTGCAGCGCGTGCTGGACCTGCGCTCCTGAGATGACCGCGAACGGGGGCACCGCGAGCCGGCCGGTCATGGCGGGCTCCGGTGGGGTGGAACGGACGGTGGTCATGGGGAACCCCTCCCGACGGTCGGTGAGCAGTCGTCCAGGTGAACCGGATCCGCCATCGCCACGACCACGTTGCGGGGCCCTTCGAAGGGCTCCCTGCCGTGCGCGGTACGGATGTTGTCGACGAGCAGAAGGTCACCGGCCTGCCAGGGACGGCGTGCGGTGTTCGCCTCGTAGATCTCGTTGAGCAGGTGGACGACCTCCTCGCCGATGGGGTCGCCGTTGCCGTAGCGGGTGTTGAAGGGAAGGCCGTCGGCGCCGTACTCGTCGATCAGGTACTCCCGAACCTCGGGGGCCATCGTCCACTCGTTGAGAAACGCGATCTGGTTGAACCAGCAGCGCAGGCCGGTGACCGGGTGGTGCACCACGGCGCTGCGGCGCTGCCGGGTGCGCAGTCCGCCGTCGGGCTGCCAGGCGAACTCGATCGCGTTGGCGCGGCAGTAGTCCTCGACCGCGCCCCGGTCCTCAGTGCCGAAAGCCTGCGTCACGGTGGCCCCGATCTCGTCGTTGTAGCTGCGGGTGAGCAGCCAGCCCTCCCGCTCGAAGCGGCCCGTGAGCGAGGTCGGCAGGGCTGCGAGCACGGCGGCCGAGTCGGCCACTGCGGTCGCCCCGCCCATGGTGGGCGCCTCGAGGCACGCGAACAGCATCAAGCCGGGGAACTCACGTGCGTAACTGAGTTCGTGGTGCATGCACATCGGTTGATTGGGTGGCCACTTCGATGAGGAGTAGACGCCCTCGGAGTAGGTCCATCGGGCGGCGAACGCCTCTCTCTCGGTCACGGGACCGGTGGTCAGCGGCCGGACCACCGCGGCGACCTCGCTCGCGTCGCGGAGATCCAGACCGCTGATCATGAGTGCACCGTGCTCGGTGACGAGGGCGCGCAGCGTGTCCCGCTGTTCGGCTGCCCACCGCGCCGGGTCGGTGGCGGCTTCGGCCCGCAGGGTCGCAGGCATACCGGGGTGGGTCTCCACTTGGAGCAGTGCGGACGACATCGTCCTTCCTTTCGTCGTGGCTCAGGAGAGGGCCGGTGAGGTCAGTGCGCGCAGCACGGCGTCGGCCGCCTCCACCGCACGGGTGCGCAGGAAGTCGTGGCCGCCGCCCGGAAGTTCATACAGGCCGACAGCGCGCCGGCCGACGGCGTCACTCGGGAGCTGCGCGTCGAGGAACACCCGCTGCACGTGCACCCCGCGCTCCCGCAGCCTCCTGGCCGTCTCCAACGCGTTCGCCGCGCCCGAGGCGTGACCCCACAGCAGGAGCCTGGCCCGACCGAGCCGGACGATCTCGGAGACCACCTGCTCGACCACGCGGTCCATGGGTACGCACGGCTCGCTGCCGTCGGCTGTGCCGGGACCGGACGGTGCGACGGCGTAGACCGCCGGGCCGCTGCCCGGCAGCGCGTCGGCCAGCGGCTGGAAGTCCGCCGCGTCGCCATCGGCGCCCGGGAAGCCGATCAGAGCGCCGGCCCGGGCGCCGTTCGATTCCGTCAGGGGCCGCAGAAAACCGGGGCTCCGCTCGGTACGGGCGTCGATCAGGCCGGCCAGATCGGCCAGGACCGGGTGGCTGGTCAGGTCGGCGAGGGAGACGGTCCGGTCCAGGGAGATCGCGAGCCTCACTGCTGAGAGTGAGGTGCCTCCCCGGTCGAAGAAGTGGTCCCGCCGGCCGACCCGTTCCTGCGGAATGCCGAGCACCCTGGCCCATGCTGCCGCCAGCCGCTGCTCGGTGGGCGTGCCGGGTGCGTGGTAGTCGTCCTCGACCGCGTCGAGTTCCTCGGCGAGTACCGTCAGCGCCTTCTTGTCGGTCTTTCCGTTCGTGGTCAACGGCAGGCTGCCCCGCCAGTGGAGGGTCGTCGGGACCATGTACTCGGGCAGCGACTCGGCCAGCCGGTCCCGGAGGACGCCGGTCTTCAACGGGGCCCGTGCCGAGTAGAACCCCACCAGGTTCTTGCGGCCCGTCCGTTCCGTGACCACCACTGCACCGTCGCGGACACCGGGCACGCGCAGAAGATAGTTCTCGATCTCGCCGAGCTCGATACGGAACCCACGGATCTTGACCTGTGCGTCCCGTCGGCCGAGGAATTCCAGCTTCCCGTCCGGCTGCCAGCGGCCGAAGTCACCGCTTCGATAGAGCCGTTGGCCCGGGCGGTGCGGATCCGCCATGAAGGCCTGCCGAGTACGCTCGGGATCGTTGACGTAACCGCGGCCGACGCAGACCCCGGAGAAGACGATCGCACCGGGGGCGCCGAGAGGGACCGGCGACAGGTTCTCGTCGACGACATAGATGTGCACGTTGTTGACGGGGCGTCCGAGTGGCACCCGCTCCGTGTCCGGCACCCGGTCCATCACCTCGTGGTTGGTGTCGTCCGACGTCTCGGTCAGCCCGTACGCGTTGACCAGCCGGATCCCGGGTCCGGCCGCGAACCAGCGCTGGACGAGTTCCTTCTTCAGCGCCTCGCCGGTGACCGACACACACCGCAGGTCCGGCAGCCGGCGAGGGTGTCGCTCCAGACCGGCCAGCACGACGTCCAGATACGACGGCACCACCTGGAGCACGCCGACCCGCCCGTCGACGAGCGTGTCGAGGAACCGCTGGACATCGAGGATCGCCTCCTGCTCGACCAGCAGGGTCTGTCCCCCCACCAGCAGCGCTGACATCAGCTGCCACAGCGAGATGTCGAAACACTGGGGCGCGGTCTGCGCGACGACCTGGCCCTCACTGATCCCCAGATCGTCGATCTTGGCGTACAGGTGGTTGAGGAAACCCGCGTGCTCGCACATCGCGCCCTTGGGATCGCCGGTGGAGCCCGAGGTGAAGAAGAGGTAGGCGAGCCGGTTCGCGGCGACCTCGATTCCGAGGTCGTCCTCGGCCGAACTCCCCATGACCGCCGCGTCGATGAAGAGCCGGCGGGTCCCGGGCACGGCGTCCAGGGCCCGATCCAGGTGGGCCGTGCTGCCGGGTTCGGTCAGTACGAGCCCGCACGCGGCACGGGAGAACATGGTGACCATGCGCTCGGCCGGGAAGTGCGGCTCGACGGGCATGTAGACGCCCCCGGCCTTGAAGACGGCGAGGACGGCGGCCATCCAGTCCGGATTGCGTTCGGTCACGACGGCGACGACGCCTTCGGGGCGCAGGCCCTCCGCCAGCAGGGCGTGTCCCAGCCGGTTGGCGCGCACGTTGAGCTCGCGGTACGTCCACCGCCGGCCGGCGTGTACGACCGCGACGGCGTCCGGGTGCGCCCGCACCCGCTGCTCGAACAGCTCGTGGAACCGGTGGTCCGGCAGTTCCCGGCGCGGCCCGGCGAGCCCGTCGATCTGGAACCGGAGCTCCTCGGCGGACAGCAGGCTCCGGCGTCCGTGCGCGGCATCCGGACTGTCGGCCATCAGCCGGAGCGCGGTGAGGTGGTAGCCGGCGATCCTTGCCGCCGCGTGCTCGTCGAGTACGTCGGTCCGGTACCGCAGCCGCAGGACTCGCTCGCCATCCCGGTCCGGGACCGCTACGCACAGCGGGGCGTCCCCGGCCGGACCGCCGCCGTCACCGGCCGGATCGAACACGGCCTCGGGCCGCACTCCGGTCGCCCCGGGCTCGCGGACATCAGCCGGCGGGCAGCCCCGGTGCGCGAGCAGTTCCGACGCGTCCCGATGAGTGTCGACCAGCAGCTCGCGCCAGGTGCCGGCCGCGGTCGTCAGCCGGCAGGGCAACGGCGGGGCGCCCGCCGCCGCGACACAGCCGCTCACGACGGCCTGTTCACCACAGAGCGCGGCGAGCACCTTCGCATGCGCGGCCAGCAGTACCGAACTGAGCGGCACGCCCTGCTCGTCGGCCAGTCGGCGCAGTGCCGTGACCAGGCTGTCCGGGATCGCCGTCTCGTGTTCGGCGCTGCCCGGCGCCGGGGCGGTGGTCCATCGCGGTACGAGGGTGAAGCCACTGCGGGCGGCCCCGCGTTCGCTCAACGGCGTTGCCATCAGAACCCACCTCCCGTGACGCTGTTCTCCCGGCGGAACGGCCGGGCCGGATTCCCGCCCCACCGCGCGCCGCGCGGAACGGTCTCGCCCTTCATGAGGAAGGAGTCGGCCGCGAGCAGAGCGCCGTCGCCGATCGTGACCCCGTAGTGGACGAAGGCGCCGACCCCGAGGGTGCAGCCGGAGCCGATCGTGCTGAGATCGGACTTGAAGGTGCCGTCCTCCTGCGAGTGGCACTGGATGACGCTGCCGGCGTTGAGCGTGCACCCGTCGCCGATGGTGGCCATCGAACGCTCGGTCAGGCTGCAGCCGTCGTCGAACACCATGCGCCCGATGCGGACGCCCAGCAGCCGCCAGACGATGTTCTTGAACGGGGTCCCGTTGAAGATCCGCAGGTAGTTCTCCGACGGCACCTTCCAGTAGCGCTCACGGCGCCAGAAGCGGCGGTCGTAGATCGAGCAGAACAACGTACCCAGCGGATGGAACGCCGTGGTGACGCGCTCGACCAGCACGAAGTACAGGGTGCTGAACAGCAGCAGGAGCACGTTCGCGAGGGCGACCGCCGTCACGCCGAGCGGCGCGTAGAGTTCGGCGGCGGCCGAGAAGATCACGGTGACGCAGAAGAAGTAGAACCAGCCCATCAGCAGAAACCGCGCCATGGTGGCGGCGTTGTGCCGGTTCTTGGCCCAAAGGAGCCTGCGCAGTCCGTCGCCGCTCGTCAGCCCGTCGAACGTGCTGTCCCGCTGGACCGAACGCGGGATCTCGAAGCTGGGCGAGCCGAGCAACCCGACCCCCTCGCGGATCTCTCCGTCGACAGGGATCATGACCTTCGTCGCGAGCAGGCAGTTGTCACCGGTCCGGCCCCGCGAGGGGTAGGCGATCCGGTTCCCGAGGAAGTTGTGCGCTCCGATGGAGGTCCGGGACACGAGAAAGGACGTACTCGTGTACTCGGCGTTCATCATCGACAGCCCGTCGGCGACCATCGTTCCGCTACCGACCGAACTCAGGTAGGGGGTCTCGTGTTTCACCAGGGTGCCGAAGTTCGACCCGGTCTGCTCGAACCGCGAGAGGTCCCAGCCGATCCAGCGCAGATAGTGGACGATGCAGGTGCTGTCGCCGAACAGACGGGTCATGAAACGCCTGTTGGTCAGGCGGAGAACGGCCCGGTGCGCCGCGTGATGGACGCCGTAGAGGGGATAGACCCGGTCCGGTGTGATGACACGACTGAGCAGCCGGGGGATGGTGGCCAACACGAGAAGCCCGACGGGGATGGCGCCGAAGAACACCGCGGCGGTGAGCGCCAGCGTGTCGACGTAGAACACCCAGCCGGTGAGGATCGCGGGCCCGGGTTCCAGCGCCATGGCGAGCTGCGGCACCTCGGCGAGCAGGACGCCGATACCACCGACCACGAGCGGCACGTACAGGAGCAACGCCGTCATCAGCTGCAGCACACCGTGGGTCGCCCTTCGCAGGACGCCGCAGGCGGCGGGAGCCGCGGCCTGGAAGTCCACATCGGCCGGCTGCGCGGGCGAGCCGTGCCAGTGCTCACCCGCGGGCACCGCCTGCCCGCTGTGCAGCGAGGAGGCGTGGCCGAGCTGGGACCCGTCGCCCATCGCGGTGTCGATGTCGAGCACCGTCGCCTCGCTGACGAACACGTTCTTCCCGAGGGTGACGGCGCCCGTCTGGATCACCCGGTGGTGCGCCCGGTAGCAGCTGAGGTACGAGTCCTTGCGGATCACGGTGTCGTCGCCGATGGTCAGCAGGTCGGTGCACACGGGCACGTTCCGGGAGAAGATCGTGACGCCTCGCCCGATCTTCGCGCCCAGTGCCCTGAGATACAGCGAATAGAGCGGTGAACCGACGAAGAGGACCAGAGGGGCCGACCGCACCAGTGTCTTGACGATCCAGAACCGGACGTACGCCAGGCCCCAGACGTCGATCCGGACAGGCTTCCACCGGCCGATGAACACCCACTTCGCCAGAATCGGCAGGCCGCACAGGACGACGAAGGTCACGGCACCGAACACGACGGCTCGCAGATACGCGTCGAACAGGCCGGCTTCGGCGGACATCCATGCGTAACCCTGCACGGTGACCAGTGCGATGAGATAGGCGTATCCGAGGAATCCCAGGAGCTGCACCACGCCGCACATGACGTAGCGCGACCGGCTCGTCCGGGCGGTCGGCTCCGGGACCTCCGGTTCTGCCGGGGGAGCCGGAGCGGAATCCGCGAGAGCCGTGGCCAGCGATCTGATGGTCGGGTGCCGGTAGACGTCCTTCATCGACACCGACGGCAGATCCGCCCGCTTTCTCACCCGCGCACAGAAATGCGCCATGACCAGGGAGTCGGCACCGAGTTCATCGAAGAAGTGACTGTTGGCCGGCACTTCCCTGACGCACGCGACGTCGGCCAGCAATGCGGTGAGGATCTCTTCGGTGCCGGCGGGCGATTTCGGACCACCGTCGCCCAAGCCGTCCGCTCGAAGCGCGCGATAGGTCGTCATGACCCTGGTTCGTTTCTGCCGGGACGACGGATGGGACGGCGGGGGGTTTTTCTCGCCTGATGGGCGGCTATCTCGCCATATGAATCGCAGGCGCGGCCCGCATCGGTTCACCACCGGTGCACGCCGTGGAAGAGTTCTTACCCCGGTCGCTTGATGCTTTCGATGATTCGGGCGAAGCCTTCCTCTCCATGGCCTGCATCAATCTGGCGTTGGATGAGCCGCTGGACCATGGCGACCACCTCGGTGCTGATGCTCTGGTCGGAACTGGCGGCCAGGAGGTCACTGAGGTTGGAGAAGTCGAGGCTCTGCTGCCCTTCGACGGTGTAGTCCCCGCCGTCGATGACTGCGGCGAACTCTTGGAAGGCGCCGGTCATGGCGGTCAGCCAAGGTGCGGCATGAGCAGCGAACTCGCCCGCCGTCACGCCGGCCGGCGCGACCATGGCGGCGCCGTGCATGAATCCGGCGAACATGACGTACATGCCCGCGAGCAGGGCGAGGTCGTACAGGGACGCCAGCCCGGCATCCTCACCGAAGTAGGTACTGGTTCCCCACAGGCCGAGCAGCGGCTTGTACTGATCGAAGGCATCGGCCGATCCGCTGTAGAGGATCGATGCCCCCGGCTGGCCGATCATGTGCGGTACGGCCATGATGCCGCCGTCCAGATACGCGATCCCGGCCTGGGCGGCCCAGTCGGCCAGCTCCCGTGACTGAGCCGGTGACGTCGTGGTCACGTTGACCAGGGTTCGGCCGGCCAGCTCATCGGAGAGCGGATCGAGCACCTCATGGACCGACGCGTGGTCCAGCAGGCATACGATCACCAATCGGCCGGCCCGCACCGCGTCGCCGGCCGTGTCGGCGGACCTGGCGCCCTGCGCGACGAGGTCGTCCGCCTTCCCCGGTGACCGGTTCCAGCACGTGGTCGCGTATCCGGCCTTCACCAGGGCACCCGCGAGAGTGCTGCCCATTGCCCCCAGCCCGAGAACACTTACCCGGACGCCGTTGTCAGTTGTCATTTTGACGCTCTCCCTCGTTTTTGTTCTCGGTTCGATCCTCTCCACAGCCGGTAGAGTTGACTAGTACGGACTAATTAGTCAGGTACTCACCCGAGGGTAAGTACCTCTTGGAGGGCGAATGGCAACTTCAGCGCGACGTGGTCCCTATTTCTGTGGCATCGACGCGGCGATGGACGTAGTCGCCGGCAAGTGGAAGTCGCTCATCCTCTGGGAGCTGACCCACCACGGAACCCGCCGGTTTGCCGAGCTCCGACGCGGTCTGCCGGGTGTCAGCGAGAAGATGCTGATCCAACATCTGCGGGAGATGGAAGAAGACGGGCTCGTGCATCGTGAGGTGTACCGCGAGGTGCCGCCGAAGGTCGAGTACTCCTTGACAGAGCACGGCGTCTCACTCAACGCTGCGCTGGCCTCCCTGGGAGAATGGGGCACCGAACGCATAGGGCGGATCGGGGCCGAAAAGGTCTCCGGCGGCGTTGCCGCGACAGCTCGGCGATAGCCCTGGGTCCGCCGCGCGTCCCTGCTCGATCCTGAGGCGGAGTCGGTGCAAACCGCGGCGGGCATGGCTCTTGACCGTGCCGAGCGGGAGGCCGGTGCAATCGGCGATCTGGACGTGTGTCAGGTCCTCGTAGAACGCCATGCAGAGCACGTCCCGCTGTCGGCTCGGAAGGCGTAGGAGCTCGTCGACGAGGAGTACGCGGTCCACTGCCGCCTCCGGGACCGAGTCGGCCGCCTCGTGTGGCGCCGACGTGGCGACGGTGCGGGCGGCCGCTTCGACGAGCCGGACGCGCCGTGTTCTGGCGGCGAGCGCATCGACGATCTTCCGGCGCGTGATGCCGACGAGCCAGGCGCCCAGCGGTCCGCGCTCCGGATGAAAACCGGCTCGCCCGCGCCAGGCGGAGAGGAAGACCTGCTGCGTGACGTCTTCGGCCTCCTGGGCGTCACCGAGACAGCGGCTCGCCATGGTGTGGACGAGAGGGCTCCAGCGCTTGTAGACAGCGGCGAAAGTGACCTCGTCCGCGGCGAGGAAGGCCCGAGCGAGATCCTCCTCGCGCTGCGTGCTCTCGATGGGGGAATGCCACTGTTCGGCCGGTCGCGTGATCGTCATCATCGTCTCGTTCCTCCTGCCCAGTCCAGTCTTGGACCGCATAAACGACGCAAGCAACATGCGTCGTTTATGCGTCGTATGCTGGAGATGTGACTCCTCCCGGCGACCACAGGCACGGACAGCGGGGCGGCCTCACGACCGGCGAGGTAGCCAGACGCCTCGGCGTCGCTCCCACCACGGTGCGTTCCTGGGACCGGCGCTACGGAATCGGCCCGGACCTGCACACCGGTGGAAAGCACCGCCGCTGGAAGGCCGCCGACGTCGCCAGACTCGAGCGGATGTGCGCGCTGACCACGACAGGCATGCCGCCCGCAGAAGCGGCCAGACTCGCCCGTGAGGATCCGCACGACGGTGTCGTCCTTGCCGCACCCCAGCCGGCCACTCCACCTCCGCCGCGGCGAGGCGGCACGCGCGGTCGGGCCCGGACCGGCCTGCAACTGAGCGACGCCCGCCAGGAGTGCAGAGGGTTGGCCCGGGCCGCCGTTCGACTGGACGCCGTCGCCCTCGACCAACTGCTGGATGCCGTGATCGCCGACTACGGTCTGGTGGCCGCCTGGCATGAGGTGATCATGCCCACGCTCCAGGCCGTCGGCCGTAAATGGGAGAGCTCGGGCGAGAAGTACGTCGAGGTCGAACACTTCCTCTCGTGGCACGTCACCGGCGCTCTGCGTCGGTCCGCCCCACCGGCCGCGACCGCCGGGCCCGGCCGCACGACCCTGCTCGCCTGTGTGCCTGGTGAGAACCACACACTGCCGCTGGAGGTCCTCGCCGCTGCACTCGCCGAACGTGGTCTTCCGGTTCGGATGTTCGGAGCCGCCCTGCCGGTCGAGGCGCTGGTGGAGTCGATCCGCAGGACCGGGCCCGCGGCAGTCGGCCTCTGGGCACAGTCCCGTACGACCGCCAGTCGGCCACTGGCCCAGCACGTCGCTGTGATGGAGTGGGGAGTGCGCGGAGCCCGCAGGCGCCCGGTCGTGCTGACGCTGGGCCCTGGGTGGACCGGACAGCCGGCCCCCGGCCTGCTTCATCCTTCGGGGCTTGCGGGAGCGTTGACCGCTCTGGAGCCGTTCGTGCACGGATGATGGCCTGTGGCGCCGTGTGATGAAGTGCGCCTCCTTCAGTCCCGGCCGCGGGCGTGCCTGAACCGGGCCAGGCCATCCGCAAGACTGATCAGTGGCTCCGGGTAGTCGAGCCCCGCCCGTTCAGACTCGGGCAACCTCCACGGTTCATGGATCCTCGTGGCGGCCACATCCCGCAGTTCCGGCACCCAGCGGCGCACGTACGCGCCCCGCGGGTCGAAGCGCTTGCCCTGGATCACCGGGTTGAGCACGCGGTGGGGGCGCGTGTCCGTGCCGGTCCCGGCCACCCACTGCCAGTTCAGCTGGTTGTTGACGATGTCCCCGTCCACCAGCAGGTCCAGGAAGTGGCGCGCGCCGCTGCGCCAGTCGACGTACAGGGTCTTGGTGAGGAAGCTCGCCACCAGCAGCCGGGCCCGGTTGTGCATCCACCCCTCGTAGGTGAGCTGGCGCATCGCCGCGTCGACCACGGGGTAGCCGGTGCGGCCCTCCTTCCACGCGGCGATCTCCTCTGCGGCCTCCTCCTCGGAGCGCCAGTCGTCGTCGCGTGTGCGGTAGTCGCGTACCGAGGACTCCGGCCGGGCGGCCATCACCTGGTAGTGGAAGTCGCGCCAGCACAGCTGTCGAACGAACGCCTCCGCCCCCGGGCCGCCGCGTGCGCGCGCCCGGTGTACGACTTCGGCGGGGGAGAGCGCGCCGAAGTGCAGATAGGGCGACAGCCGTGAGGTTGCGTCACCGGCCAGATCGTCGTGCCGGTCCTCGTAGGCGGCGAGATCGCCGCGGCCCCAGATGGTCAGGCGTCGGCGCCCTTCGCTCTCGCCGCCTGCCGGAACCCCGGGGGAGACACCCGGCCCGGTGCCCCGGGTAGGCAGCGGGTCGCTGCGCAGGTCGTTCGGAACCGGTACTTTGCGCGGGGCGGTTTCCGGCACCCGCAGAGGTACCTCGGACCAGCGGCGGAAGTACGGCGTGAAGACCGCGAAGTGGTCGGAGCCCGCCGGCAGCACGGCACCGGGCGCGACGGCCGTCACCACGGCGTCGTGCACGACCAGCCGCACACCCCTTGAGGCCAACTCCTTGCGCAGCAGCTCCTCACGCCGGTGCGCGAACCGGGTCACGCCGGCCGCCATGTGCACCTCATGTGCCCCGCACTGCGCGGTGACCGATCCGACCTCGCGTGCCACCGGTCCTGTGCGCAGCATGAGACGGCCGCCGCGTTGTCGCAGCGAGGCGTCGAGGTCGGCAAGGCAGCCGGCCAGGAACGCACGCCGGTTGGGTGCGTCGAACCCTGCGGCGTGGACATCGGGGTCGAGCACGAAGAGCGGCACCACTTCGTCGGCGGCGCGCAGCGCTGCCCGCAGCGGGGGATGGTCATGCACACGCAGGTCCGAGGTGAACAAGACGACGGCGACGGTCATGCGCCACTCCTGGCTACCGGGGCGCTCATCCCTTTGGCAGCGGCCTGGGTGATGTTGCGCGCCATGCCGCCGAACACCGCGGCGTGGAACGGCGAGACGCTCCACCAGTAGGCGTGACCGAAGAGGCCGCGGGGGTGAAACAGAGCGCGCTGCCGGTAGCGGGTGCGGCCCTCGCCGTCGTGCTCGGCATACATCTCCAGCCATGCGAGGCCCGGCAGTCGCATCTCCGCCCGCAGCCGCAGCAGATGCCCGGTCTCGATCTCTTCCACCCGCCAGAAGTCGAGTGAATCACCGACCCGCAGACGCTCGGCGTCGCGACGGCCACGGCGCAGCCCCACACCGCCGACAAAGCGGTCCAGCCAGCCGCGCACCGCCCAGGCGAGGGGGAAGGAGTACCAGCCGTTCTCGCCGCCGATGCCCTCGATCACCTTCCACAGCGCCTCACGAGACGCCTCGACCGTCAGCTGCCGCTCGTCCTCGTAGAGGCTGCCGCCGGCCCAGCCGGGATCGGTGGGCAGCGGATCGCTCGGCGCGCCAGGCAGGCCGGCCGACGACCAGCGCGTGACGACCTGCGCCTGGCGCACGCGCCGCAGCGCCAGGGCGAGGGCCTCGTTGAACGGCAGGGGTTGGCCAGGGGAGTCGGGCACGTAGCGGGCGATCTCATGCTCCTGGCAGACAACCTCGTGGCGCAGCGACTCTGTCAACGGCCGGGCGAGGGGCGCGGGCACCGGTGTGACGAGGCCGACCCAGTGGCTGGACAGACGTGGCGTGAGTACCGGCACGGGCACGATCACCCGTCGCCGCAGCCCGGAGACGACGGCGTACCGGCGCATCATCTCTCGATAGGTGAGGACGTCCGGGCCGCCGATGTCGAAGGCTCGATCGACGTCCGGCGGCATGGTGGCCGAGCCGACGAGATACCTCAGCACGTCCCGCACTCCGATGGGCTGGACCTGGGTGTGCACCCAGCTGGGTGTGACCATGACCGGCAGCCGTTCGGTCAGGTAGCGCAGCATCTCGAAGGACGCCGACCCGGAGCCGATGACGACCGCAGCCCTCAGGACGGTGGCGGGCACCGGCGCGTCGAGGAAGATCTGACCGACCTCGGCACGCGAGCGCAGATGCGGGGACAGCGACCGCTGCGGGACGCCCTGCGGTGTGAGTCCACCGAGGTAGACGATCCGCCGTACGCCCGCGGCGTGCGCCTGCTCGGCAAAGGCCCGGGCCGCGCGGCGGTCCGTCTCCTCGAAGCGCGAGCCGCTCCCGAGCGCGTGCACCAGGTAGTAGGCGATATCGATGCCGCGCATGGCGTCGGCCATGGAGTCGGCCTCGGTGACGTCGCCCTTGATCACCTCAACGTCGCCCGACCAGGGGTGGTCGCGCAGCTTGCCCGGAGTGCGGGCAACGCACCGCACCCGGTGGCCGGCTTTCAGCAGTTCGGGCACCAGTCGCCCGCCGATGTATCCGGAGGCACCGGTCACCAAGCAGTGCAGTGCGCCTGTGTCCGAGGTTCGACCAGTGTCCACGTTCAGCTCCTCCACCGCTCGCGCGCGTTGGTGCACCTGCTGTTCCGATCATGGCCGCAGCCGAAGCTCGGGGTACGGCTTACGTCGGCGTCGGCCCACGCACCGACTTCCTGTCGCACCAGGCCCTCGGATGCAGCGTGCCGCGCTCTCACCCGGTCAGCGGTCGGCCGAACCGGTGTGCTTGAGGGCCGCCCGGCCACCGGCTCCGAGAAGCCCAGTGGCTTCGAAGGCCTCTGATGAAGCGAGCCGCGGGAGCTCCCGCCGCGAGAGCATCGTGACCACGGGCGGCATGGCGGCGCGCACGAACTGGGCGGCGCGCAGCCAGGAGGGCGTGTAGACGGCCGGTCGCCGCCGTTCGATCGCTGAGACCAGCCGCCCAGCGACGTACGCGGCCGGATACACCTTGCGGGCGGGCGGCGGCATGTGACCGCGTAGTTCCCGCAGGACCGGATGCTCGTCGGCGTCGCGGACCATGTCGGTGTCGGTCCAGTTGATGTAGGCGATGCCGACCCCGACGTGCCGGTGAGCCAGTTCTGCGCACAGCGAGTGGGCGAACGACTCCACTCCGGCCTTCGAAGCGCAGTAGGCGCTCATCATGGGCGCCGCGGCGATGGACGCCAGGGAGGCGACCTGGAGGAAGTACCCCTGGGTGTCGAGCAGGGCGGGGAGGAAGGACCGGGCGGTGATGGCGCTGCCGATCAGGTTCACCTCAATCACCCGCCGCCATGTCTCCGGGTCCGATTCCGCGAACGGGCCGCCTTCTGCCACCCCTGCATTGGCGACCACTACGGACGGGGCCCCGAGGCGCTCACGGACCTCCTCGGCGACCCGGGCCATGCCGACGTCGTCCGTGATGTCGACCTCCCAGCACCACGACTCGCCTGGAAGGGAGTCCCGGACCTGGGCCAGCGTCTGTTCCTCCTTGCCCAGCAGTGCCACTTTGGCGCCCCGATCGGCGAGTTGCCTGGCCATGGCCTCACCCAGGCCGCGGGCAGCTCCCGTCACGACAGCAGTCCTGCCGCGCAGCGGGCTCGTCCCATATGACATCGAATGCCTCCTTGGTCACGCTCCGCGCTTCACCACGGTAGGCCGGGGCGACGCAACGTTCGACTCACGCTTGCGGGCCGGTCAGTCCCCCCACAGACAGGCCCCGTCCATCTGCCGGAGGGGCCGCGCGGCAGGTGGACGGGGGTATCGGAGCGGGACGGGTCAGTGGGCGGATGTTGCGCCGAGCTTGTCCTGCAGCCAGGTGTGGAAGCCGCCGATGTGGTGCTCGCTGGGTACGAGAACCCCGCCGTGGGCGTAGGCGCGGGAGCTCATTGCCGGCTGGGTGCGCTCACAGGCGTCGAAGTCCTGTTGGTTCACCCGGTGGAAGAGCTCCACCGAGCGGTCCACGTCCTTGCCGCTGTCCACGACGTGCGGCAGGTACAGCCAGTCGCATTCCACCACCGTGCGGTCGGCCGCCATGGGGTACATCCGGTGGAAGATCACGTGGTCCGGCACCAGGTTGATGAAGACCTGCGGCTGGACGGTGATCGCGTAGTACCGGCGGTCCTGGTCCTCGGACACGGTGGGGATACGGTCCAGGCCCTCGCCGCCGTCGACGGTGAAGCCCCTGACCTCCTCGCCGAACTCGGCGCCGTGGCCGACGTAGTACTGCGCGGCGTAGCCGTCCGCGAACTCGGGGAGCACCTCGGTGAGTTCGGGGTGGATGGTGGCGCAGTGGTAGCACTCCATGAAGTTCTCGATGATGAGCTTCCAGTTGGCCTTTACGTCGTAGGTGATCCGCCGGCCCACCTGGAGGTCGTCGATCCGGTAGTTCTCGATCGCCTCGGCGCTGCCCAGCCGCTCGATGACCGCACCGATCACGTCCTCCTCGAAGGACGGCGGGTTCTCGGCGAGGCACACCCACACGTAGCCCAGCCACTCACGGACGTGGACGTTGATCAGGCCGTAGGCGACCCGGTCGATGTCCGGCATCGACGTCAGGTTGGGGGCGGCGACGAGCTTGCCGTCCAGACCGTAGGTCCAGGCGTGGTAGGGGCACTGGAAGGCGCGCTTGACCTCGCCGGACTCCTCGGTGCAGAGCTTGGCGCCGCGGTGCCGGCAGATGTTCAGGAACGCCCGGATGGAGCCGTCCCGGGAGCGGGAGACGAGCACGCTCTCCCGTCCCACCTGGTAGGTGCGGAACTGGCCCGGCTTGGCCAGTTCGGGGGAGCGGGCCACACAGAACCACATGGCCTCGAAGACGCGCTCCTGCTCGAGGGCGAAGATGCCGGGGTCGGTGTAGTGGTCCCCGGGCAGCGTGGAGATCAGGCTGACGGGGAGGTTTGTCATGGTCATCGTGTCACCTTGGATTCAGAAGACGTCAGACGCGCACACGGCGAGGGTCGAACAGGGCGATGGGATGCTCAGTGCTGCCTTCGGTGGCCAGGTCGGCGAGAATCTCGCCGATCACCGGGACGAACTTGAACCCGTGGCCGGAGAATCCGCAGGCCACCGTCACCTGCGGGTGCTCGGGGTGCTGGGAGAGGACGAAGTGCTCGTCCGGGGTGTTGGAGTACATGCAGGCCGCGGCCTTGAGGTAGCGGCCGGGCAGGGTGGGGATGCGCGGGCGCAGGTACCCCTGCATGGCCGTGATCTCCTCGGGGTGGATCCGGCGGTCGAGGGCGTCCGGATCGCTGGGCACGCCCTTGCGGAAGAAGGCGACCTTGGCGCCGCCCTCGGGGCCGTCGAGGGCGGGGAAACCGTAGATCTGCGTGCCGTCCGGGTCTTCCCAGATGTAGACGGGGTGCCGGTCGGAGGTGAACGGGCCGGTTCCGCCTTCGGGCTGGAACCAGTACATGACCTGCCGCTCGATGCGGACCGGCACGCCAAGGCCGGAGAGGAGCTTCGGAGCCCAGGCCCCAGGGGCGATGACCAGCCGGTCTGCCGTGTAACTGCCTCGCTCGGTGGCGACCCAGACCCGGCCCGAGTCCTCGGCCTCCCAGGCGACGACGGGCTCCTCGAAGTGGAGCTCCGCGCCAAGAGCGCCGGCCAGGTCCAGGTGGGCCGAGACGGTCGTCTCCGGCCGGGCCAGGCCGGCCTTGCGCTCGTAGAAGGCGACGTCCTCGGCGGCCGGGTTGAAGGTGGGGAAGCGCCGCCGGATGCCGGCGGCGTCGAGGACCTCATGGTCCAGCCCCCACTGCTGTGCGCTGCGCAGGGTGCCGGAGAACGCCAGGCTGTGCTCACGCCCGATCATCAGCGCGCCGGTCTCGGTGAACACCTCACGGCCGGAGTCGACGCCCAGCTTGTCCCACAGCTCGTGGGCGCGCAGCAGCAGCGGTACGTACGCGGGGTCCTCGAAGTAGGCCTGGCGGTAGATACGGGAACCGCCGTGGCTGGAGCCGAGGTTGTGAGCGGGGCCGAAGCGCTCCAGGCCGAGCACCCGCTGCCCGCGGGCGGCGAGGTGGTAGGCGGCCGCGCTGCCCATTCCGCCCAGGCCGACGACGATCACGTCGTACGAAGGGGGCATGTCCATCTCCTGAGTCAGTCGCTCATGAATTCACGAGGGTTGCGTTGCGATGTGATGTGAGGAGTGCGGTGGCCCGGTCAGCGCCGGATGCGGGACATCTCCGGGTCGAAGAGCGGCTCGGCAGCGGTGAGGGCCGGCACCTTGGCGCCGAAGTACTCGATTTCCACCGGCGTGCCGGGGGCGGAGTGTTCGGCGGGGAGCCAGGCGTAGGCGATCGGAGCGCCGACGGAGTAGCCGTAGGCGGCGCTGGTCACGTAACCCACGGGCCGGCCGCCGGCGTACACCGGTTCCTTGCCCATCACCACGGCCTGCTGGTCCTGGATCACCAGGCAGGTGAGCCGGCGGGTGACCGTCTCGTCGCTGACGCCCGCCAGGGAGGACAGACCGACGAACTGCTCCTTGCTCTTGCGGACGGAGAAGCCGACGCCCGCCTCGTAGGGGTTGTGCTCCGTGGTCATGTCGGTGCCCCAGGACCGGTAGCCCTTCTCCAGCCGCAGGCTGTTGAAGGCGCTGCGCCCGGCGGCGATGACCCCCAGCTCCTGCCCGGCCTCCCACAGCGTGTCCCACAGCTTGGCGCCCAGGTCGGCCGTGGTGTAGATCTCCCAGCCGAGCTCACCCACGTAACTCAGCCGCATCGCGGTTACCGGGACATCGCCGATGCAGGCCTGCTTCGCCTTGAAGTAGCCGAAGCCCTTGTGGGAGAAGTCGGTGTCGGTGAGCGGTTGCACCAGGTCACGGGCGCGCGGACCCCACACGCCCAGGCAGCAGGTGCCGGCGGTGATGTCCCGCACCTGGACCGAGCCTTCGTCCGGCAGGTGCCGGGTGAGCCAGTCGAGGTCGAGGTTGCTGTTGGCGCCGATCTGGAACCGGTCGGTGTCCAGGCGGGCGATGGTCAGGTCGCTTCGGATGCCGCCGGCCTCGTCGAGCAGCAGGGTGTAGGTCACCGAGCCGACCGGCTTGTCCAGCTGATTGGTGGTCAGCGCCTGGAGGAAGGACAGGGCATGCGGGCCGGTGACCTCCAGCCGCTTCAGCGGCGTCATGTCGTACAGGGCGACGCGCTCGCGGGTGACCAGGGCCTCGGCGCCGGCGACCGGCGACCAGAACCGGCCGGCCCAGGCGTTGCGGTCCGCGATCCCGGCCACCTCGGGCAGAGCGGCGTTGGCCTCGTACCAGTGCGGCCGTTCCCAGCCGGCGCCCTCCAGGAACACCGCGCCGAGCTCCGCCTGGCGGCTGTGGAAGGGGCTGACCCGCAGCAGGCGCGGCGCCTCCATCGGCTGCAGCGGGTGCAGGATGTCGTACACCTCGACGAAGTTCTGGCAGCTGCGCTCGCGCACATAGGACGGGGCCAGCTGAATCTCCTCGAAGCGGTTGATGTCGCATTCGTGGACGTCGGTGCGGGGCCGGCCCTCGACCAGCCACTCGGCCATGGCCCTGGCCACGCCGGCCGAATGGGTGACCCACACCGCTTCCGCCAGCCAGAACCCCTGCACCTGCGACGACTCGCCCATCAGAGGCATGCCGTCGGGGGTGAAGGAGAAGACGCCGTTGAAGCCCTCCTCGACCTTGGCGTCGGCCAGCGACGGCAGCAGGGCGACCGTATCGGCCCAGGCGCCCTCGAAGTCCGCCTCGGTGAAGTCCAGCATCGAGGGCATCACCGCGGCGTCGGACGGGTGGGCGACGTCCTCGAGCGGGACAGGCATCGGCCGATGCGCGTAGGACCCGATGCCGATCCGGTCGACCAGCTCGCGGTAGTACAGGTTGGCGTCCTGGTTGCGCAGGATCGGCAGCGACGCCTCGGTGAGCTCGTCATTGCGTCCGGCGAGCACCGGGACCGCGGTGGTCTCCGCGTACTGGTGGGCCAACGGCACCAGCGGCACGCTCTGCCCGACCATGCGCCCGATCCTCGGTCCCCAGAAACCGGCACAGGAGACGACGACGTCGGCCGCGAACGTCCCCTGGTCGGTGACCACCGCGCTGACCCGGCCCGCCGTGGTTTCGATCCCGGTCACCGTGTGGTGGGCGTGGAACCGCGCCCCGCGTGCCATCGCCGACCGGGCCTGCGCCTCGCCCGCCCGCAGAGCGTTGGCCAGGCCGTCGCTCGGGATGTGGAATCCGCCGAGGATCCGCTCCGGGTCCACCAGCGGGTGCAGGGCGACCGACTCATCCGGCGTCAGCAGCCGGCTCTCCACCCCCCAGGAGGTGAGCCAGCCGTGCCGACGCTTGATTTCCGCCAGGCGCTCGGGGCTGGTGGCCACCTCCAGGCCGCCGACCTGACGGAAGCACCACCGCCCGTCCAGGCTCAGCTTGCTGTACTTCTCGACCGTGTAGCCGGCGAACTCGGTCATGGTCTTGGACGCGTTGGTCTGGAAGACCAGACCGGGTGCGTGGGAGCTGGAACCGCCGGTGGTGAAGAGCGGGCCCTGCTCGAGGACGGTGACGTCCGTCCATCCGCGCTCGGTCAGTTCGTCGCTGAGCGCGCAGCCGACGATGCCGGCACCGATGATGACCACCTTGGGCTGTGCCGCCATGGGCTTCCTCCATCTCGCCTTGTCGCTGTGATCTGTGGTCTGTGATGTGTGCGGCTGCCGGGAGTTCAGTGCCCCCGGGCGATCCAGGCGTTGAGCTGGGGGGCCTCGGTGCCGATCGAGGTGTCGCTGCCGTGGCCGGTGTGCACCGTGGTGTCGGCGGGGAGATCCAGCAGCTGGTCGCGGATCGAGTGGATGATGGTGGGGAAGTCCGAGTACGAGCGGCCGGTGGCGCCGGGTCCGCCCTGGAAGAGGGTGTCGCCGGAGAACAGGACCCCCAGCTCCGGCGCGTACAGGCAGACCGCGCCGGGAGAGTGCCCGGGAGTATGCAGTACGTGCAGCTCGACCCCGGCGACGGTGAGCACCTCGCCGTCGCTCAGCGCCCGGTCGGGCTCCCGCCGGGGGTGGACTGCCTTCCACAGCACCGTGTCGGCCGGGTGGAGCAGTACGGGCGCTCCGGTGCGGGCGGCGAGTGCCGGGGCTGCGTTGACGTGGTCGTTGTGGGCGTGCGTGCAGACGATGGCGACCAGCCGGCGGTCCCCGACGGCGGCGGCGATCGCCGCGTCGTCGTGGGCGGCGTCGATCACCAGGACCTCGTCGTCGTCGCCGACCAGCCAGACGTTGTTCTCCACCTCCCAGCTGCCGCCGTCCAGCTGGAAGGATCCGGAGGTGACCAGGTGCTCGATCCGGGCGGTCACAGGAGGACCACCGAGCGGAGTACCTCGCCGCGGTGCATCTTCTCGAATGCCTGCTCCACGTCGTCCAGGGTGATTTTCTCGCTGACGAAGCCGGCCAGGTCGAAACGGCCCTGCAGGTAGAGGTCGATCAGGGCGGGGAAGTCACGGGCGGGCAGGCAGTCGCCGTACCAGGAGGACTTCAGCGCTCCGCCACGCCCGAAGACGTCCAGCAGGGGCAGGTCAACGGTCAACTCCGGGGTGGGGACGCCGACCAGGACGACGGTGCCGGCCAGATCGCGGGCGTAGAAGGCCTGCTTGTAGGTCTCGGGACGGCCCACCGCGTCCACGACGACGTCGGCGCCGAAGCCGCCGGTGAGGGCGCGGATGGCCTCGACCGCGTCGGTCTGGGACGAGTTGACGGTGTCGGTGGCGCCGAACTTCTCGGCCCACTCCAGTTTCCGCTCGTCGACGTCAACGGCGATGATCTGGGCGGCGCCGGCCACCTTCGCCCCGGCGATGGCGGCCATGCCCACGCCGCCGCAGCCGATCACCGCGATCGAGTCGCCCCGGCCCACGCCGCCGGTGTTGACCGCGGCGCCGAACCCGGCCATCACGCCGCAGCCGAGCAGACCCGCCGCGGCGGCCGAGGCGGTCGAAGCCACCTTGGTGCACTGGCCGGCGGCGACCAGGGTCTTCTCGGCGAAAGCGCCGATGCCCAGGGCCGGGGAGAGCGGGGTGCCGTCGGCCAGCGTCATCGGCTGGGAGGCATTGTGGGTGTTGAAGCAGTACCAGGGACGGCCACGCTTGCAGGACCGGCACTGGCCGCACACCGCCCGCCAGTTGAGGACGACGAAGTCGCCGGGTGCGACCTCGGTGACGCCCTCACCGACCGCCTCGACCACGCCGGCGGCCTCGTGGCCGAGCAGGAACGGGAACTCGTCGTTGATCCCGCCCTCGCGGTAGTGCAGATCGGTGTGGCAGACGCCGCAGGCCTGCACCTGCACCAGCACCTCGCCCGGGCCGGGATCGGGCACCAGGATGGTCTCCACCGAGACCGGAGCGCCCTTCTTCAGGGCGACAACGGCGCGCACCTCATGTGTCACTGTCGAGCTCCTCGCTGAGGGGTTGACCGAACACGACCTTCGGCCAGTTGGTCTGAATGACGCGGATGCCGGACCGGTCCGCTGGAACGGCCGGCGAAGGCGAACCGCTGAAACTGTTCGGCGAGTGTTCCGTGCCGGCGACGGGCCGTCAGAGCTGTGCCGGGGGCCGAGTCGATGGCCCGTCGCTTCCTCGCTTGTTTCGCATTGTGCAGAGCGATTCGCTATGGGCAACAGTTTGCTGGCTGGGTGGCCACTGTCAAGGGGTCCGTCCACACCCGGGCGCATGACACGCAGGGAAAAGGGGCCCCGTCAGGTCGTGCGTCACGGCCGGACGGGGCTCTCGCGCGTCAGGGACTCGGTTCCAGCCGGACCACGACGGACTTGGAGGTGGGGGTGTTGCTGATCGCCGCCGTGGAGTCCAGGGGCACCAGGACGTTGGTCTCCGGGAAGTAGGCGGCGCAGCAACCGCGGGGCGTGGGGTACGCAACGGTACGGAAGCCCGGGGCCCTACGCTCCACCCCGTCCTCGTACTCGCTGACGATGTCGACCAGGTCTCCCGCGGCGAGTCCTCGTTCCGCGAGGTCGTCCGGGTGCAGGAAGAGCACTCTGCGGCCTTGCTGGATGCCGCGGTAGCGGTCGTCCAGGCCGTAGATGGTGGTGTTGTACTGGTCGTGGGAGCGGAGGGTCTGCAGCAGCAGCCGGCGCTTCGGGACGCGCAGTACCTCCAGCGGGTTGACGGTGAAGTTGGCCCGGCCGGTCGCGGTGGTGAAGCGGCGCTCGTCGCGGGGCGGGTGCGGGAGCGCGAAGCCGCCCGGCCCGCGCACTCGTGTGTTGAACTGCTCAAAGCCGGGGATCACGCGCTCGATCCGATCGCGGATGCGGTCGTAGTCGGCTTCGAATTCCTCCCACGGCACCTGGTGCCCGGCGTCCCCGAGTGCGGCCCGAGCCATCCGGCAGATGATCGCGGCTTCGCCGAGCAGGTGGCCGGAGGCGGGGGCGAGCCGCCCCCGCGAGAGGTGCACCATGCCCATGGAGTCCTCCACCGTCACCAGCTGGGGTCCCGTAGGGCGCAGGTCGGCCTCGGTGCGGCCCAGGCAGGGCAGGATGAGTGCCTGCTCGCCGGCGATGGCGTGCGACCGGTTGAGCTTGGTGGAGATCTGCACGGTGAGCCGGCAGCTGCGCAGCGCTCGCTCGGTCAGCTCGGTGTCGGGGGCGGCGGAAACGAAGTTGCCGCCCAGTGCGACGAAGACCCGTATCCGCTCGTCGCGCATGGCGCGAATGGTGTCGACCGCATCGTTGCCGTGGTGGCGCGGCGGCGCGAAGCCGAACTCGGTGCCGAGCGCATCGAGGAAGTCGTCGTCCGGCTTCTCGTAGATGCCCATGGTCCGGTCACCCTGCACGTTCGAGTGCCCGCGCACCGGGCACACCCCGGCGCCCGGGCGGCCGATGCTGCCGCCCAGCAGCAGGAAGTTGACGACCTCGCGGATGGTGGGCACCGAGTGGCGGTGCTGGGTCAGGCCCATCGCCCAGCAGACGACGATCTTCTCGGCGGCGAGCACCTCGCGGAACGCGGACCGGATCTGCTCCTCGGGCAGCCCGGTGGCCTCCAGGATGTCGTCCCAGGAGACCTTGCGGGCCTGCTGGGCGAACTCCTGGAACCCGTGGGTGTTGCGGGCGATGAAGGAGGCGTCGAGGACGGTGCCGGGGGCGTCGTCCTCGGCCTCCAGCAGCAGCAGGTTGAACGCCTGGAACAGCGCCTGGTCACCGCCCAGCCTGATCTGCAGGAACAGGTCGGCGAGTTGGGTGCCGCCGCTGAGGACACCCGAGGGCCGCTGGGGGTTCTTGAACCGCAGTAGTCCGGCTTCGGGCAGCGGGTTGACCGCGATGATGCGGCCGCCGCGCTTCTTGGCCTGCTCCAGCGCCGAGAGCATCCGGGGGTGGTTGGTGCCGGGGTTCTGCCCGACGACGAGGATCAGATCGGCCTGGTGGAGGTCGTCCAGGTGGACGCTGCCTTTGCCGATCCCGATGGTCTCCACCAGGGCCGAGCCGCTGGACTCGTGGCACATGTTGGAGCAGTCCGGCAGGTTGTTGGTGCCGAACATCCGGACGAAGAGCTGGTAGACGAAGGCGGCTTCGTTGCTCGCCCGGCCGGAGGTGTAGAACGCCGCCTGGTCGGGGGAGTCGAGCGCGGCCAGTTCCCGGGCGACCACGGCGAACGCGTCCTCCCAGGAGATCTCGCGGTAGCGGTCGCTGCCCGCCGGCCGGTACATCGGGTGGGTCAGGCGCCCTTGCTGCCCGAGCCAGTAGTCGCTGCGGCAGGCGAGCTCCTCGAGGGTGTGCGTGGCGAAGAACTCCGGAGTGACCCGGCGCAGGGTGGCCTCCTCGGCCACCGCCTTCGCCCCGTTCTCGCAGAACTCGGCGCGGTGCCTGTGCTCCGGCTCCGGCCAGGCGCAGCCGGGGCAGTCGAAGCCCTTCTCCTGGTTGACCTGGAGCAGGGTGAGCAGGCTGCGGCGGGTGCCCATCTGCGCGTGGGCGTGGCGGAGCGAGGAGGTGACAGCCGGGATCCCGGCGGCGTAGTCCTTCGGCGGGCCTACCCGCAGACGGGCGTCGTCGGGATCCTCGGCAGGTGCCTTGCGGGTCATTGATGGCGCTCCGCGGTGTGTGTTGCGTATTGAGGCAAGCATCTCGCTATATGCAACAGAAAATCTTGGCGTCGCTTCCCTGTCAAGACCAGTGCCGTGTTCGCATGCTGTTGCTCATGGCGCAACATTGTGCACGGATGGGCTGCTTGCCGAGATCCCTCTTGACAACCTTTCCGAGGCGGAGAAGCATGTTGCGCATAACGAATCCAGTTGCGTATTTAGATACAGCTACATGGTTCGCTTCCGTCACCGTCGCGATGCCCCTACGGGCCTTGCTGCCCGGCCGACGGCTCCCACCCTGTCGGGCACCCGCAACCTGGAGGTACCCCATGATCACGGTGTGCCGGATCGAAGACCTGCCACCCGGAGAGTCCATCCGTGTCACCGACGGCGTCCCCGCCCCCGTCGCACTCTTCAACGCGGACGGCATGGTGTACGCCATCGACGACACCTGCACCCACCAGGACGCTTCGCTGGCGGACGGGTGGCTGGAGGGCTGCTTCGTGGAGTGCCCGCTGCACGCGGCCTCCTTCGACCTGCGCACGGGCCGCCCGGCCTGCCTGCCGGCCAAGGACCCGGTGCG
Source organism: Streptomyces mabaensis (assembly GCF_053763515.1). NCBI lineage: Bacteria > Bacillati > Actinomycetota > Actinomycetes > Kitasatosporales > Streptomycetaceae > Streptomyces > Streptomyces mabaensis. The sequence continues at coordinate 55,486 of NZ_JBSOPZ010000010.1, forward strand.
TACCCACCAAGTCACGGTGGACAACGGCCACATCATGCTCCACGTCACCGTGGGGGAGCCGGCATGAGGACGATCACTGTCGTCGGAGCCTCGCTGGCGGGCCTGAGTACGGTCCGGGCGCTTCGCGCAGAGGGCTATGACGGCGCCATCACCGTCGTAGGGGAAGAACGCCACGAGCCCTACGACCGCCCGCCGTTGTCCAAGGACTTCCTCAAGGGCGACGTCGACGCCGACGCGCTTTCGCTCGGCGACGTGGACGAGTACGAGGATCTGGCGGTGCAGTGGCTGCTCGGTGAACGCGCGGTCCGCCTCGACTCCGCGGCCCGGACCGTAACCCTGGCCGGCGGCCGGGAGCTGCGCACCGACGCGGTGGTCGTGGCGACCGGCGCCAGTGCCCGGACGATTCCCGGCACGGACGGGCTGGCCGGCATCCACACCCTGCGCACCCTGGACGACGCCCAGGCCCTGCGTGCGGACCTGCTGAACGGCCTGCCCCGCGTCGTCGTCATCGGCGCCGGCTTCATCGGCGCCGAGGTGGCCTCCACCGCTCACCGGCTCGGCCTGCAGGTCACCGTCGTCGAGGCGCTCGAGGTACCGCTCGAACGCGCGCTGGGCCGCGAGATGGGACTGGTGTGTTCCGCGCTCCACACCGACCACGGGGTTCGCCTGTTGTGCGGAACCAGCGTGGCCGGATTCACCGGGAACGGCCGGGTCACCGGGGTGCGGCTGGCGGACGGGCGCGTGCTGCCCGCCGATGTCGTACTCGTCGGGGTGGGCGTGCGGCCCGCCACCGACTGGCTCGCCGGTTCGGGCGTGTCCGTGGAGGACGGGGTGGTGTGCGACGCGGGATGCGCCTCCAGTGTTCCTGGCGTGGTGGCCGTCGGTGACGTCGCCCGTTGCCCCAACCCGTTCACCGGCCGGCATGCCCGTATCGAGCACTGGACCAGTGCCACCGAGCAGGCGAAGACCGCGGCCCGCACCCTGCTGTCCGGTGCGCCGGGTCCTGCCCCGGCCGCTGCGCCGTACTTCTGGTCCGACCAGTACCGGGTACGTATCCAACTCGCCGGGCACGTCGGCCCCGGCGACCGGCCCGAGCTTGTCGAGGGCGACCTCGACAGCCGCTCCTTCGCCGCTGTCTACCGGCGCGACGGCGACCCTGTCGCCGTGCTCGCCATGAATCAGCCGAAGCTCTTCAACCGGCTCCGCCGCACACTCACCCCCGTCGCGGCGGCCACCGCCTCGTGAGCGCCGCCCCACATCTCGCTCCGGGCCCATGGGAGACCGCGATGACCGTTCCGCAGCACCTGCGTGACACCTGGGATCACGAGTGGCCGGCCGTCGAGGTCAACGCCGCGCACTGCGCCCACACACCAGGAGGCCACCTGTGACCGTTCTTCACCAGTCCCTGCACACTCTCGATCCCGAGATCGCCGCCGCGGTCGATGCCGAGCTCCACCGTCAGCAGTCCACCCTCGAGATGATCGCTTCGGAGAACTTCGCTCCGGTCGCGGTCATGGAGGCCCAGGGCTCCGTTCTGACGAACAAGTACGCCGAGGGCTACCCCGGCCGCCGCTACTACGGCGGCTGCGAGCACGTCGACGTGGTCGAGCAGATCGCGATCGACCGCATCAAGGCGCTGTTCGGCGCCGAGCACGCCAATGTCCAGCCCCACTCGGGCGCCCAGGCCAACGCGGCGGCGATGTTCGCGCTGCTCAAGCCGGGCGACACGATCATGGGTCTGAACCTGGCCCACGGCGGGCACCTGACCCACGGCATGAAGATCAACTTCTCCGGCAAGCTCTACAACGTGGTCGCCTACCACGTCGAGGAGACCACCGGACAGGTCGACATGGCCGAGGTCGAACGGCTGGCCAAGGAGTCCCGGCCGAAGCTGATCGTCGCCGGCTGGTCCGCCTACCCGCGCCGGCTGGACTTCGCCGCCTTCCGCCGGATCGCCGACGAGGTCGGCGCCTACCTGATGGTGGACATGGCCCACTTCGCCGGCCTGGTGGCCGCGGGCCTGCACCCCAACCCGGTACCGCACGCCCACGTGGTCACCACCACCACCCACAAGACCCTCGGCGGCCCGCGCGGCGGCGTGATCCTCTCCACCCAGGAACTGGCCAAGAAGATCAACTCCGCGGTCTTCCCCGGCCAGCAGGGCGGCCCCCTGGAGCACGTCATCGCGGCCAAGGCGGTCTCCTTCAAGGTCGCCGCGTCCGACGAGTTCAAGGAGCGCCAGCAGCGCACCCTGGACGGCGCCCGGATCCTCGCCGAGCGCCTGGTGCAGCCCGACGTCACCGAGCACGGCGTCTCCGTCCTGACCGGCGGCACGGACGTCCACCTGGTACTGGTCGACCTGCGCAACTCCGAGCTGGACGGCCAGCAGGCCGAGGACCGGCTGCACGAGCTGGGCATCACGGTCAACCGCAACGCCATCCCGAACGACCCCCGGCCGCCGATGGTCACCTCCGGCCTGCGGATCGGCACGCCGGCCCTGGCCACCCGCGGATTCGGCACCGAGGACTTCACCGAGGTCGCCGACATCATCGCCGAGGCGCTCAAGCCGTCATACGACAGCACCTCCCTCAAGGCCCGCGTCACGGCCCTCGCCGCCAAGCACCCGCTGTACGGGCAGGTGTGAACCACTGGGGTCAACCACTGCGTTGGGCCGGCGCCGGCTCCCGTTTCGGGGGCCGGCGGCGCAGAACGCACCCTGCCCCAACCCGTCCCGTCACGCACACATCCCGTCCCCACCCCGCTCCAAGGAGATCCCGGCGTGGCCCTCAGCGTCTTCGACCTCCTCTCCATCGGCATCGGCCCGTCCAGCAACCTGGGGCTGACCTGCGACCCGGTCGGCGGCCTGGTGCAGATCCCGTGCATCGAACGCAACGGCATGGCCGCGGTCAAGGCCATCACGGCCGCCCGGATGGCCCAGCGCGGCGACGGACGCCACCACGTCTCCCTCGACAAGGTCATCAAGACCATGTGGGACGGGTCACCGAGCGACGGCGCGTGCTGCGGATCCGGGACGGTGCGGTGAGCACCCGCCCGGACACCCTGGTCGCGGAGGAGCCGCTGGAGTTCCGGCTGAACGGCAAGCCGCCGGCGATCACGATGCGCACGCCCGGTGACGATTTCGCCCTCGCCGCGGGATTCCTGGTGAGCGAGGGCGTGCTCGGCGCGGCCGAGGAGGTGGCGAAAATTGTGTACTGCGCGGGCGTCACCGCGAACGACACCAACACGTACAACGTCGTGGACGTGCAGCTGGCGCCCGGTGTGCCGGTGCCGGACATCACGCTTGAGCGCAATGTGTACACCACGTCCTCGTGCGGGCCGTGCGGGAAGGCCAGCCTGGACGCCGTACGGACCATCGCCCGCCGGCCGATCGCCGATGCTCCACCGGTCAGGGTCGACACCGAGCTGCTGGCCGCTCTCCCCGGCCGGCTGCGGGCCGCGCAGCGGGTGTTCGACCGGACCGGTGGCCTGCACGCCGCCGGGCTGTTCTCGGCCGAGGGCGAACTGCTGGACCTGCGGGAGGACGTGGGCCGGCACAACGCCGTCGACAACCGATCGGCCGCGCGCTGCAGTCCGGCGAGCTGCCGCTGTCCCGGAGCATCCTGCTGGTCTCCGGCCGTGCGTCCTTCGAGCTGGCGCAGAAGGCCGTTACGGCCGGCATCCCGGTGCTGGCGGCTGTCTCGGCGCCGTCCTCGCTCGCGGTGGACCTGGCGAGGGAGAGCGGGTTGACACTGGTGGGCTTGCTGCGCGGCAGCTCCATGAACGTGTACGCGGGCGAGCAGCGCATAGCCCTGCGGGCCGCGGCCAGGGCCGCTGGGACATGAACCCTCGTCGATCAGACTTGATCCGGCGTCAGAGGGTCACGATTCGCCCGTAGCCGAGAGCTACCGCGGCCCGGGCAGACGGCCCCGGCCGGCCGCCGTGCTCCGGGCCTCGATCCGTATCGCCTCATCGTTCACGTCGACCGACATCACCGCCACGTCCGCGACGACGGGAACGACAACTCCTCCAGCCGGACTCCGCTCGTGGTCGAAGACACAGCCGTCGGTCTAGGGAACGTTGCCCGGACCGACTGCTGTGGTCTCCGTGCCGGGGCCGTGGGCGGGCTCCGGTCGCACCTGGCCGTCGGTGAGGCCGAGACGGTCACCGGATGCCACCTGGGCCGTCTTCCGGACGGCCGGGTCCTCCCGTAGGGCCTTCACCAGCGATACGCAGAGGCCGATCATGACGAACAGGAACGGGAAGGCGGCGATGATGGCTACTTGTTTGACCGCATTCAGGCCTCCGGCCAGCAGCAGGACCGCCGCCACGAGGCCGGTCAGCGCGCCCCACATGATCACCACCGGGCGGCTGGGGGTCATACTGCCGCGACTGGAGAGGATGCCCAGGACCACGGAAGCGGCGTCGGCGCCGCTGACGAAGAACAGCCCGACCAGAATGATCACGAGAACCGCGCTGAGCGTGAACCAGGGCAGGTTCTGCAGAGTGGCGAACAGGCCGACTTCCTCCCCTTCGGCCACCGCCTGGGAGAGCTTGGCGCCGTCCAGCTCCTGCTTGAGGGCAGTGCCGCCGAGGATGGCGAACCACACGACGCTGACCACGCTGGGGGCGAGGATCACCCCGATGACGAACTGCCGGACGGTGCGGCCGCGGGAGATCCTCGCGATGAAGGTGCCCACGAACGGGGTCCAGGAGATCCACCAGGCCCAGTAGAAGATCGTCCACGCGGAAAGCCATTCGCTGCCGCCGAACGCACCGGACTTGAAGCTCATCTCCGGCAGGGAAGCCAGATAGCCGCCCAGTGCCTCGGTCTGGCTGTTCAGGATGAACACCGTGGGGCCCACGATGAAGACGAACAGCGCCAGCAGTGCGGCCAGGACCATGTTGGTGTTGCTCAGCCACTGGATGCCTCGGTGGACACCGGAGACGGCGGAGATCACGAACAGCACCGTGAGCACCGCTATCAGCACCACGGCGAGTTCGGTGGAGTTGTCGACGCCCCACACCTCGTTGAGACCGCTGTTGATCTGCAGTGCGCCGAGCCCGAGGGACACGGCAGATCCGAAGAGGGTGGCGAAGATCGCCAGGATGTCGATGGCTTTCCCGGCCGGTCCGTCCACTCGGTTGCCCAGGAGGGGGCGGAAGGCGGAGCTGATCAGGCCGTTGCCGCCCTTGCGGAAGCCGAAGTAGGCCAGCGCCAGACCGGCGACGGCGTACATCGCCCACGGGTGGATTGCCCAGTGGAAGTAGGAGTACTCCAGTGCGACCCGTGCGGCGTCCTGGGTGCCGGCTTCCACCGTTCCCGGCGGCGGACTGGACGCGTGCATGATGGGCTCGCTGGCTCCGTAGAACATCAGGCCGATACCCATGCCCGCGCTGAACATCATTGCGATCCAGGACGCGGTGCTGAATTCCGGGCGATCGCTGTCCTTGCCGAGCCGGATGTTGCCGAAACGGCTGAACGCCAGCACGGCCGAGAGCAGGACGAAGCCCGCGCTGGTCAGCACGAACAGCCAGCCGAAGGAGTCGATGACCCAGGCCAACGTCGCCTCGGCCACTGCTGTGAGATTGTCGGTGAAGAACACTCCCCACGCGACGAACAGAGCGGAGAGGGTCACGGATACATAGAGAACTGACGGGTCGAGCCGACTTGGGGCCGATCCTGCTTTGCTCGTTGGTGCGGTACTCATCCAAAGCCTTCCCGAGCGAGGGTGTGGGGGATGTGTCTGGTTCCCGCGGCACCGCTGTGGACGATGCGCAATACGCAACTGTTTCTTATGAGGGAACAGAGTTCCGTTTGTGTCCCCGGACGTCAAGAGCCGTACGCTTTTCGTTGCCATGCTGGTTCGTCGGCTGTGAAGGCCCGGCCGCAAAGCCGGCGATGGTTCAGCGCGGCGTTGGCAACTTCTCTGGGGTGTGATCGGCTGAGGATGCGTCAGGGCCCAGGGGGGTCGGGCCGTATAGCCTGGGGAAATGCTTACAGAGGTCACCGCGACCCGCTACGTAACGCCGTTGCGTGAGGGCGGCTCGCTTCCCGGCATCGTCGAGGCCGACGATCTCGGTACGTACGTCATGAAGTTCACCGGGGCCGGGCAGGGACGCAAGACCCTCGTCGCCGAGGTCATCTGCGGCCGGCTCGCCCAGCGGCTCGGCCTGCGCGTGCCCGAGCTGGTACAGATGCAGCTCGATCCGGTCATCGGGCTCGGCGAGCCCGACCAGGAGGTGCAGGAACTGCTCAAGGCCAGCGGCGGCCTGAACCTCGGGATGGACTATCTGCCCGGCTCGATCGGCTTCGATCCGCTGGCTTATGAGGTGGACCCGCTGGAGGCGGGCCGCGTGGTCTGGTTCGACGCGCTGATCAACAATGTCGACCGCTCCTGGCGCAACCCCAACATGCTGGTCTGGCACGGGGCGGTGTGGCTGATCGACCACGGCGCGACCATGATCTGGCACCACAACTGGCCCACCGCGCAGGCGGCCGCGGCGAAGCCGTACAACGCCTCCGACCATGTCCTCGCTCCCGTCGGCCCCGATGTCGCCGCGGCCGCCGCCGAGCTCGCGCCGCGGGTGACCGAGGAGCTGCTGACCGGGATCGCGGCCGAGGTGCCGGACGAATGGCTGGTCGACGAGCCGGGCTTCGAGAGCACCGACGCGCTGCGCCGCGCCTATGTCGAGGCGCTGCTGCCGCGCGCGGCGACGATCCACACCCGGATCACGCTGGGTGCGCCGCGGAAGGACAAGCCGTCGCAGGCCCCGGGCTGGCTGACCGAGCACCGGACGCCATGGCCGCACAAGAAGAAGGACGACGACACGGACGGCGGCAGCGGCGAGTGAGCGAGCGGGACGTTTTCGAGTACGCGCTGCTGCGCGTGGTACCCCGCGTCGAGCGCGGCGAGCAGTTCAACGCGGGCGTACTGGTCTACTGCCGGGCGAAGTCGTTCGTCGCCGCCCGCACCTACCTGGACGAGGCGAAACTCCGGGCGCTGGACCCGCAGGCGGACGTAGCGGGTGTACGGGCCGCCCTGCGCGCCGTCGAGGGTGTCTGCTGCGGCGGGCCGGAGGCCGGCCAGGCGGCGGCCGACGACGCGGGGCGGCGGTTCCGCTGGCTGATCGCGCCGCGCAGTACGGTCGTCCAGCCGGGCCCGGTGCACACCGGGCTGACCGCCGACCCGGAGGCCGAGGTCGAGCGGCTGCTCGACCTGCTGGTGCGCTGAGACGTACCCGGGAGTGTCACAGGAGCCGTGGGCCGTTGACACCGAGTGCCAGGGCTTCTAGCGTCTCGTCTGCTGAAGCGACTAAGCGGTTGCTCACCGATCGGCCGCGCAGCGGAGCGCATCGGCGGGAGCCGCACCCAAGGGCGAGGAGAACCAGCATGTCCACCACCGAGCAGCGCGTCGCGATCGTGACCGGGGCCGCGCGCGGCATTGGCGCCGCCACCGCCGTACGGCTGGCCGCCGAGGGCCGCGCCGTGGCCGTACTCGACCTCGACGAGGCGGCCTGCAAGGACACCGTCGAGAAGATCACCGCGGCGGGCGGCAAGGCCATCGCCGTCGGCTGCGACGTCTCCGACAGTGCCCAGGTGGAGGCCGCCGTCGCGCGGGTCGCCGCCGAGCTCGGGGCTCCCACCGTCCTCGTGAACAACGCGGGCGTGCTCCGCGACAACCTGCTCTTCAAGATGAGCGACTCCGACTGGGACACCGTGATGAACGTGCACCTGCGGGGCGCGTTCCTGATGTCGCGCGCCTGCCAGAAGCACATGGTGGAGGCGAACTTCGGCCGGGTCGTCAACCTGTCCAGCAGCTCGGCCCTCGGCAACCGGGGACAGGCGAACTACGCCGCAGCCAAGGCCGGGCTCCAGGGCTTCACCAAGACCCTCGCCAAGGAGCTGGGCAAGTTCGGCATCACCGCCAATGCCGTGGCCCCCGGCTTCATCGTCACCGAGATGACGGCCCAGACCGCCGAGCGCGTCGGGATGGGATTCGAGGACTTCCAGGCCGCCGCCGCCACCCAGATCCCCGTCCAGCGGGTCGGCAGGCCGGAGGACATCGCCAACGCGATCGCGTTCTTCACCGGCGAGGAGGCCGGCTTCGTCTCCGGCCAGGTCCTGTACGTGGCCGGCGGCCCCCTCAACTGACGCGCAGCAAGGGATTGGGGACATCATCATGACTGAACAGGCACAAACACAGGCACAGACCCCTGCGCCGGACAGCGGCAAGGTCGCGCTCGTCACGGGCGCCAGCCGCGGTATCGGGTACGGCATCGCCGAGGCGCTGGTCGCCCGCGGCGACCGGGTCTGCATCACCGGGCGTAACGAGGACGCGCTGAAGGAGGCCGTCGAGCAGCTGGGCGCCGACCGGGTCATCGGCGTGGCCGGCAAGGCGCATGACGTGGCGCACCAGGCCATCGCGGTGGAACGCACCATGGAGGCGTTCGGGCGGGTCGACTTCCTGGTGAACAACGCCGGGACGAATCCGGTCTTCGGACCGATCGCCGAGCTCGACCTGGACGTGGCGCGCAAGGTCTACGAGACCAACGTGATCTCGGCGCTCGGGTTCGCGCAGCAGACCTTCAAGGCCTGGCAGAAGGAGCACGGCGGCGCGATCGTCAATATCGCCTCCGTCGCCGGTATCTCCGCGTCGCCGTTCATCGGCGCGTACGGCATGAGCAAGGCGGCGATGGTCAACCTGACCCTCCAGCTGGCCCACGAGATGGCGCCCCTGGTGCGGGTCAACGCGATCGCCCCCGCCGTGGTGAAGACCAAGTTCGCCGAGGCGCTGTACGAGGGCCGGGAGGCGGAGGCGGCGGCCGCCTATCCGCTGGGCCGGCTGGGCGTCCCGCAGGACATCGGGGGCGCGGCCGCGTTCCTCACGTCGGACCAGTCCGACTGGATTACTGGACAGACGCTGGTCGTGGATGGTGGCATCTTCCTGAACGCTGGCGTCGGCTGACCGGTTTAGGTACGTATTGTGGCAAGTGCCCCGCCAATCCTGCCCGTTGTTCCGGCGGGGCACTGCGGTATGGTCGGCCGACCCATGGCTGATCGAGGAGCGTGCACGTGTTCAACCGGACCAGACGCCTGCAGACTGCTGCGGCCCTTGCGTCCATATCCCTGCTCACCGGGTGCGGCCTGCTGTCCGACAGCGGCAGTGAAACCGAGCAGAAGATCACCGTCGGTACGACCAGTGCGCCCAGCACGCTCGACCCTGCCGCGGCGTGGGACGATTCATGGGAGTTGTACCGGAATATCTACCAGACTCTGCTGAGTTTCCCGACCGGAAGCACCAAGCCGCAGCCGGACGCCGCCAAGAGCTGCAAGTTCACCGACGCGGCCAACGAGTCCTACCGATGCGATCTGCGGGAGGGCCTGAAGTTCTCCAACGGAGAACCGCTCGACGCCGCAGCGGTCAAGCACTCCATCGACCGGATCACAAAGATCGACTCGAAGAGCGGCCCGAAGGCCCTCCTGAGCAGCCTGGAGCGGGTGGAGACAAGCGGGGAGCTGACCGTCGTCTTCCATCTGAAGACGCCGGACGCGACCTTCCCCTTCGTCCTCGCCACGCCAGGTGCCTCCCTCGTCAGTCCCAAGGACTATCCGGCGGACAAGCTCCGCGAGGACGGGAAGATCACCGGGTCCGGCCCGTACGTTATGGAGTCGTACGAGGAGGGCGCCAAGGCCGAGCTGGTGAAGAACCCTGCGTACGAGGGCTTCGCCGAGCGGAAGAACGACGCCGTCACGATCCGCTACTTCAAGGATTCCGAGGGCATGACCTCGGCGCTGAAGAAGAAGGAGATCGACGCCACGTACCGCGGACTCACGGCGGAGGCAATCGAGGAAATGCAGGGGCCGCAGTCCAAGGACAGCGGCATCCAGCTGATCGAGACGGTCGGTGCCGAGATCCGTTTCCTGGTCTTCAACCCCAAGGACCCCGCCGCCAAGAACCCGGCCGTCCGCAAGGCCGTCGCCCAGGTCGTCGACCGGAACGCGCTGATCTCGAAGGTCTACCAGGGCACGGCCGAACCGTTGTACTCGATGGTCCCCAAGGGCGTCGCGGGACACACCACGCCGTTCTTCGACACCTTCGGCGAGCCGGACGTCGCCAAGGCGAAGAAGACCCTGCGGGACGCGGACATCACCGAGCCCGTGGAGCTCACCCTGTGGTTCACCACGGACCGGTACGGATCCTCCACCGCGGCGGAGTTCGCCGAGCTCAAGCGCCAGCTCGAGGCCAGCGGACTGTTCAAGATCACCCTGCAGAGCCGCCCCTGGAAGGACTTCCAGGCCGGCTACAACGATGGCGAGTACCCGGTGTTCGGCCGCGGCTGGTTCCCGGACTTCCCGGACCCGGACAACTTCATCGCCCCGTTCGTCGGCCCGGAGAACGCGGTCGGTACGCCGTACGAGGTGCCCGAGATCACCTCGCAGCTGCTGCCGAAGTCACGCCGGGAGAGCGACCGCGGAGCCGTGAGCGAGGAGTTCAAGCGGGCGCAGGAGATCCTCGTCGAAGACGTCCGGCTGCTCCCGCTGTGGCAGGGCAAGCTGTACATCGCCGCGCAGGAGGACATCGCCGGCGGGGAGCGCGCACTCGACCCGCAGACGGTCATGCAGATGTGGGAGCTCTACCGCAAGACCAGCTGGTAGGGCCGGTTGTCAGTGGTCGCCGGTAGGTTCTGGGGACAAGAACTGATCGCACCCCGGAGGTTGTTGACGTGACCGACATGCTGCCCGAGTCCTGGCTCGGCGTCCTTGGTGAGGAACTGGACAAGCCCTACTTCAAGGAGCTCACCGAGTTCGTGGAGAAGGAGCGGGCGAACGGTCCCGTCTACCCGCCCCGCGAGGAGGTCTTCGCGGCCCTGGCGGCGACGCCGTTCGACCGGGTCAAGGTGCTGGTACTGGGCCAGGACCCGTACCACGGGGAGGGGCAGGGCCACGGGCTCTGCTTCTCCGTCCGGCCCGGTGTGCGGACGCCTCCGTCCCTGCGCAACATCTACAAGGAGATGCAGGAGGAGCTGGGCCACCCCGTCCCGGACAACGGCTACCTGATGCCCTGGGCCGAGCAGGGAGTCCTGCTGCTCAACGCGGTGCTGACGGTGCGGGCCGGCGAGCCCAACTCGCACAAGGGGATGGGCTGGGAGAAGTTCACGGACGCGGTGATCCGCGCGGTGGCCTCCCGGCCCGACCCGGCGGTCTTCGTCCTCTGGGGGGCGTACGCCCAGAAGAAGCTGCCGCTGATCGACACCGAACGGCACGTGGTGGTGAAGGGAGCCCACCCCTCGCCGCTGAGCGCGAAGAAGTTCTTCGGATCCCGGCCGTTCACCGCGATCAACGAGGCCATCGCCGCGCAGGGCCACGAGCCGGTCGACTGGCGCATCCCGAACCTGGGCTGACCGGTGCAGTGCCGCCGGGGCCGTGCCCGAGCCTGAACCGGATTGTCAGTGCGTCCGGCTAGCGTCTGGATCATCGGACCTGGCGTACGGCCCCGGGAGGCAGCAGTGATCGAGCAGCAGGAGTCGTCGGAAGACGCCGTCATGACCCGGATCGGACAGGCGATCATGCTGCTGCACGGCGGCGACCGCGAGGAGGCGCGCAACCGCTTCGGCGCGCTCTGGTCGGAGATCGGTGAGAACGGCGATCCGCTGCACCGCTGTACTCTCGCCCACTACATGGCCGACACCCAGGACGATCCGGCCGATGAGCTCGCCTGGGACCTGCGGGCGCTATCGGCGGCCGACGGGCTGAGCGACGAGCGCGTGGCACAGCACCACGCCACGCTCGCCGTGCGCGCCTTCTACCCCTCGCTCCATCTCAACCTCGCCGCCGACTATGTGAAGCTCCAGCGCCCGGACGCCGCCCGGGTCCACCTCGACCGGGCGCGGGCGGCGACCGGCACCCTGGGGGACGACGGGTACGGCAACGGCATCCGCGCAGCCATTGACCGGCTTCAGGCGCGCCTGGAGGGCGCCCCGTAGGCCATGCAGGCTCTGCGGTGCGGGGATCAATTCCCGTAGGCGTCCCGGCAGATACGGCTCTCCTGGCTGTCCGCCCGCCAGCCCCCGTACTGCCGGCCGAGGGCGCAGACATCCACCGTCTCCACCGGCAGGGACGGCAGCACGCGGCGCGGGGTGCGGGTGGTGCCGTCCGGCGTCTCGGTGCGCGGCGGACGTGGGCGCACGGGGGCGGAGGTGGGTTCGGGCGGCGGGTCTGCCGGGCGGGAGGTCACGGAATCCGGCGCAGGGGCCTTCCGGGGCTCCGGAGACTTCGGAGCGGAGTCCAGCGCTTCGCGGGCAGGGGCCTGTACGAGCTTCGGCTCGTCCTCCCGGGTGAGCCGCGGCTCGTGGCGGACCGGGACGGTGGAGGGAGCCGGATCCACGCTCACACAGCCGGAGACGGCCGAGACGGCCAGCCCCAGCAGGAGCGTCGTGGTGGTTCGGGTTCGGTGCACCCGCGCAACTCTGCTGGTCGCGGGACCGGTCCAGGGCCCGGCGAGCGGAAATGCCCCCGCACGGGTGAAAGGGGCACTCGCCGGTCGACCCGACTACTCGCCGGTCACCGCCGACTACTCGCCCGTCGGCCGGACTACTCGCCCGTCACCCCGTCGATCTGCTCTCGGATGAGGTCCGCGTGGCCGTTGTGGCGCGCGTACTCCTCGATCATGTGCGTGTACACCCAGCGCAGGCTGAACAGCTCACCGGTCCGGCGTTCCTCGCGTGCGGTGAGGTCGTCGAGCTTGCGGGTCGCGGCGATCTCGCGGGAACGGGCTATCTCGGCCTGCCAGGTCCCCTCGGCCTCCGCCCAGGTGTCGCCCTCGGAGAGATGGAATTCGCCGTCCGGGTCCGCCTCGCTGTAGTAGATCGGCGACGGCTCCTCGCCGGCCGTCACCACGGCGAACCAGTGCCGCTCGACCTCCGCCAGGTGCCGCACGAGGCCCATCAGGGAGAGGGCCGACGGCGCGAGCGGCGTCCGCCGCAGCTGTTCGTCGCTGAGCCCCGCGCACTTCAGGGCCAGCGTGGCCCGGTGATAGTCGAGCCACCCGTCGAGCATCGTGCGCTCGTCGGCTGAGGGGAGGGGCTCTGCTCGCTCGGATGTCGTCGTCATGGCCGTCATCCTGGTCGAACACCCAGGTCACCGCCACGGATTAAGCTGCACAGGACGAGGGGACGGCACTACGACAGGGAGTCACTGGTGAAGGTCGGCTGCATCGGACTCGGCGACATCGCGCAGAAGGCCTACCTGCCCGTCCTCACCACCCGGCCGGGCGTCGAACTGCACCTGCAGACCCGGACCGCCGGGACGCTGGCCAGGACGGCGGACCATCACCACATCCCCGCCGCGCAGTGCCACACCACTCTGGACTCCCTGCTCGCCGCAGGCCTGGACGCCGCGTTCGTGCACGCGCCGACGGATGTGCACCCGGAGATCGTCACCCGGCTTCTCGAGGCCGGTATCCCGACCTACGTCGACAAGCCGCTCGCCTACGAGATCGACGACTCCCGGCGGCTGGTGGAGCTCGCAGAGCAGCGCCGCACCAGCCTCGCCGTCGGCTTCAACCGCCGCTACGCGCCCGGCTACGCGCAGTGCGCCGAGCACCCCCGTGAGCTGATCCTCATGCAGAAGAACCGGGTCGGCCTGCCCGAGGATCCGCGCACGCTGGTGCTCGACGACTTCATCCACGTCGTCGACACCCTCCGCTTCCTGCTGCCCGGCACGGTGGACCACGTCGATGTGCGGGCCCGGATCCGCGACGGACTCATGCACCATGTCGTGCTCCAGCTCTCCGGCGACGGCTTCACCGCCCTCGGCACGATGAACCGCATGAGCGGCTCCACCGAGGAGATCCTGGAGGTCTCCGGCCAGGACACCAAGCGCCAGGTTCTCAACCTCGCCGAGGTCGTCGACCACAAGGGCCAGCCGACCGTCCGCCGGCGCGGGGACTGGGTCAGCGTGGCCCGCCAGCGCGGAATCGAACAGGCCGTGCTCGCCTTCCTGGACGCCGTACGGGCCGGAAAGGTGCTCAGCGCCCGGGACGCGCTGCGGACCCATGAGCTGTGCGAGCGGGTGGTACGGGCGGCGCTGGAGCAGGCCGCCTGAGCGTGCGTACGCCGTCGGCCACGCCGAGCACGGCCAGGACGGCCAGCGCCCCGTAGACCGCCCAGTCGCCCAGCCCGACGTACGGCGTCGTGCCGCGGGCCAGCGGAATCTCGTACACCGCGGCGGCACTGCGGTCCGTGCCCAGCGGGGCACCCACCCGCTCGCCGCGCGGCCCGTACACGGCACTGATCCCCGTCAGCGTGGCATGGACCATCGGGCGGCCGGTCTCGGCAGCCCGCAGCGCGGCCAGCGAGGCATGCTGCTCGGGCGCCCAGCTGCTCTGGAAGGTGGAGGTCGCCGACTGGGCGATCAGCAGCTGCGCACCGTCGCGGGTCAGCCGCCGGCTCATGTCGGGGAACGCGGACTCGAAGCAGACCAGCGGGCCCACCCGCAGGCCCTCCTCGCCGGGCAGCCGCATCACGACGGGAGCCGTGCCGCGCCTGCGGTCCTCGGCGGCCGCCTCGCCGACCGAGGTCACCCAGCCCAGCAGCGAACGGGCCGGGATGTACTCGCCGAACGGGACCAGGCGCATCTTGTCGTACCGGTCCCCGGTCGGCCCGCCTGGACCGACGAGCACCGAGCTCTTGAAGATGCCGGGCCGGTCCGAGCGCCGGGCGTCCACATTCACCAGGACCGGGGCCCCGACCTCGGCGGACAGGGCCGCCGTGCGCCGGGCCAGATCGGGCCGCTCCGCCAGATCCGCCCCCACACTGCTCTCGCCCCACACCACCAGGTCGAGGTCCTGCCCGGCCAGCGAGCGGGTCAGCTCCTCACCGCGCGCGAACCGGCGCTCCGCGCCGCCCGCACCGTTGATGACCCCCGGCTGGACCACCGCGACCCGGCTGAGCCCGGACGGCTCGGGGCGCGGGGCCCAGACCCAGATCCCGGCCACCGCGACCGCGCAGACCACCAGCGCCGACACCGCCGCTATACGCGCCGATTCCACCGCAACCAGCACTACGACCACGGTGTTCAGCGCGACCACCAGCAGGCTCACCAGCCACACCCCGCCGACCGAGGCAGCCCGGAGTGCGGGCGCGACCTCCCACTGGCTGGAACCGATCAGGCCCCAGGGCCCGCCCAACCCCTCCCACGACCGGACCAGTTCGGCCATCAGCCAGCCGGACGGCAGCACGACCACAGCCGCGGCCGCCCGGAGCGGCGAGGGACGCCCGCCCAGCATGTGCCGGACCAGCCAGCCCCAGGGCGCCCACAGCAGCGCCGGCAGAGCCGCCAGGACCACGATGAACACATGCAGGTTCGGCAGCAGCCAGTGGTGGACGGCGAGCATGAACCCGAGGCCGCCGAGCCAGCCGTCCAGCGCCGCGCGCCGGCCCGAGCCGGCCGAGCGGGCCAGCAGCATCCACGGCACCAGCGCGACGTACGCGAACCACCAGAGCGACGGGGCGGGGAAGGCGAGCGCGGGCAGCGCACCGGCCAGGAGCGCGGCCGCCGCGCGCCACCACCGGTTGGTGAGGTGCCGCTGCCGCCGCTCGGCCGGAACCCGCATGGCGCTGCCTCCTCGTGCCGCCCCGCCGGCCGCTTCTTCTTCCCCGTGCGGGGACTTCCAGTGTGGGGGAGCGCGGCGATCAACGACAGGGGGCCTGTCACCGGCGCGTGCGCCGCGGCGCGTCAGCCCGCGCCGAGCGCCTCCTCCGTACGGCGCCACTTCTCGTGGACGACGACCTTCGCCAGCCGCCAGCCGTCGTCCGTACGCACGAGGCCGAACGCGTACCGGCCGCCCGAGACGAAGTTAGGCGCCGTGGATCCGCTCGCTCCGTCGGCCGCTCCGCCCTCCAGGCGCATCGGGTTCACATAGTCGGCCTGGACTTCTGCGCTGTCGGTGTAACCGCCCTGGTCCTTCAGGCGCAGCCGCCGGTTCACGATCAGATGCTGGCGCACCGGGAAGAACAGCATCGTCTCCGCCAACCAGCCCGCCACATCGGAGGCGGGCCCCTCGACGCCCCCCGCCGACCGGTAGTCCGCCCGCCCGTCCGGGGTGAAGAGGGCCCGGTAGGCGGTCCAGTCGCCGTCGTCCACGGCCACCGCGTAGCCGGTGATCACCGCATCGATGGCCAGTCGGTCCAGCACGGTCGCGAGTTCCACACGCTGCGTCATCGGCTCAGTGTGGGACACACCGCGCCCGACGCCAAGGGCCGTGCGGCGCGCTCACTCCCCCGAGGGGATCTTCACCCCTCCCGTGGCGCAGAGCCGGTCGATCTCGGCCAGTTCGCCGGCGTCCGGCTCCGGCGCGTCGAGCGCGCCGAGATTCTGCTCCAGCTGGCGGACACTGCTCGCGCCTACGAGTACGGAGGTGACCCGCGGGTCGCGCAGCAGCCAGAGCAGTGCCAGCTGGGCCAGCGTCCGGCCGCCCCGCCGGGCGAGGTCGTCGAGCGCCCGCAACAGCGCCAGCCGGTTCTCGGTGAGGGTCGTGCGTTTGAGGTAGCGCCCGGCGGCCATCCGCGAACCGGCCGGCACCCCCCGCAGATAGCGGTCGGTGAGCTGACCCTGCGCCAGGGGGGAGAATGCGATCAGACCCGCGCCCGCCTCGTCGGACGCGGCGAGCAGCCCGCCCTCGACACCGCGCTCCAGCAAGGAGTACGGGTGCTGGTTGATCAGCAGGGGCGTGCCGAGCTTCCGCAGGATCTCCGCCGCCCGGGCGGTCTGCTCCGGGCTGTAGTTCGACAGCCCGGCGTAGAGCGCCTTCCCCTGCCGTACGGCGGTGTCGAGCGCCCCCATGGTCTCCTCCAGCGGGGTGTCCGGGTCCGGCCGGTGCGAATAGAAGACGTCGACGTACTCCAGACCCATCCGCGCCAGCGACCGGTCGAGGCTGGCGAGCAGGTGCTTGCGCGATCCCCACTCGCCGTACGGTCCCGCCCACATCTCGTTGCCGGCCTTCGTGGCGATGAACAGCTCGTCCCGGTACGGCCGGAAATCCGCCCGGAAGTGGGCGCCGAAATTGCTCTCGGCCGAACCGAACGGCGTCCCGTAGTTGTTAGCCAGGTCGAAGTGGGTGACGCCGAGGTCGAAGGCCCGGCGCAGCACGGCACGCTGGTTCTCGCGCGGGTCCCCGTCACCGAAGTTGTGCCAGAGCCCGAGCGAGATCCGGGGGAGCAGCACACCGCTGCGCCCGCAACGCCCGTACGGCATCGTGCTGTAGCGGTCCGCGGCGGCGGTGTAGGACATGAGCGACCACTCCTGTGGGTTGGTCCGGTCCGGTCGGCTTCCGGGATGTCACCCGGGCCAGGACAGGACCGTACCCGCAGACCGCCAGTCAGAACTGGGCGCGGTCCCCGATGTACCGGGTCGTCTCGCAGGCCGTGCGCCGGCTGCCCTTGAATCTGACGCACAGTTCGGTGTCGGTGCCGGTCTGCATGCCGGCCCAGGTGTAGCTGAGCGTGCTGCCCTTGCGGGTCGCGACCGAGGTGTCGAAGTGCTCCCCGTTCCAGTACAGGGACACCTGGCGCGACCTGGTCCCCTTCGGCGGGTTGGTCCAGATCCCGGTCACGGAGTTCCAGCCGTTGCGTCCGTCCAGGCGGATGCAGATCTGCGGCCCCGAGAAGTGGTGGGTGCAGGCGCTGCTGTCCGCCGCCGCCGGACCGGCGGCCGGCAGCACCGACGCCGCCGCCAGTACGACGGCGACGCCGGTGGCGCGATACGCGGCGGGGGTACGGGAGGTACGGGACGCAAGGGCTCGGGGGCGCGGCATGCGGGACCTTTCCGAACGGACGGGAGGCGACGGGACGCCATACGGCAACCGGTCCAACGCCGCCCCCGGATCCCGCGGCACGCCCGTGCGGCCCACATCACCCGCCCGGAGCCCCTCAGTGCGCCGCCGACGCCTCGCGCTGCCGTACGACCACCAGGAACGCGTCCGACTCGAGGTCCATGACCACTTCCGCGGGGACGCCCTCCCGGAGCCGGTCTGCGGCGTACTCCTCGGCCGGCCAGCTGCCCCGCGGGCTCCCCGCGGGGAATCGCTCCAACACCACTCGGCCGGTCATCCGGCACCCCCAGCCACGTTCATCTCCAACGGCTCACTCGCGAGCCGACCACACAGGGACAACGACGTTCCGCCCGGTGGGGAACGATGCGGACGGGACCGGCCCGGAGCCGAACCGTGGCCCGCCCAGGACACAACGGTGGGGGAGGAGCGGCCCGTCAGCCCGCCGACTCGCCCGCGTGCGGGCTGAGCGTGTCCGTACCGACGAGCACGAAGATGAGGATGCCGAGCAGGATCCGGTAGATCACGAAGGGCATGAAGCTCTTGGTGGTGATGAACTTCATGAACCACGCGATCACCGCGTAACCGACAAAGAAGGCGATGACCGTCGCGAAGACCGTCGGCCCCCAGGAGACGTGCCCCTCGCTCACGGACTTCAGCTCGTACGCCCCGGAGGCCAGCACCGCCGGAATCGCCAGCAGGAACGAGTAGCGGGCGGCCGCCTCACGGGTGTAGCCCATCAGAAGGCCGCCACTGATCGTGGCACCGGACCGGGAGACGCCCGGGATCAGCGCCATCGCCTGGCACACACCGAAGATCAGGCCGTCCCGGACACCCAGGTCCTTCAGCGTCTTGCGGTCCCTGATCGCCCGGTGCTTGCCGCCGGCCTCGTCACGGGCGGCCAGCCGGTCGGCGATGCCGAGCACGATGCCCATGAGGATCAGGGTGGTGGCGATCAGCCGGAGGTCGCGGAACGGCCCCTCGATCTGGTCCTTGAGCGTGACGCCGAGCACACCGATCGGGATGGAGCCGACGATGACGAGCCAGCCCATCTGGGCGTCGTGATCACTGCGCATCGCCTTGTCGGTCAGCGAGCGGCACCAGGCCGAGACGATCCGGGCGATGTCCTTGCGGAAGTAGATCAGGACCGCGGCTTCCGTGCCGATCTGGGTGATGGCGGTGAACGCCGCCCCCGGGTCCTCCCAGCCCGCGAAGGCCGCGGTCAGGCGCAGATGTCCACTGGAGGAGATCGGCAGGAATTCGGTGAGACCTTGGACGAGGCCGAGGATGAATGATTCGAACCAGCTCATGTCGGGGTGCGCTCGTCCTTGTGATCGTCGGGCAGTTCGCTCAGATGCTATGGCCCGTACGAAGACTGAATGACCGTAGGGTCCCCCTGGAGCCCGTTACCCCGAACGGAGGCGGTGCCTTTTGCGCCAGGCGATCACCAGTGCGGCCAGGCCGGGCAGTGCGATGAAGCCCATGGAGATCAGGAACACGGGCGAGGTCGGGGTCGAGGCGCGGCTGCCCGCCACGACGTACGCGGCGGTGTTCGGGATCGATCCGAGGCCGGTGGCCAGCAGAAACGGCAGCCAGCCCATCCGCGAGACCGCCGCGCAGTAGTTGGCGGCGGCGAACGGCACACCCGGGAAGAGCCGGACCGCGAGCATCGAGCGGAAGCCGTGCCGGCTCAGCTGCCCGTCGGCGGCTTTCAGCCAGCGCGCCCGCAGCAGCGGCCGCAGGGCGTCCTGGCCGAGCGCGCGCCCGAGCCCGAAGGCGATACCCGCACCGAGCACGGTGCCGGCGAGCGCGGCCACCAGACCGAACTGCGAACCGAACAGTGCGCCCGCGGCGAGGTTCAGCAGCGGGCGCGGCACGAAGGCGGCGGTGCACAGCCCGTACAGGGCGCCGAACAGCAGCACCCCGGCCGAGCCGCTGATCTGCGGCGGCAGTCCGTCCGCGAGCAGCCGCTGCGGCTCGAACAGCAGGACCGTCACCGCGGCGGACGCGAGGAGGACCAGGAGCAGTGAGAGCCGGGACCACGGGGAGAGCAGCGCCCGCGCGCAGCGCACGGTGAAGCCGGCGGGTTGGAGGGCGGGGTCGAGCATCCGGGGAGACTAACCGACAATCGGATGTGATCGCCGTAATGTCCGCCTCATCGGACCGTCGGCCGTGACAGCCCGGCGCCGCGCGTCAAGTGAGCTTGCCGACACCCTCAAGCCGCTGCGGCCGTACGGAAATTCGGTCGACGCGCCGCAGCGGGTCGGCCATGATCGGCGCATGTCCCGGTACGCCTTCCCCGCAGCGCCGTCCGCAGTCGCGGACGCGCCGAAGGCTGCCGTGGTCCTGGCAGTCGCCGCGTACCTCGCGGCGTTCCCCGCGGCATTCGCCGCCGCAGCGCCCTTCGACGGCGCCCGAAGCTGACCCTTCCCGGATCGTCCGGCGGACCCCACAGGGGGAGGGTCGGCAAGGCCCAGGGGTCCCTCACCGCTTCGAGTTCCGAGGAAGGAACCATGCCCAAGACGGCATACGTGCGCACCAAGCCGCACCTGAACATCGGCACCATGGGCCACGTCGACCACGGCAAGACCACCCTGACCGCCGCCATCACCAAGGTCCTCGCCGACCGCGGCGCGGCCTCCTTCGTCCCGTTCGACCGCATCGACCGGGCGCCCGAGGAGGCGCAGCGCGGGATCACCATCAACATCGCGCACGTCGAGTACGAGACCGACACCCGCCACTACGCGCACGTCGACATGCCCGGGCACGCCGACTACGTCAAGAACATGGTCACCGGCGCGGCGCAGCTCGACGGCGCGATCCTCGTCGTCTCCGCGCTCGACGGGATCATGCCGCAGACCGCCGAGCACGTGCTGCTCGCCCGCCAGGTCGGCGTCGACCACATCGTCGTCGCCCTCAACAAGGCCGACGCGGGCGACGACGAGCTGACCGACCTGGTCGAGCTGGAGGTCCGCGAGCTGCTCTCCGCCCACGGCTACGGCGGCGACGCGGTGCCCGTCGTACGGGTCTCCGGCCTCAGGGCGCTGGAAGGCGACCCGCGCTGGACGGCCTCCGTAGAGGCGCTGCTGGACGCCGTCGACACGTACGTACCGATGCCGGTGAGGTACACCGACGCGCCGTTCCTGATGCCCGTCGAGAACGTGCTCACCATCACCGGGCGGGGCACGGTCGTCACCGGAGCCATCGAGCGCGGGACGGTGCGGGTGGGCGACCGGGTGGAGGTGCCGGGAGCCGGGACCGAAACCGTGGTCACCGGGCTGGAGACCTTCGGCAAGCCGATGGACTCCGCCGAGGCCGGCGACAACGTCGCGCTGCTGCTGCGCGGGGTGCCGCGTGACGCCATGCGCCGCGGGCACGTGGTGGCGGCGCCGGGCAGCGTGGTGCCCAGCCGCCGGTTCACCGCCCAGGTGTACGTCCTGTCGGCCCGGGAGGGCGGGCGGACCACCCCGGTGTCCACGGGCTACCGGCCGCAGTTCTACATCCGTACCGCGGACGTCGTCGGCGACGTCGACCTCGGCGAGGCGGGGGTCGCCCGGCCCGGGGACACGGTCACCATGACCGTGGAGCTGGGCCGGGACACGCCGCTCGAGCCGGGCCTCGGTTTCGCGATCCGTGAGGGCGGCCGCACGGTCGGCGCCGGCACGGTGACCGGTCTGCTCTGAGCGTCCGGTCACCGTGCCGCGGACGGCCCTTGTCCCGACCCGGGGGTGGGAGGGACAAGGGCCGTCCGTCACACTGCTGCCACCTGTACGGACGACGGAGGGCGGGGCGATGGGCGACACGGCACTCGTGCTCGGCGGGGGCGGACTCACCGGCATCGGCTGGGAATGCGGCATCCTGCACGGCCTGAGCGAAGCCGGCGTGGACCTCGGCACCGCCGACCTCGTGGTCGGCACCTCCGCCGGCTCCATCGTCGGCGCACAGCTCACCTCCGGTCTGCTGAACACCCGTGAGCTGTACGAGCGTCAGCTCATCGACCCGGCCGGCGAGAGCCTGGCCCGGCTGGGCACCGGCCTGATGGCCCGGTACGCGTGGGGAGTCCTGCGCTCCCGGGACGCCGCGGGCTACGGCGTGCGCATGGGTGCCATGGCGCTCGCCGCCCGTACCCCCGAGGAGTCCGAGCGGCGGGCGGTCATCGCCGCGCGGCTGGTCTCGCACGACTGGCCGGACCGCCGCCTGGTCGTCACCGCCGTCGACGCACTGACCGGCGAATTCAAGGCGTTCGACCGGGACAGCGAGGTCGGCCTGGTCGACGCGGTCTCGGCCAGCTGCGCGGTGCCCGGCGTCTACCCGCCCATGACCATCGGGGACCGGCGCTGGATCGACGGCGGCATGCGGTCCTCCGCCAACGCGGACCTGGCCGCCGGACACGGCCGCGTGGTGATCATCGCCCCCATCTCCGTCGGCGGCGGCCCCATCGCCTCCGCCCGCGCCCAGGCCGCCCGCCTCGCCGCCGAGGGCGCGCGAGTGGTGCTGATCACCCCGGACCGCGCCGCCCGTGCCGCCTTCGGGCGCAATGTGCTGGACCCGGCCCGCCGGGCGCCCGCCGCGCGGGCGGGTCTGGCCCAGGCCACCGCGCACGCCGAGGAGGTCGCGGACATCTGGCCGGACACCCCCTAGGCCGGGGCGCGCACAATGGTGCGGTGAACGAGCCGATACCGGTGACCCGGGACGTGGACGGGGGCACCGCCAAGCTGATGCCCGATGTGGATCTGCCGCGCGCCTGGCTGCTCACGGTGGACGGGGCGCCGCAGTCGTACGTGGACCTGGACGCGCCGACCCACCTGGAGTTCGAGTACGCGCAGCGGCTCGCGCACGTCGTGGACTGCGCCGCGGACGAGGGCGCGCCGCTGGACCTCGTTCATCTCGGTGGCGGGGCGCTCACCCTGCCCCGGTACGTGGCCGCGACCCGGCCCGGTTCGCGGCAGGACGTGGTGGAGGCGGACCGCGGGCTGCTGGCGCTGGTCGCCGAGCATCTGCCCGTACCGGACGGTGCCGGGATCAGCGTGCACTGCGCCGACGCGCGGGAGTGGCTGGACAGCGCCCCGGCGCGCTCCGCCGACGTGCTGATCGCCGACGTCTTCGGCGGCTCGCGGGTCCCCGCCCACCTGACGTCGGTCGAGTACGCGCGGGCCGCGGAACGGGTGCTCCGGCCGGACGGCGTCTACGCCGCGAATCTCGCCGACGGCGCGCCCTTCGGGTTCCTGCGCTCCCAACTGGCCACCTTCGCGGCGGTGTTCGAGCAGCTGGCGCTGATCGCCGAGCCCGCCGTCCTGCGCGGGCGGCGCTTCGGCAACGCCGTACTGCTGGCCTCGCACACGGAGATCGACATCGCCCCGCTGGCCCGCCGCACCGCGGCGGACGCCTTCCCGGCGCGGGTCGAGCACGGTGCGGCGCTGGCCCGCCTCCTCGGTGACGCGGGCCCGGTACGGGACGCGGAAGCCGTCCCGTCACCCGAGCCGCCCCACGGTTCCTTCGGCATCGGCTGAGACGGCTGCAGCGGCCGCGGCCGCCACGGGCACGTGCTTCGTACGGCGGGTCAGTTGCCGTACCTCGGGCACTAGGAGCACGGCCGCCGTGGCCAGGACGACCAGCCCGGCGCATCCCCACAGCGCCTCTCGGCGCCCGAACACGGACTCCGCCGGGCCCGCCAGCGCGGTGGCCAGCGGCACCATGCCGACCGAGCCGAACCAGTCGTACGCGGAGACCCGGGAGAACTTCTCCTCGGGGATCTCCTGATGCATCGTCGTCATCCACGAGACGCCGAACACCTCGATCGCCACTCCGCTGACGAACATCACGGCGGCCAAGCCGCCCACCGGCAGCGGGATCGCGAGCGCGGCCGAGGGCAGGGCGAGCGGAAACACGCAGAGCGTTCCGGCGAGCAGCAGGCGGCGCGGCCTCCAGCGCATCATCAGCAGCGCGCCGCCGAGGGTGCCGACACCGAACGCGGCCAGTGCCAGGCCCCACGGGCCGGCGCCGCCGAGTTCGTCCCGGGCGACCAGCGGTCCGTACACCGACTCGGCGGCCGCCACCACGGCAACGACCACCGAGAACTGCAGCACGATGGTCCACAGCCAGGTCCGGCCGATGAACTCGTGCCAGCCCTCACGCAGATCGGCGAGCATGCCGCCGCCGGGCGCGCGGGACGGGATGTGGCTGACGTCGAGAAAGGCGCGCAGCAGGCCGGCGGCTGCGAAGGCGGCGGCGTCGACGGCGAGGACCCAGCCCGGCCCGATGGCCGCGATCATCGCGCCGCCGAGCGCCGCGCCTCCGATGCCCGCGCCGTGCATGGCCATCCGGAACAGGGCGAAGGCGCGGCCGGCCTGTTCACCGCTCACGCTGGCGAGCAGCATGCCCTCGGCGGCCGGGCTGAAGAACGCCTGGCCGGTGCCGCCGAGCGCGGTCAGCAGCATCATCTGCCACAGCTGCGGTTCGCCGGCCAGCACCAGCAGCGCGAACACCGCCTGGGAGACGCAGTTGAGGGCGTTGGCGGCGACCATCACCCGGTGCCGCGGCAGCCGGTCGGCCAGCGCGCCGCCGACCAGCAGGAAGAGCACGAGCGGCAGCGTGCGGGCCATGGCCACCAGACCCACGTCACCGCCGTCGCCGCCCGCCTGCAGAACCGCGAACGCCGCCGCGATCAACGCACCATGGCTGCCCAGGTTCGTCACGACCGCGGCGGCGGTCAGCAGGGTGTAGTTGCGGCCAGCCCATTCGGGGCGTCGGCGCGGGCGGCGGGGTGCGGCGGCAGGAGGAGTCACCTAGGGACTATCCACGCCGCCTCCCCTGATTCCAACCGGATTTCAGCTCGTGGTCAGCCGCACCGTGCCCAGGATCTTCTGAATGGTCGCGTCGGGCACCTCGTCCTTGACGCCCTTGGCGGCGTAGAGCACCCAGGTCGAGAAGTCGCCCTTGGCGGTCTTGAACGTGAAGGCGATCGACTTGCCGTCCGTGTCGCACTTGGTCTTCTTGTCGACGCCGGGGGCGGTGGCCGTCACCACGTGGCCCGAGAGGCCGGACGTGCTGGTGAAGGGCTTGGCCGGGGTCAACTTGACCGTGCCCTTGGGCATTTCCTGGGCGTATGCGCCCCAGACCCAGGTGCCGGCCTCGTTACGGGCGGCCTCCGCGGTGTTCTTGGCGCCCTGTCCGCCCTTGGTGCCGGTGCCGGCGAGGGCCGTCTCCTCCGTGTTTCCGTCCTTGTCGGAATCGTCGGTGCACCACTTCTCCTGGAGGAACGCGGGCGCCGACATGGTGATCATGGGTGCGCCGTCGTCCTTCTTGGCGTCCGCGAAGCCCGAGTAGGTGTCCGGCGTCTGCACGACCCACTCCGGCGGAACGTCGAAGGCCGTTCCGTACTTGGGGTTCACCACGACCTTCCAGCCCGCGACGAGCGGCTTCTCCGCTCCTGTGCTGCCGTCGCGGGGGTTGGCGGCCGGGGACGAGGGTGTGTCCTCGGCGGGCTCGGACGGAGTCGCCGACGGCTTGCCGTCACCTCCGGCGGTGGTCTTCCCCTCGTCCTTGAAGACCAGGAAGCCGGTCACCGCCGCGGCCACGACCACGGCGGCCGCCGCGACGATCGCCACGGTGGCGGTCTTCCGGCCGCCGCCGCCCTGGGGCGGCTGAGGCGGACCGAGGGGAGCCGTCGGGGCGCTCCACTGCTGGTTCGGCGGCTGCTGGTACGGATTGGGCTGCTGCGGGTAGCCCGGCTCCTGCCCCGGGTAGCCCGGCTGCTGCTGATAGCCGGGCTGCTGCTGGTAGCCGGGCTGCTGATACGGATTCGGCTGCTGGTAACCCGGCTGCTGGTACGGATTCGGGTTCTGGTCCTGCGGGTTCTGCTCGCCCCCGGGCGGCTGCTGTCCTGGCCACATGGCGAGTAACGATAGAGGTGCGCCGCCCCACGGGCTACGGCCGCCCCTCTGCACCGGGATGGCCAACGCGTCTTACTGGTGGGTAACATCCTGGGCCATGAGCGCAGACCAGATGACGATCGGCGAGATGCTCGCCGCCACGGTGCCGATGGCCCGCACGCTGAACCTCGAATTCCTCGAGACCACCCCGGAGCGCGCGGTGGTCCGGATGCCGGACCAGCCCGACTTCCACAACCACGTCGGCGGACCGCACGCCGGCGCGATGTTCACGCTGGCGGAGTCCGCGAGCGGCGCGATCGTCCTGGCCGCGTTCGGTGACCAGCTCACGCGCGCCGTGCCGCTCGCCGTCAAGGCCGAGATCGGCTACAAGAAGCTCGCCATGGGCGTCGTCACCGCCACCGCGACGCTCGGCCGCCCGGTGGCCGAGGTGGTCGCCGAGCTCGACGCGGGCGGCCGTCCGGAGTTCCCCGTGACCATCGCCATCCAGCGCGAGGACGAGGCCGTGACGGGTGAGATGACCGTCGTGTGGACCCTGCGCCCCCATTCCTGACCAGCGGCGTACGGCGAGGCGTCCCCGCCCGGGGGACGCCTCGCCGCGTTCGGGGGACCGGCGGCGCGTTCGTCGGCCGGCGTCCGGCACGCGACCGGGTAGGCTGCCCGCCGTGCGCCGCCGCGGCGCGCGAGGGGCCGAGGCCCATCGAGCGGGAGGAACCGGCGTTGCACATCCAGGAGTGGCTCGAGACCGTCCCCGCGGTCAGCATCTACATCCTGGTGGGGGTGGTCATCGGACTGGAGAGCCTGGGTATCCCGCTGCCGGGTGAGATCATCCTCGTCAGCTCGGCCCTGCTCGCCTCCCAGCACGGGGACGTCGATCCGGTGATCCTCGGCACCTGCGCCGTCGCCGGCGCGATCATCGGCGACTCGATCGGTTACGCCATCGGCCGCAGGGGCGGCAAACCGCTGCTGGCACGGCTCGGCCGCCGATTCCCCAAGCACTTCGGCGAACAGCACATCGCCATGGCCGAGCGGTCCTTCGAGAAGTGGGGCATGTGGGCCGTCTTCTTCGGCCGCTTCGTCGCCCTCCTGCGGATCTTCGCCGGACCCCTGGCCGGCGTACTGCGCATGCCGTACTGGAAGTTCGCCATCGCCAACGTGCTGGGCGGCATCCTCTGGGCGGGCGGCACCACCGCCGTCATCTACTACGTGGGAATCGTCGCCGAGGCCTGGCTGAAGCGGTTCTCCTGGCTCGGCCTGGTGCTGGCCGTACTGATCGGTGTCACCTCGATGCTCGTCCTCAAGAGCCGCGCGAAGAAGGCGGCGGCGAAGGCCGGGCCGGTGCCGGAGCAGCCGGCGCCCGAGCGTGAGCTCGCCCGCGCCGCGGACTGAACCGGCCCACGGTCCGGCCCAGCCGCCCACCGGCCTACCGTCCGACCCGGAAGCCGGTGATCTCGGGGCATCCCTTACCGTGCCGGTAGGCGCGACGGAGGAACAGCGAGGAGCAGGCCATGGCGGAACAGGCGTTGATTGCGGGCGTGGGCGGCAAGGATCCCGACATCGCCCCCGAGGCGTTCGCCGCCCCGACGTCGGTCGTGATCGGCGAGGTGACGATGGCGGCGGGTTCGAGCGTCTGGTACCACGCGGTGCTGCGGGCCGACTGCGGGCCGATCGTCCTCGGCGCCGACAGCAACATCCAGGACAACTGTACGGTTCACGTCGACCCCGGCTTCCCCGTCACCGTCGGCGCGCGGGTGTCCGTCGGGCACAACGCCGTACTGCACGGCTGCACCGTCGAGGACGACGTCCTGGTCGGCATGGGGGCCACCGTGCTCAACGGCGCACACATCGGCGCCGGCTCCCTGATCGCCGCGCAGGCGCTGGTGCCGCAGGGGATGCGGGTGCCGCCGGGCTCGCTCGTGGCCGGCGTACCGGCGAAGGTCAAGCGGGAGTTGACCGATGAGGAGCGCGAGGGCATCCGGCTCAACGCCGCGATGTACCTGGAGCTGGTCAAGGGCCACCGCGAGGCCCTCGGCGGCTGACGGCCGAGTACCGTGTGCGGGTGCCGAAGAACCGAAACATGTTCTCATCGCTCGCCGCCTGGCGGCGCCGCGCCGCCTCCCGCGCCGTCCACCGCGGCTGGCAGTGGATGCAGCAGGCCGGCGCGGTGACCGCCGACCGGCCGGGGCGGCTGCGCTTCGGGCGGATCGGCACCGGCACCCGGCTGGCGTTCCCGCAGGGGACGGTGTTCGGCGAGCCGTGGATCCACCTCGGTGACCACTGCGTCATCGGCGAGCAGGT
Organism: Streptomyces mabaensis; assembly: GCF_053763515.1. Classification (NCBI taxonomy): domain Bacteria; kingdom Bacillati; phylum Actinomycetota; class Actinomycetes; order Kitasatosporales; family Streptomycetaceae; genus Streptomyces; species Streptomyces mabaensis. The sequence goes on from NZ_JBSOPZ010000010.1 coordinate 83,501, forward strand.
CACGCTGACCGCCGGCATGATGCCCGGTCTGGACCTCGGCGCCGATCCGATCCTGCTGCTCGGCAACGGGGTCGTACTCGGCCGCGGCAGCCACGTCATCGCGGACACCCGGGTGACCATAGGCGACGACACGTACTGCGGCCCGTACGTCTACATCACGTCCACCAACCACAGTTACGACGATCCGCACGAGCCCGTCGGCAAGCAGTGGCCGCGCACGGACCCGGTGGAGATCGGCCCGGGCTGCTGGCTCGGCACCGGCGCCGTGGTGCTGCCGGGCGCGCGACTGGGCCGCAACGTCGTGGTGGCCGCGGGCGCGGTCGTCCGGGGCGAGGTTCCCGACCACGCCGTGGTGGCCGGGGCGCCGGCCCGGATCGTACGGAGCTGGGACCCGGAGGCGGGCTGGCAGCCGCCGCTGCGCACACCGCCTCCCGTACCGATTCCGGAAGGCGTCACGCCGGAGCAGCTGCTGGCCCTCGCCGAACTGGACGCGGAGCTCGAGTCCGGCGGCGGCGCGGGCTGATCAGCCGGTGGCGAGCAGCACCGTGCCGACCAGCGCGAGGCCGGCTCCCGCCGCCTGCACGGTGCGCAGCCGTTCCTTGAGCACACCGCGGGCGGCCAGCGCCGTCACCACCGGGTAGAGGGAGGCGAGCACGGCGGCGACGGTGACCGGGCCGTGCTGGGCGGCGAGGGAGTACGTACCGTTCGCCGCGACATCGGCGAGGCCGACGAAGGCCAGCGCCGGGAGCGAGGCGCGGACGACGCTCCAGCCGCCCTCCTCGGGCAGGGCCCGCCCGCCGCGCCGGACGGACACGTACAGCGCGGCGCCACCCGCCGCCACGTTGGTCACTCGCTGGACGAACAGGGCGAGGAAGAGCCCGGTGAGCGTGCTCGACGCCTCGGCGATCAGGGCCATGACGGCGCCGAAGCCGAAGGCGGCGATCAGGGTCAGCAGGATCGCCTGCCGCCGCACCGGCGCGCCGCGCAGCTCGGGCCCGCCCGCCAGGACGATGCCCGCGACGGCCACCGCGATCCCCGCGAACTGGAGCAGGCCGGGCCGTTCGCCCAGCACCAGCCCGACGCCCACCGGCACCGCGACGCCGAGCGAGCCGAGCGGCGAGACGACGCCCATCGGGCCGAGAGCGAGTGCCTTGTAGAAGGAGAGCATCGCCACCGGTCCGACGATGCCCGCCGCGACCGCGAACCACAGCTGCGGGCCGGTTTCGCTCCAGGCGCCGGTGGCGAGCACGACGGCACTCAGCACGACGACCGCGATCGCCTGGGAGACGACCACCACCGTCAGTGCGGGGATACGCCGGGTCAGCAGGCCGCCGCCGAAGTCGGCCAGGCCCCACAGGAGGCTGGTGGCCAGGGCGAAGAGTGCTGTCATGGCGACCTCGCAGTACAGTGCGGTGAACGATTGGGTACACCACACCGTAGTTCACTCTATTGAACTCTGTCATCCAGAATATTGGACGGAATGTGTCGGACCTCGACCAGCTCACGCAGTCGCTCGCCCGGAACCTCAAGCGGTGGCGCGGTGAGCGCGGCTTCACCCTGGACGCCCTCGCCGCCCGCGCCGGGGTCAGCCGCGGCATGATCATCCAGATCGAGCAGGCCCGTACGAACCCGAGCGTCGGCACCACCGTGAAGCTCGCCGACGCCCTCGGCGTCAGCATCACCACGCTTCTCGACTATGAACAGGGCCCGCAGGTCCGCCTCGTGCCACCGGACCAGGCCGTGCGGATGTGGTCCACCGAGGCGGGGAGCCACACCACCCTGCTCGTCGGCACCGAGAAGCGCGGACCGCTCGAACTCTGGCAGTGGCGGCTGATGCCGGGGGACGCCAGCGCCTCCGATCCGCACCCCTCCGGGAGCGTGGAGCTGCTGCACGTCACCGCGGGTGAACTCACCCTGCTCGTCGGCGGCGAGCCGCACGCCGTGCCGGCCGGGACCTCCGCGACCTTCGAGGCCAACGTTCCGCACGCCTACCGCAACGACGGCTCCCAGGTCGTGGAGATGACCATGGCGGTCTCCATCCCGCCCGTCAGCTGAGACGTCCGAACGGGGGTTCCATGCGCGGTGTTAGCGTGCGGGCATGCGCGCTCCCCTCGGGCACTTCGACGACGCCAGGCCCGCCGCCGACTGCCTCGACCTGCTGACCCAGCCCGTGGCCGACGCGGTCCGCGCCTGGCGCGGCAGCGTACCTGCCGAGCAGATCATCTACGTCGACACCGACCCGGCCATCGCCGACACCGCCGCGTTCGTCGAGCACCACGGCCGGGAGCTGCTCGACCAGTCGGCGAACTGCGTCGTGGTCGCCGGGAAGCGTGGGGCCGAGTCGACGCTCGCCGCCTGCGTGATCCTCTCCGCCGGCCGGGTGGACGTGAACGGCGTGGTGCGCCGCCAACTCGGCGCGCGCAAGGCGTCGTTCGCCCCGATGGACACCGCCGTCGAGCGCACCGGCATGGAGTACGGAGGCATCACGCCGATCGGTCTGCCGGCGGACTGGCCGCTGCTCGTGGACTCCGCAGTCGTCGACGTGCCCCATGTCCTGATCGGCAGCGGCCGGCGCCGGGGCAAGATCATCGTGCCCGGCAAGCTCTTCGCGGAACTGCCGGGCGCGGTCGTGCTGGACGGTCTCGGGGTCGGGTAACGGTCCGGTCGATCGGGGCGGCAAAAGCCTTGACTCGGGGCAAATCGGGTGCACACTGATAAATACACCGGACAACCGGATAGAGCCGCACCCGCCGACGGAGACGTCCGACGGCCCGCGTGACCCTGATCTCGGCTCTGGCCAGGCCCCCGGCAGCCCTGCACGATGTCGGAGCCATCAGCGACGACTGAGGCTCAAGATGTCGGCGGAGGACTACCGGGGACTGTTTTTGTCCGCGTGCCGCCCCTCTTCCGCCGCGTGCCGCCTTCCGCGTGCCTGCCCTTGTCGCCTGTCCCTACCGCCGTGACTCATCCGAGCCGTGGTATCTCGATGGCGGGGCAGCGGTCCATGACCATGTCGAGCCCCGCTGCGCGGGTGCGTACGTACGCCGCCTCGTCGATCACGTCGAGCTGGTACCAGACCGCCTTCGCCCCGATGGCGACGGCTTCGTCGGCGACGGGGCCGGCGAGATGGCTGTTGACGAAGACGTCCACGACGTCGACCTCGAACGGGATCTCGGCCAGGGACGCGTACCCCCGCTCCCCGTGCACCGTCTCCGCCTTCGGGTGCACGGGAACGATCCGCTTGCCGTAGCGCTGGAGGACGCCCGCCACCCCGTGCGCCGCGCGGCGCTGGTTGGAAGACAGCCCCACGACCGCCCATGTGTCGCCGACTTCCGTCAGCACCTTGCGGATCGTCGCCGGGTCGCCGTACATGCCTGCCTCCTGCTGGTCGGAAAGCCCCACTGGTCCGCCAACGTGTCCCGACTCCGGAAGATTCCGCCTGGTCAGCCCACCGTCACCGGTTCTGTGGCCTCCACCAGCCCCCGGCCCCCGTTCTCGTCGGTCAGGACCACCCGCGGCAGATGCGGTCCTTCCCGGTCGAAAGTGTGGGTGACCGCCGCGTTCGCCGTCTCCCGCTGCGTACCGTCGCCGAAGTACCAGTGAAAGCGGAGTCCGGCCCGCGGTGAGCGGCCGTCCACGGTGACGGCGAGACTGACCTCGCTGCCGGGGCTCACCTCCTTCGGCGCGCTCAGCTGTGCCCGCGGTCCGCCGGGCGCGAGCCCGAACCACCCGCGCAGGCTCGGGTTGAGCAGAAAGGAGTCGGCATAGCGGCGCGAGCCGTCGACGTCCGGATGGGCCACGGCCGCGCTGAGGCACTGGGCGACCGTCTGGCTCAGCTCCGGGCAGGCCCGTGAGCGGAGCGGGAACGCCGGGTCGGTGAGGGGCGAGCCCCAGACCATGGATTCCGGGGCGAGCAGGGCGTTGTCCAGAGTGAACAGGCCGTCCGCGGCCACCGCGTACGGGCCGTCGGTGGAAGCATCGTTCGCCGCGCCGGCCGCCTTCCGGTAGGCGTCGTTGGCCAGTTGGGTGTACTGCTCATAACGCCTGGCCGCCGAGCCCAGCGCACCCTTGCACCCGGTCAGGCGTGCACCGGTGACGCCGGGCACTGAGCACCGATGCACCGGAAGCGGCGAACTGGACCTGCTCAGCGCGTAGTAGAAGTCCGCCACGAGGACCTTCGGCCGGCCGGGCAGAGTATGGGCCTTCTCGATCGCCTCCCGCATGCCGCGTCCGCCGTATCCGACCTTCGCGCCACTGAAGTACGGCACATCCCTGGCCGGGTTCTCGGCGGCCGCACCGATACCCGAGCATTCGCGCCGTACCGCGTCCGGCAGATCCCGCGAGCCCGGCGTGATGCCGACGCCGATACCGAAGAACGGGTCCAGGTCGTTGATGCAGCCGTTGATCACCACGAGATGGAGGCTGTAGCCGCCCGCTCGCGCCTGTGCCCCGGCACGCTCCAACTGGCAGAACACGTCTGGCGTCTGCTGGGTGACCTCGCCGAACTCCATCTCTCCGTCACCGTCCGGATCCTGCGGCACGTTCTGTCGCAGGCACGCCGAGTCGTCGTTGCCGGCCGGGAGGCCGGGCGCGTCGAGTACGGCCCCGGAGATCGAGTAGTCGTGGTGCTGGTGCCCGCGGCCGGTGGCGCGACCCAGCAGCTCGCCCGTCAGATGGGGGAACTTCTGGTCGTGGTCGAGACCTTGGCCCCACACGACCGAATCGCCGACGGACGCCACACGCACCGGATCGCAGCCCCGGCGAACCGTGTCCCGCCAGACCTTGCCGTAGCCGCCCGGCTCGCGGTCCGGCGACGCGGCGGCCCGGCGGGCATCGAACCGCAGCGCGGTCGCCGCCGCGGGCACGCGGTCGTACGGAAGGGTGAACTCGGCCGTCGCCACGCTCGCGTGCATCGTGATCCGGCCGCCGGCCAGTTCCTCCTCACCGGCCCGCAGTCGCCACTCCACGGTGGCCCGGGCCTTCGCGGCCGCGGGATCGTACAGCTGCACCCGTCCGCGTACCGGCCCGCTGCACACCGGGTTCGGCGTCAGGTCGACGTCGAGGACGAGTGGGTGGGGGGCCGCGGCCGTCGCCGCCGTGGCGGATGGAGCGACGAGCAACTGTCCCAGCAGTACCGCCACCGCGGCCGGCGCACCGAACAGTCCTGCCGCCCGCCGTAACCCCGTCAATCGCACGCCAACACCCCTGATTCCACTGCTGTTGACACCAGACAGTCAACTGAACGCTGCTTCAGTAGGGATCATGGCAGCGAATCCGGGAGCGTGGTGCGCGTGGGGGAGGGGATGCGGAGTGAGACTGCTCACGTACCGAAAGTGACGAGATGTGCCAAGGGCATCCGAGTCCAGCGCAGCGGGCCCCGCATAGGGTGGGGTGATGCAGGAGCAGTACCGAACCGTCGCCCGCGAGGGCGTGCACGAGACCGAGATCAGCCGGTCTCGCTTCATCTGCGCGCTCGCGCCCGCCGCCACCGAGCAGGAGGCGCAGGACTTCGTCGCACGCATCCGCAAGGAGCACCCGGCCGCCACGCACAACTGCTTCGCGTACGTCATCGGGGCAGACGCCTCGGTACAGAAGGCGAGCGACGACGGCGAGCCCGGCGGGACCGCCGGTGTCCCCATGCTGCAGATGCTGATGCGCCGCGAGATCCGCTACGCCGTCGCCGTCGTCACCCGGTACTACGGCGGGGTCAAGCTCGGCGCCGGCGGGCTCATCCGGGCGTACGGCGGAGTGGTCGGCGAAGCCCTGGACGAACTCGGCACCCTCACCCGGCATCGGTTCAGGCTGGCCACCGTCACCGTCGACCACCAGCGCGCCGGGAAGATCCAGAACGACCTGCGGTCGACCGGGCGTGCGGTGCGCGACGTGCGGTACGGCGAGTCGGTCGCGATCGAGATCGGGCTGCCGGAGTCGGAGGTCGAGCCGTTCCGCGCCTGGCTCGCCGACACGACCGCCGGAGCGGCCGAGTTGGAGCTCGGCGGCGAGGCGTACGGGGACGCCTGAGCGGTCTCCCGTACGCCTCGCCCCGTACACACCGCCCCGCTCCGGGCGGCCGACGACGCGTCAGGCCGCGGTGTCGAAGGTGTAGTGCGGGGTGTGGTCCAGCAGGTCGGCCGGCGTGACGTCGTTCCACGGCCGCATGGTGTCCCGGAGATCCACGACGTCCGGGGTGCCCGCGGCGGGCAGGTACGACGCGTCGGGGTGCCGCGCCTGCCAGTCGGCCCAGAGCTTGTCGATGAAGGCGTGGTGCAGCCAGAACACCGGGTCATTGGGGGAGGCCCCGGTGGCCATCTGGCCGCCGACCCATATGTGTATCCGGTTGTGCAGGTTCACCCCGCGCCAGCCCTCGAGGTGGTTGCGGAAGCCGTCCGAGGCGCTGTTCCACGGCGGCATGTCGTACGTCGCGATCGCCAGGACGGAGTCCGTCTCGGCCCGGGTGGGCAGCGGGCGGCCGCCGCCGCCGAGCGCCCGGCGCAGGTACGTACGCCCGTCGACGCGTACGTTGACCGGCCAGTTGCCGGCGCTGAAGGCGAACGGGCCGTCCAGCACCTGGCCGTCCCTCGCCCGGCCCGTGCCGCCCATGAAGTCGGCCGCCCAGAGGGACGAGGCGGTGGTGCGGTCGGCCGTCCAGTCCCAGTACGGCAGCGCGACGGACGGGTCGACCGACTGCAGTGCCTGTTCGAACTCGATGAGGAATCTGCGGTGCCAGGGCAGGAACGACGGCGAGCGGTGCCCCACACGCTCACCCCGGTCGGTGTCGCTCATGATGAAGCCGTTGTGGGTGGTGACGAACGTGTCGTAACGGCCGCTGCGCTTCAGCTCCAGCAGCGCGTCGACGAAGCGCCGCTTCTCGGTCGCGGACAGGTTCGCCTGGTTCTTGCGTACGGTCATTGAGGTGTCTCTCAGCTTTTCTGCGGTCTCTTCGGTCTCTTCGGCGGGAACGCGGGTCAGGCGAGGGGCACGAGTGCGGCGCCCTGCAGCTCCCGCACCGCGGCCCGGGCCACGGCGCGCGGCGTGCGATAGGTCTGGTAGTGGTTGACCACGCTGATCCAGGTGCCGTCGGCGTTCTGCATCACGTGCAGCTCCTCGGCGTCGACGAACACGGCGTAGCCGGTTCCGTGGTGGTGCGATCCCCCGTGCGGAATCCCCTGGATACGGCGTCCCTCGAAGATCTCGTCGAACTGCTGCGGTCCTCCGCCGTGCCGCGCGGAGTGGTGCTCGGCCCGGTCGGGCCGTGACGCCGCGCCGGCGGCGGTGGCCGACACGGTTGCGGAGAGTGTGATCGCCGCGGCGCCCAGGGCGCGGCGGCGGGTGAGTCCGGATCCGGACATGTGGAACCCCCAGTGGTCATATTCCCGGCCGGCCTGGTCGAGGCCGGCCCGGGGGAAATGCCTACAGGCGGGTGCGCGGCAGGAGGAAGTTGCGCCGGGCGGGTTGGCCGCTATACGGACATGTCCCGATCCGAAGTGCAGAGTTGAACAAGGTTGATCTTGCTGCGGAGCTGACTGAGCGGCGCCGGAAGTGAAGATTTTGTGGTGACGGGCGATCTGAAACGCAGAGCTTCCTGCGCATCCCGTCTCTCCGTGGCTGTCCTCACACTCTCAAGCTGTCCTGAACTCGTCAGTAATATGCTGCTCGCCTCGTCGTCGTCCGACTGTCCTGGAGGCCGTCTTGTCCGCCACCGCCGACCGCTCCGCCCGGCTGCTCGTCGCCCTCCTGGCCGGGGCGGGCGCCGCACACTTTCTGGTGCCGAAGCAGTTCGACGCCCTGGTCCCCACAAGGCTGCCCGGCAGTCCGCGCGCCTGGACGCGGGCCAGCGGTGTGGCAGAACTCGTCCTGGCTGCCGGCATCGCGGCGCCCCGAACGCGCCGCGCCGGCGCGCTCGCGGCGGCGGGATTCTTCGCGGCGGTCTTCCCCGCCAACGTGAAGATGGCCTACGACTGGCGGACCCGCCCGGCCCCGCTTCGGGCCGTGGCGTACGGGCGCCTGCCGCTCCAGGTGCCGCTCGTCCTCTGGGCGAAGAAGGTCGGCGACGCCGCTCGCCGCTGACGCCGGCGCACCGGCGAGGGCGCCGGTGGGCGGCCGGGGCGGCTCACGCGAAGTGGCGCTCGACGTCCGCCTCCGTGACCGCCGCCAGCGTGTCCGGGGTCCAGCGCGGCGAGCGGTCCTTGTCGACGACCTGCGCGCGTACGCCCTCGGGCAGGTCCGGGCCGGTGACCGCGACGGACGAGACGCGGTACTCCTGGTCGAGAACGTCCTCCAGCGAAGCGAGCGTGCGGGCCCGGCGCAGGGCGCGCAACGTCACCTTGAGCGCGGTGGGGGAGTGGCCGAGGATCCGCCGGACGGCGTCCTTGGCGGCCAACTCGCCGGCATCGGCGCGCCGGGACAGCCGCTCGACGATCTCCTCGACCGAATCGGCGCCGTAACAGGCGTCGATCCACTCCCGCGCTTCGGTGAGCCGGCCGGGCGGCGCCGGCTCGGCGAACGCCGCGAGCGCGTCGGGCAGTCCGGTTCCGGCGAGGGAGTCCAGGAAGGCCGCGAGGCGCGCCGACGGTATGAAGTGATCGGCGAATCCGCAGAGGATCGCGTCGGCCGCTCCCATGGCATCGGCGGTGAGCGCGAGATGGGTGCCGGTCTCGCCCGGCGCCCGGCTCAGCAGGTACGTGCCGCCGACATCGGGGACGAAGCCGATGCCGACCTCCGGCATGGCCACCCGGGAGCGTTCGGTGACGATCCGGGTGCCCGCATGGGCCGACAGGCCCACGCCGCCGCCCATCACGATGCCGTTCATCGCCGCCACGAACGGCTTGCGGAACCGTGCGATCCGGGCGTTCAGCCGGTACTCGTCCCGCCAGAAGGACCGTGCCGCCGTCCCGTCCGCCAGCGCGGACTCCCGGATGGCCCGGATGTCGCCGCCCGCGCACAGGCCCCGCTCACCGGCGCCGTCGAGTACGACCACGGCCACCTCGTCGTCGTACTCCCACGCGCTGAGCCCGCTGTCGATCCGCCGCACCATGGGGTGGGTGAGGGCGTTGATGGCTCGCGGACGGTTGAGGGTGATCCGTCCTGATCTGCCCCGCTTGGCCAGCAGCACGGCGTCATCGGCGTCAGCGGTGTCATCGACGGCTTCAACGGCTTCGACGGCCATGGAGCGTTTCCGTTCAGTGCGGGGAAGAGGGGGCGGGGGAGGCAGCGGACCGAGCATACGAGACGGATGCGAAACTGCTGGTCTGCGGGGGACGAGGGGCCGAACAGCGCTAGCGTGGTGACCCCGGGGTGCCGGAGCGGTGCCCGTGGGGCGCGGGTTCAAGGGTTTCGGGTGGGAGAAAGGGCAAACGTGCGGGTCGGAGCGGTCGAGTGAGAGTTCTGCACACCTCCGACTGGCATCTGGGCCGGTCCTTCCACCGGGTGAGCCTCCTCGACGCCCAGGCCGCCTTCGTCGACCACCTGGTCGCGACCGTGCGCGAGCAGCGGGTGGACGCGGTGCTGGTGGCCGGGGACGTCTACGACCGTGCCGTGCCGCCGCTCGCCGCCGTCGAACTCTTCGACCAGGCGCTGCACCGGCTCGCCGCCCTGGACGTGCCGACGGTGATGATCTCCGGCAACCACGACTCCGCCCGCCGGCTCGGCGTCGGTGCCGGGCTGATCGGCAAGGCCGGCATCCATCTGCGGACCGACCCCGCGCGGTGCGCCACGCCCGTCGTACTCGCCGACGCCCACGGGGACGTCGCGTTCTACGGGCTGCCGTACCTCGAACCCGCCCTGGTGAAGGATGAGTTCGGGGCGGACAAGGCCGGGCACGAGGCCGTGCTCGCGGCGGCCATGCGGCGGGTGCGGGCCGATCTCGCCGACCGGCCTCCCGGGACCCGGTCCGTCGTCCTGGCGCATGCCTTCGTCACCGGAGGCGAAGCCAGCGACAGCGAACGGGACATCACGGTGGGCGGAGTCGCCGCCGTGCCCGCCGGCGTCTTCGACGGCGTGGACTACGCCGCGCTCGGCCACCTGCACGGCTGCCAGACGATCACCGAGCGCGTCCGCTACTCCGGCTCCCCGCTCGCGTACTCCTTCTCCGAGACGCATCACCGCAAGAGCATGTGGCTCGTCGACCTCGGCCCGGACGGAACGGTCACGGCGGAGCGCGTCCCCTGCCCCGTTCCCCGCGCACTGGCCCGTATCCGCGGGCACCTCGCCGAACTCCTCGAGGACCCGGCGCTGGAGCGGCACGAGGACGCGTGGGTCGAGGCCACCCTCACCGACCCGGTCCGTCCGGCCGAACCCATGGCCAGGCTGGCCGCGCGCTTCCCGCACACCCTGAGCCTGGTCTTCGACCCGGAGCGGACCGCGTCGGACCCGCAGGCCTCCTACGCGCAGCGGCTGGGCGGGCGGACCGACCAGCAGATCGCGGAGGACTTCGTGGCGCATGTGCGCGGCGGCGGCGCGCCCGACGAGCAGGAGCGAGTGGTACTGCGGGACGCCTTCGACGACGTACGGACCGACGAGACCGTGCGTGAGGTGGCCCGATGAGGCTGCACCGGCTGACCGTCACCGCCTTCGGGCCCTTCGCCGCCTCCCAGGAGGTCGACTTCGACGCCCTCTCCGCCGCCGGGATCTTCCTGCTGCACGGTCCCACCGGCGCAGGGAAGACCTCCGTACTCGATGCCGTCTGCTACGCGCTGTACGGCTCGGTCCCCGGGGCGCGCCAGTCACCCGGCGCCACGCTGCGCAGCGACCACGCCGAGGCCGACACGCCGACAGAGGTGTGTCTTGAACTGACCGTCGGCGGACGGCGGCTGGAGATCACCCGCCGCCCCGAGCAGCAGCGGCCCAAGAAGCGCGGCACCGGCTTCACCCGCGACAAGGCGCAGAGCTGGCTGCGCGAGTACGGCGCGGCACCGGGTGGGGCGGGCTGGAAGGCGCTCAGCCGCTCCCACCAGGAGATCGGTGAGGAGATCGGCCGGCTCATCGGTATGAGCAAGGAGCAGTTCTGCCAGGTCGTGCTGCTGCCGCAGGGCGACTTCGCGCGCTTTCTGCGCGCCGACGCGGAGGCGCGCGGCAAACTCCTCGGCAGGCTCTTCGACACGCGCCGCTTCGCCGCCGTCGAGGAGCGGCTCGCCGAGCGCCGGCGCGCCGCCGAGCAGCGGGTACGCGCCGGGGACGAGCGCGTCCTGGCCACCGCCCAGCGCATCGCCCAGGCCGCGGGCGACGCGTCGGACCTGCGCGACTGGCCGTTTCCGCAGATCGCACCCGGGGAGGCGGGCGTAGCCCAGGCCGTACGGGAATGGGCCGCCGTGGCCCGCAGCAGCGCGCGCGAGCGGCTCGACATCGCCGAGTACGCGCTCGCGGCCGCCGACAGCAGGGCCGCCGCCGCCCGTCGCGCCCTGGAGGACGCAGGCGAACTCGACCGCCTCCAGCGCCGCCACGCCGACGCCCGGCAACGCGCCGAAGCACTCGCGGCACACCGGGAGGAGCGCGAGCGGGTACGGGCCCGGCTCGACCGCGCCCGCCGGGCCGACCGGGTCGCACCCGCACTGGCTCTGCGCGACACGGCCGAACGGGAGCACCGCGCCGCGAGCGCCGGACTGGACCGCTGCCGGGAACAGCTGCCACCCCGTCTGGTGGAGGCAGGGTCCGAGCAACTGACCGCTGCGGCCGAGCGGTTGCGGCAGGAACTGGGCGGGCTGGAGGCTGCGCGCAGGGCCGAGCAACGGAGTGCCGACATCAACGAGGAGCGCCGGGACCTCGATCGCGAGACGCGGGCGGACGAGGAGGCGGCCCAGGAAGCGGCGGCCTGGCTCGCCGGCTGGGACGCGAGCCGGCAGGACCTCCAGGACCGCATCGAGCGGGCTCAGTCATCCGCCACCCTCGCCGAACAGCTCGCGGGCCGGCTCGAACCGGCCCGCGAACGGCTGGCGGCCGCCCGCCGCCGGGACACGCTGGAGCGTGAGTCGGCCGCCGCGCGGGAGGCGCTGCTGGCCGCCCGGGAGCAGGCCGGCCAGGCGCGCGAGCACTGGCTGGAGCTGAAGGAACGGCGCCTGCAGGGCATCGCGGCCGAACTCGCCGCGGCGCTCAGCGACGGCCGGCCGTGTGCGGTGTGCGGGTCGCGGGAACACCCCGCCCCCGCCCGCCTCGAGGCCGGGCACGTCGACCGCGCGGCCGAGGAGGAGGCCCGCCGCGTGCACGGGCTGGCCGAGGACGCCCGTACCGAGGCGGACCGGCGGCTCGGCCGGGCGCAGGTGGCGTCCGCGGAGGCGCGGGCCGCGGCCGGCGGCTCCACGGCGGCGGAACTGCTCGCCCTCACCGAGCAGTTGACCCGGGACCACACGGCCGCCCACGCCGAGGCGGCCACCCTGCACGCGGCGCGCGAGGCGCTGGCCCGGGCCGAGCGGGAACACGCCGAGCGGCTCGCCGCCCAGCAGCGCGCCGAACGCCACGCGGCCGCCCGCACCACCCGGCGGGACATGCTCGACGAGCAACAGGAAGTGCTGGAAGCCGAGTTGGAGCGGGCCCTGGGCGGTGCGAGCAGCGTGGCCGAGCGGGCACGGACCCTGGATCACCAGGCACGGGTGGCCGCCGATGCCGCCGAGGCGTACCGGGCCGCCGACGCGACCGCCCAGCGGCTGAAGGCGGCGGACGACCGACTCGCCGACGCCGCGTTCAAGGCGAAGTTCGACACGCCCGAAGCAGCGGCCGCAGCCATGCTCGGTGACGCCGCCCAGCGCGACCTTCAGCACCGGCTCGACGCCTGGCAGGCGGAGGCGGCGCTGGTCGCGGACCGGCTGGCCGAGCCCGGCACCGCCGCGGCGGCGGCCCGCCCGCCGGCCCGCCCCGAGCTCGCGCAGGAGGCCGCCGAGCAGGCCGGCCGGCGGCAGCGCGAGGCGGCCTCCGCGGCCGACGCGGCCCGCACCCGCTGTGCGGAACTCGCCCGGCTGTCCCGGCTCGCCGAGGACGAGATGCGCCGGCTCGGGCCACTGCGGGACGAGTACGACCGGGTGGCCCGAATGGCCGCACTCACGGCCGGGACCTCCGCGGACAACGAACGCAAGATGCGCCTGGAGGCGTACGTGCTCGCGGCGCGCCTGGAACAGGTCGCGGCGGCGGCCACGGTGCGGCTCCAGCGGATGTCCGCCGGCCGCTACACCCTCGTCCACTCCGATGCCCGGGCCGGCGGCCGCGGCCGCTCGGGACTCGGTCTGCACGTCGTCGACGCCTGGACGGGCAGCGAGCGCGACACCGCGACGCTCTCCGGCGGGGAGACCTTCTTCGCCTCGCTCGCCCTCGCCCTGGGCCTCGCCGACGTCGTCACCGACGAGGCGGGCGGCATGCGGCTGGACACCCTCTTCATCGACGAGGGCTTCGGCAGCCTGGACGAGCAGACGCTGGACGAGGTGCTCGACGTACTGGACTCGCTGCGCGAGCGGGACCGCAGCGTCGGCATCGTCAGCCATGTCGCAGACCTGCGCCGCCGCATTCCCGCGCAGCTCGAAGTGGTCAAGGAGCGCGGCGGTTCCGCGGTCCGGCACCGCCTCGCGGGCATCAGCGGCTGACCGGGCGCCGGGGCAGCGGGGAGGAGTACACCACGCTCGTGGTGACCGAACCGAGCGAGGCGATACGGCCCGAGACCTCCTCCAGGTGCCGCATCGACCGGGCGGCGACCTTGATGACGAAGCAGTCGTCGCCCGTGACGTGGTGGGCCTCCAGCACCTCGGGCGTGCTGTCCAGCAGGTCGTGGAACGGCTTGTAGTTGCCGTGCGGATACCGCAGCCGTACGAACGCGAGGATCGGCAGCCCGAGCCTGTCGTGTTCGACGACGGCCGCGTAGCCGGAGATCACGCCGGTCTCTTCGAGCCGGCGCACCCGCTCGGTGACCGCGCTCGGTGACATCGAGACGGCCCGGGCGAGTTCGGCGAAGCTGGCCCGGCCGTCGCGCTGGAGGACCTCGAGAATGCGCCAGTCGGTGGCGTCAGGGGAATAACCGGTCATCCGGCAGAGATAGCAGCGGATTCCCCGGCGGATCAACCCAAGCGCCGGGGAAACTCCCTTCCGGAAGGTGATCACCGGTCATAGATTCCTGACCATGACGATCACACAGCCCAGCACTCAGGCCCCTGCGTCCACCAACCCCGTCCTGCGCGTCCCGCCCGCCTCCCCGGCCGCGGCCGCCGCGTACTTCGGCGCGTCCCTCGCCTTCCACGCCGACGTCTCCGACGTCGCCGCGGTCCTCCGGGCCGGCGGCGAGGCCGGCTTCGTCGTCCTCGACTCCCGCTCCACGGAGGCCTGGGACCAGGGCCATGTCCCCGGGGCGATACACCTGCCGACCGCACTGATCCCCGAGCAGGCGGAGCAGCTGCTCGACAAGTCCGTGCCGGTCGTCACCTACTGCTGGGGCCCGGGCTGCAACGGCGCCACCCGAGCCGCCCTCGCCCTCGCCGAACTCGGCTACCAGGTCAAGGAGATGCTGGGCGGCATCGAGTACTGGATCCGGGAGGGCTTCGAGGTCGAGACCTGGGAGGGACGCCAAAGGCGCGACGCCGACCCGCTCACCGCGCCCGTCGGCGCGGAGAACTGCGGCTGCTGAGCCGGAGGTGCGGTGCGCGGAACGGCAGCCGGCCCATGTGGGGCGGGCGGCCGGGCTCATGGCGCTGAGCCCGGCCGGCCGCTGCCCGTCGCCGGTGTCAGAGCCGGGACAGTTCGTCCACCAGGTCGTCCAGACCCAGCGAACCCTGGGACAGCGCCGCCATGTGCCAGGCCTTCGCGTCGAACGCGTCACCGTGCGCCTTGCGCGCGTTCTCGCGGCCCAGCAGCCAGGCCCGCTCACCCAGCTTGTAGCCGATGGCCTGGCCCGGCATCGACAGGTAGCGGGTCAGCTCGCTCTCCACGAAGTCGGCGGGCCGGCCGCTGTGCATCCCGAAGAACTCCTGCGCCAGCTCGGGCGTCCAGAGCTCGCCCGGGTGGAACGGCGAGTCGGCCGGGATCTCCAGGCCCAGGTGCATTCCGATGTCCACGATCACCCGCGCGGAACGCATCATCTGCGCGTCCAGATACCCCAGTCGGCGTTCCGCGTCGGTGAGGAAGCCCAGTTCGTCCATCAGCCGCTCCGCGTACAGCGCCCAGCCCTCCGCGTTGGCGCTGACGATGCCGACGGTGGCCTGGTAGCGGGACAGCCGGTCGGCGACGTGCGCCCACTGGGCGAGCTGGAGGTGGTGGCCGGGGACACCCTCGTGGTACCAGGTGGACACCAGGTCGTACACCGGGAAGCGGGTCTCGCCCATCGTCGGCAGCCAGGTGCGGCCGGGACGGGAGAAGTCCTCCGAGGGGCCGGTGTAGTACGGGGCCGCGGCGCCGCCCGGCGGAGCGATCCGGGACTCCACCTTCCGTACCCGCTCGGCGAGTTCGAAGTGCGTGCCGTCCAGGGCCTCGATCGCCTCGTCCATCAGGCCCTGCAGCCAGGCCCGTACCTCCTCCACCCCCTCGATGTGCGTGCCGTGCTCGTCGAGGTGGGCCAGCGCCTCCCAGGGGCCGGCGCCCGGCAGTATCTTCTCGGCCTCGGTCCTCATCTCGCCGAGCAGCCGGTGGTACTCGGACCAGCCGTACGCGTACGCCTCGTCGAGATCGAGGTCGGTGCCGTTGAAGTAGCGGGACCAGCGGGCGTAGCGCTCGCGTCCCACGGTGTCGGGTGCGCCTTCGATCGCGGGCGCGTACACCTCGCGCATCCAGTCGCGCAGCGCGACGACGGCCTCGGTCGCGCCCGCGGCGGCGGCGTCCAGCTCGGCGCGCAGCGACGCGGGGCCGCCCGCCGCGAACTCGTCGAACCAGCCCCGGCCGTCACCCGCCCACTGCGTCAGCTGGCCGATGAAGGTGGCGGTCGGCCGCGGCCCTCCGTACAGCTTGCGGTCCAGTCCGAGGGACAGCGACGCCCGGTAGCCCTCCAGCGCGGCGGGTACCGCGCGCAGCCGCTCGGCGATCGCGGCCCAGTCGTCGTCGGTCTCCGCCGGGGTGACGGCGAACACCTCGCGGACCGAATGGGCGGGCGAATGGATGTTGCTGACGGCCCGCAGCTCCTCCTCGGCCTCATGTACGGCCAGTTCGGCGGTGAGCCGCTCGCGCAGCAGCCGGCCGCAGCGACGCTCGGCGTCACTGTCGGCACCGGGCCGCTGCTCCGCCTCGTCGAGCCTGCGCAGCGTCGCGCGGGTGAGGCCGGCCAGAGCCTGGCGACCGGCCGGGGAGAAGTCCGGGAGCCTGCGGGAGCTCTCGGCCACCCCCAGGAAGGTGCCGGTGATCGGGTCGAGGGCGATGAGGTCGTCGACGTAGGCGTCTGCGACCTGGCGGGGCAGCGGGCTGCCGCTGAGGGAGTCGGACATGCGGACATCCTCGTACGGGAGAGGGGCCCGCGTCACTACCATTCCGGCTCAGCAGCCTGTCCCAGGCGCCCGCTTTCGGACACCTCAGGGCACCTAAGGGGGTGGCAGCAGCGGTCCGCAGTCCCACTGCTGGAATATCAACCGGGTTTCCACCCGGGCGACTTCGCGCCGCGAGGTGAACTCGTCGAGGACCAGCCGCTGGAGGTCCGCGGTGTCCGTCACCGCCACCTGCACCAGGTAGTCGTCCGGGCCGGTGAGGTGGAAGAGCGCACGTGTTTCGGCCAGCGCCCGGATGCGCTCGACGAAGGGGCCGATCAGCTCCCGCCGGTGCGGACGCACCTGGACCAGCAGCAGAGCCTCCAGTCCGCGGCCGAGCTTCGCCGGATCCAGCCGCAGCTGGTGGCCGAGAATGACTCCGGAGCGGCGCAGCCGCGCGACCCGGTCCAGGCAGGTCGAGGCGGCCACCCCCACCTCGGCGGCGAGATCCCGGTACGTCATCCGTGCGTCGTTCTGCAGGAGGCGCAGAATGTCCAGATCGACCGGGTCCAGTGCGACAGTTTCGGCCATACGCCGAACGTAGCACGGGCATTAGACGCTACCTCCCGGTAACTGTTCAGAGTTCCGGCATGACGACGAACGCCTCGACCACACCCCGGGCCCTGGCCACCGAAGCCGTGCACGCCGGCCGCGAAGACCTCGCGGAGCTGGGCGTGCACGCGCCGCCGCTCGACCTGTCGACGACCTACCCCTCGTACGACAGCCGGGCCGAAGCGGCCCGGATCGACGAGTTCGCCACCACCGGCGCGCAGCCGGACGGCCCGCCCGTCTACGCCCGCCTCGACAATCCCACCACCGCCCGCTTCGAGACCGCGCTTGCGCGCCTGGAGGGCACCGAGAGCGCGGTCGCATTCGCCAGCGGGATGGCGGCGCTCACCGCGACCCTGATGGTGCGGATCGGCATGGGTCTGCGGCACGTGGTGGCCGTACGCCCGCTGTACGGCTGCAGCGACCACCTGCTCACGGCCGGTCTGCTGGGTTCCGAGGTGACCTGGGTCGATCCCGCGGGCATCGCGGACGCGATCCGGCCCGACACGGGCCTGGTGATGGTCGAGTCGCCCGCCAACCCGACGCTCGCCGAACTCGATCTGCGGGCGATCGCCCATGCCTGCGGCGAGGTGCCGCTGCTCGCCGACAACACCTTCGCCACGCCCGTGCTCCAGCGGCCGGTGGAGCACGGCGCCCGCCTGGTCCTGCACAGCGCCACCAAGTACCTCGGCGGTCACGGCGACGTCCTCGGCGGCGTGGTCGCCTGCGACGAGGACTTCGCCCGCAAGCTGCGCCAGGTGCGGTTCGCCACCGGCGGCGTGCTGCATCCGCTGGCCGGCTACCTGCTGCTGCGCGGACTGTCCACGCTGCCGGTACGGGTACGCGCCGCCTCCGCCACGGCGGCCGAGCTGGCCCGGCGGCTGTCCGAGGACCCGCGCATCGCCCGGGTGCACTACCCGAAGCTCGGCGGCGCGATGATCGCCTTCGAGGTGGCGGGCGACCCGCACGAGGTGATCGCCGGCGTACGGCTGATCACCCCGGCGGTCAGCCTCGGCAGCGTCGACTCCCTGATCCAGCACCCGGCCTCCATCAGCCACCGCATCGTGGCCGAGGGAGACCGGCAGTCGTCCGGGGTGAGCGACCGGCTGCTGCGTATGTCCGTCGGGCTCGAGGACGTCGAGGACCTGTGGCAGGACCTGGACGGCGCGCTCAGCGCCCGGCGCGCCGGGACTCCTCGTACGGAGGACGAGACCGTACCGGCGTAGCGTCCAGCCGGGCGGTGATCACCAGCGTCCCCTCCTCGATCTGGTAGTCGAGGGGGAGGGAGAGGCTCCGCATGGCGGCGACCATCCCGGTGTTGGACGACTGGGTGACGGCGTAGACGCTCTCGCAGCCCGCCTCGACCGCGAGCGCGACGAGGCGGCGCAGCAGCTCCGAGCCGATGCCGCGGCGCTGCCAGTCGTCCTCGATCAGCAGCGCGACCTCGGTCTCGTCGCCGTCCCAGAGCAGATGGCCGAGGGCGACCAGGCGCCCGGAGGCGGTCTGGACGGCGAGGGTGCGGCCGAAGCGCGGGCTGAGCAGGTGTGACAGATAGCGGTCGGCGTCTGCCACCGGGCCGTGGTAGCGCAGGCCCAACGTCCGCTCCGAGCACCGGTCGTGCATGGCCCGCGCGGCGGCGAGGTCACTGGTGTCGGCCCGGCGCACGGTGATCTCGTTGCCCTCGGGCAGCGTCAGGACATCCTGACTGCGCGGGATGCGCGGACCGAGCCGGGCGTCCAGCTCGACCAGCGCACGGGCGCGCGCGAACTCGGTCGGCGTGAACGGCAGATACGGCCGCTCGACGGTGATCGCACCGCCCGCCGGGTCGCGCAGCCGCATGACCGTCGACTCCAGGACGCCCTCCACCGGCGCGTCGGCACCGGTCGGACGGCCGGTCAGCGAGGTGGCGGGCAGCGAGTGAATCGTGCAGCGACCGAGCAACTGGCGCAGCGCGAGCGGTAGTTCGGCAGCGTCCAGCGCGGTGCGGGTGGCCAGGCCCAGTACCCGGGTGGGGGCGTCCACGAGATCGTGGGCGTCGGCCCGCTCGATCCAGGTGTCCTGGCCGCCCGCCCGCGCGATCGCGTGGGTCAGTTCTGTGGCGGAGAGGCTGTCGGGCGCGCGGAGCAGGAACTCGTCGACGGTTCCCTCGGTCAGCGGATGCGTCTGCAGGGTCACGATGTCCACGCCGTGCCGGGCGAGCGCGCCGCACAGCGCGGCCAGCCTGCCGGGCTCGTCGCGTACGGTCGTCCGCATCCGCCACAGCGAGGTGCTTCCGCCTGCGGGCCGTCCGGCGGGCGTACTCCGGCTCCGGTGATCGGTTCCGCCGCCGTCCGTGGTCGGCGGCGGACCATGGCTGTGCCTGCGGGCCCACCAGGTGTGGAACACGGCCGTGACCACGAGGGCGACGGCCGAGGCGACCAGGAGCACCGGGCCCTTCGGACCCTTCACGACCATCTTGGCGATGGCGTCCGCGACAGCGACGGCGATGAACAGGGCGGCGAGTTCGACGAGGTCCCGACGCCAGTGGTGGTGCCGGTGGCCGGCTTTCGCGGCGGTCCTCATGGCGTTCTTCGTGGAGGACTTCACATCAGTCATGGCATCACTGTGAACCAGCGGTGTTGCGTGATCACGAACGCTTTGTGACTGATGGGTTAAGTATGGTTCTGTTCGTTTAGGTGGCATTTTCCGCCGCAGCTGGCCGGAACTGATTACCCGGCTGTCCACGGCTGACGGGCCGCCAGGACTCCACCGGAGTCACAGGACTCACTGGCCGACCCGCCCCGGCTGGAGCACCTGGGTGAACAGCACCCCGCCGCCCTCCTCCCGTAGCCGGACCGTCAGTTCGCCGCTGTCCCCGTCGATGTCTACTTCGCCGAAGTGCTGGGGCGACTCGGCCGGCGACAGGTTCGCCCTGGTCGGCGCCTTGACGAAGGACTGCTCCGGACCGAACGTCGGGTCCAGCCGCACCGCGGGGAACCCGCCCGCGGCCAGCGGCCCCGAGACGAACTCCCAGAACGGCGCGAAGTCCTTGAAGGCCGCCCGCGACGGGTCGTAGTGCTGCGCCGACGTGTAGTGCACATCGGCAGTCAGCCACAGCGTGCCGGTGATCCGCCGGTGCTTGATGTGCCGCAGCAGCTCGGCGATCTGCAGCTCACGGCCCAGCGGGGTGCCGGGATCGCCCTGGGCGACCGCCTCGAAGTTCGCCGTGCCGTCCGCCACGACGATGCCCAGCGGCATGTCGGAGGCGATCACCTTCCATACCGCCCGCGAGCGGGACAACTCCCGCTTGAGCCAGGCCAGCTGCTCCGCGCCGAGGATGCCGTGCGTGTCGTCGGCCTGCCGGCCGGGGGAGTTGGGGTTGCGGTACGTGCGCATGTCGAGAACGAAGACGTCGAGCAGCGGGCCGTGGCGCACAACCCGGTGGATCCGGCCCTCCTCGCCGCGTGCCTGAGGGGTCGAGCCGGGGAAGTACTCGCCGAACGCCCGGCGCGAGCGCGCCGCCAGGACATCCACGTCCTTGACCGTGTAGCGGGCGTCGTCGAGGATCTGGCCCGGATACCAGTTGTTCCGCACCTCGTGGTCGTCCCACTGGGCGATCGTCGGCACCTGGGCGTTGAACCGGCGCATGTTCTCGTCGAGCAGGTTGTACCGGAAGTTGCCGCGGAACTCCGCCAGCGTCTCGGCGACCTTGGACTTCTCCTCGGTGGTGACATTCCGCCAGATCCGGCCGTCCGGCAGAGTGACCGTCGGCAGGATCGGGCCGTCCGCGTACACGGTGTCGCCGCTGCACAGAAAGAAGTCGGGATTACGCCGCCGCATCTCCTCGAACACGCGATAGCCGCCGAGGTCCGGGTTGATGCCCCAGCCCTGGCCGGCGATGTCGCCCGACCACAGGAACCGGACCCCGTCGCGGCGCCTGGCCGGCGCCGTGCGGAAGGAGCCGTACACCGGCTGCCCGGTGCGTCGCGGGTCGTCCGGGTCAGTGAGGATCACCCGGTAGTGCACCTGCTCACCGGGCGGCAGGCCGCGCAGTGCCGTCGTCCCGGTGAAGTCCGTCCCCGGCCCGAGCAGCGGCCCGTACCAGCGGCGGGGCCGGCCGAACGCCTCGGTCGCCGCTGTCTCCACGATCATCCGGGCAGGCCGGTCCGACCGTACCCACACCAGAGCCGAGGTCGCGGTCACCTCCCCGGTCTGTACGCCCCAAGTGGCATGCGGCCGTCCCGAGAGGGCGAGCGCCGGTGCGCCGCCGACGGCCACGGGTACGGTCAGCGCCGCCGAAGCGGCGAGGGAGCCACGCAGAACGGCCCGGCGGCCGGGGAACGAAAGCGGTGAACGATGCGGCATCGGTGCGCCTCCAGTGATGGGTCGGACCAGTGTGCCGTCGGCACCCCCGCACATCGCGGCGGGCGCGCGAACCCCGGGTGAACAGTCCAACTCCGCGGAGTCCGCCAGGAATCACCCGGCCAGGAACACCCCCGTTACGTACCACCTGGTTACGTACCACCTGGCCAGGGAACCCCCGGCTACGAACCGCCCGGCTCGGGGCGGGCCGCGGCCGCCAGCAGTCGTACCCCCTCCGTGATCCGGTCCGGCGACAGATGCGCGTACCCGAGGACGAGCCGGACGCCGCCGTCCCGCCCCCGGCCCTCCCGCGTCGTCCCGTAGTCCGTGAGCGGCCGTACGGCCACGCCCGCCCCGGCCGCCCGGGCCAGCAGGCGGGGCTGCGGACCGTACCGCTCCGGAAGCCGCACGATGACATGCAGCCCCGCCGCGATCCCGCTGACCTCGGCGCCCGGCAGCTGCTCGCCGAGGGCCGCGACCAGGGCGTCCCGCCGCTCCCGGTAGGCGCGTTGGCAGCGCCGCAGCTGCCGGTCGTAGTCCCCGCGGCGGATGAAGTCCGCGAGCAGCGCCTGGTCGAGCGCGGGATTGCCCAGGTCCATGGTCCGCTTGCGCGCCACGATCTCCTCGACCAGCCACTCGGGCACCAGCAGCCAGCCCAGCCGCAGTCCCGGCGCGAGGGACTTGCTCACCGAGCCTGTGTAGGCGACGTGTTCCGGGTCGAGCCCCTGGAGCGCACCCACCGGAGCGCGGTCGTAGCGGAAATCCCCGTCGTAGTCGTCCTCCACGATCAGGCCGTCGACGGATCGCGCCCAGGCGAGCAGCGCGGCGCGGCGGCCCGCCGAGCAGGCGATGCCCGAAGGGAACTGATGGGACGGTGTGGTCACCACGGTCCGTACCCCCGAGGCCTCCAGCGGACCGAGCGCCGGCCCCTCGTCGTCGAGCGGCAGGGGCACGGTGGCCACCCCCGTCGCGGCGAACAGCGCCGCGTGCTCGGGACTGCCCGGGTCCTCGACGCCGACGGCGCCGCGCCCGCGCAGGGCGAAGCCGATCAGCGTCATCGCCTGTGCCACGCCTGAACACACCACGAGCCGTTCCGGATCGGCCACCACACCGCGGCGCCGGGTGAGCAAACCTGCCAGCGCGGTACGCAGTTCGGGCAGCCCGCGCGGATCGGGGTAGCCGAGCGCGTGGTGCGGCAGTTCCGCCAGCACGCGCCGGTGGGCGGCGGCCCAGGCCGCACGCGGGAACAGCGCGAGATCGGGTGTGCCCGGGCGGAAGTCGGCGCGGGCACCCGGGGCGCGCGGTGCCCGGTCGTGCGCGCCCCCTGCGGCCGACCGCGCCGCGTCGCCCACCCAGGTCCCCGCGCCCCTGCCGCTGCGCAGGTACCCCTCCGCGGTGAGCTGCTCGTACGCCTCGGTGATCAGCCCGCGGGAGACGCCCAGGTCGGCCGCCAGCTCCCGGCTGGACGGCAGCCGGGTCCCCGCCGAGAGCCGCCCGGACCGCACCGCCTCGCGCAGCGCCGACTGCAGCTGCCGGCCGCGCCGGCGCGCGGGCGCGGCCGCGGCGGGCAGCAGCAGTTCCCACGCGGCCGCCCACGGACCGCCGTCGTCAGCGGGATTGGTCCCCGATACCACCATGAAAGTGGACCTTAAACCGGACCGGCGCAGTCCCTAGCGTCGGCCCCATGAACGCCACGCCTGCGCCGCACCCGAACTCCCCGCGCGGGGTTCTTCTCGCCGCCCTCGCCTGTGTCCTGGTCGGCGGCTC
Organism: Streptomyces mabaensis; assembly: GCF_053763515.1. NCBI lineage: Bacteria > Bacillati > Actinomycetota > Actinomycetes > Kitasatosporales > Streptomycetaceae > Streptomyces > Streptomyces mabaensis. The sequence continues at coordinate 106,570 of NZ_JBSOPZ010000010.1, forward strand.
CTTCACCGCCAACAGCGTGCTCGGCGACTATCCGTACGCGGGCGGCCAGGCGCTGCGCTACGGCGTCGCCTGCCTGTTGCTGATCCCGCTGGTCGGCCGCGGTGGCCTCGCACCGCTGCGGGCCCTGAGCCCGCGCCAATGGGGGCGGCTCGCGTTCCTCGCCGCGATCGGGATGGTCGGCTTCAACCTCGCCGTGCTGGCTGCCGAGCGCACCGCGGAACCCGCCGTGCCCGGCGTGTTCGTCGGCTGCGCCCCCGTGCTCGTGGCGGTCCTCGCTCCCGCCCTCGACGGCCGCCGGCCCGCCCGTCCGGTGCTCCACGGCGCGCTGCTGGTCGCGGCCGGGGCCTTCGTCGTCCAGGGCTGGGGCCGTACCGACCTGGCGGGCATCGGCTGGTCCGTCGGCGCGCTCGTCGGCGAGGTCGGCTTCGCCGTGCTCGCCGTTCCGGTGCTGAGGCCACTGGGACCGAAACTTCTCTCCGCGGCAGCGTGCGGGATCGCGGCCGTCGAGTCGGTGGCCGTCGGACTCGTCCTGGACGGCGGTGCGGTGCTGCGGACGCCGCAGCAGGGAGAGGCGCTCGCCCTGCTCTGGCAGGCGGTGGTCGTCACGGTCATCGGCTTCGTCTGCTGGTACGACGGCGTCCAGCGGATCGGCGCCGAGCGCGCCACCCTCTTCTCCGGGCTGATCCCGGTGTCGGCGGCGTTCACCGCACCCCTGGTCGGTACCGGCTCGTACGGTCTCGCCCAGGTGGCGGGCAGCGCGCTGGTGGGGGCGGGTGTTGCGCTCGGTTCCGGAGTGCTCCTGCGCTCAGGCCGCGGCGCCGGCGGACGGCCGCGCCTGCGCGCGGCTGGTGTCCAGGATGACCCTGGCGACCAGAGCCGGGTCGTCGTTCATCGGGACATGACCGCAGCCGGGCAGCCGGACCAGCCGGGCTCCGGGGACGGCGTACTTGGCGCGGACACCCTGGCGGCGCAGCAACAGCCGGTCCCGGGTTCCCCAGGCGACGGTCACCGGAACACCGGTGACGTCGTCCGCGAACAGCACGTCCCGGCCGGCCGCCAGCGTGGCGTCGAATCCGGTGGCCTCGCGCAGCGCGATTGTCTCGGCGACGACGGCCTCGGGTGAACGGCGTCCGGGCCGGGCGTAGATGGTGCTCGTCAGCGCGGCCCGTCCGGCCGGCGTACGGGACAGCTGCTCGATCGCCGGGAGGGGCAGCAGCCGGGCCCCGGCGCGCATCGCCAGCAGGGTGGCGAAGGCGTACCGGCGCTCTGCCTGCGACCAGAAGCCCGCCGGGGACAGGGCGGTCACCGAGCGCACGAGCTTCTCGCGCCCCAGTTCGAGCGCGAGCAGTCCGCCCAGGGAGTTCCCGGCGACGTGCGGCCGCTCGATCTCCAGCGCGGCGCAGAGCGCGCCGAGCGTGGGCACGACGGTCGACAGGCCGTACGCCACTCCGTCCGGCAGCGCCGGCGACTCGCCGAACCCGGGCAGGTCCACCGCCACCACGTCGCGCTCGGCGGCCAGGATGTCCAGTACCGGATCCCATGCCTGACGGTGGTGGCCGATGCCGTGCAGCAGCAGGAGGGGCTCGCCGGCGCCGCGCCGCTCGTACGCGACGGACACCGTGCGGTCCCCGAGGGGGGACGCGATCGGGAAGGAGACCTTGGCGGTCATGCTGCTGCTCCTCGTCGAAGGGATAAGGGACAGGGGCGAGTAGACACCCTGTCAGCAAAGAATTACCGCTGAGTAGCTTCGAGTTCAAGAGGCCGGACACGACCGATGGGCCGCCGATGGGCCGCCGACGAGCCGCTGATGGTCCGGCCGATGAGCCACCGATGGGTGCCCGATGGGCCATGCACCGATTCCGCCTGGACAGGCGGCTGTTCCTCGGCTGGGATGGGGAGGTGGCAACTGACACCGTGACTGACCTTTTCGAGGAGCACCGGCCGGTACTGACCGGGGTCGCCTACCGCATGCTCGGTCGGGTGGCCGACGCCGAGGACGTGGTACAGGACGCCTGGCTACGCTGGTCCGCCGCCGACCGGGACGACGTACAGCAGCCGCGCGCCTACCTGGTGCGCATCACCACCCGCCTCGCCATCGACCGGCTGCGCCAGTTGCAGTCGCGCCGCGAGGCGTACGTGGGCCCCTGGCTGCCCGAGCCCCTTGTCACCGACTTCGGACACACCGTCCCGGACACCGCCGAACGGGCCGTGCTCGCCGAGTCCGTGTCGTTCGCCGTACTGGTCGTCCTGGAGTCCCTCTCGCCCCTGGAGCGCGCCGTGTTCGTCCTGCGGGAGGCCTTCGGGTTCCCGTTCGCCGAGATTGCGACCGCCCTCGACCGAAGCGAAGCGGCGGTCCGCCAGCTGGCCGGCCGGGCCCGCCGGCACGTCGAGGAGCGCAAGCCGCGCTTCGACGTGGACCCCGACGAGCGCCGCGCCCTGACCGAGCGCTTCCTCGCCGCGGCGAGCGGCGGCGACCTCGACTCCCTGATGTCGCTCCTCGCCCCGGACGTACGTCTCGTGGGCGACAGCGGAGGCAAGGCCAAGGCGCCGCTGCGCGTCATCGAAACGGCCGACAAGGTCGGCCGCTTCCTCGCCGGCGCGGCGCAGAAGGGAGTCGCGGCGGTGGTGGACTACCGGTTCGTCGAGCTCAACGGCGCCCCCGCCCTGCTCGTACTGGCCGACGGGCGGCCCGACAGTGTGTTCCAGCTGGAGGTCGTCGACGGCCGGATCCAGTGCATCTACATCGTCCGCAACCCCGACAAGCTCACCGGGCTCGTGCCGCGGTAGTCAGTGTGGTCGTCGGCTTCAGGAGCCCCGCGTCCCGTTGCGGCGCGGGGCTCTTCCGTGTGCCCGGAGTGCTCCGTAACGGCCGCGAGGATTGGTCTTGACCAAGGGGGTGTGCCGTCCTATCGTCGCAGGGATAGTGCAGGAACCTTTAATAAACAAGGGCGCGGAAAGCCGCCGCGACACGGCGATTGCGGAGGATCAGGGTGGGGACCACGCAGCTGGAAACGGTGCCGGAGCCCAAGTACTGGCACCTCAAGACCGTGCTCAGCGAGGCACTCGACTCGGACTTCGCTGTCGGCGAGGTGCTGCCGAACGAGCGTGATCTCGCCGCCCGATTCGGAGTCGCCCGCGCCACCCTGCGGCAAGCGCTGGAGCAGCTGGAGCTCGAAGGCCGCCTGCAGCGCCGGCGCGGAGTCGGCACCACCGTCGCCCCGCCCCGCATGGGCGTCGCCGTGGGCTCGGACCGGCACGTCTGGCCGGGCGCGGCCGACGACGCCTGGCAGCCCGTGGACTGCGCGGAGGCGGTCCCCGCCGCCGCGGTCGCCCGCCTGCTGGAGACGGAACCGGACGAAGCGGTGCACACGGTGCGCCGGACCCGTGTCACCCACGGGCAGTCCGTGGCGGCCGAGCTCCTGTACGTCCCCGCCGCCTCCGTACCCGACCTGCCCGCCATCGACGTCCCGGCGGGCCCGGCCCGCGCGCGGGCGGTCCTGCGCGAGCTGCAGCGCCTGGGCCTGGAGGGCCAGGACCGGGCCGTCGAGCTCGGCTCGGCCCGGGCGGACGACGCGCGGGAGCTCGACCGGCTCCCCGGCGCGCCGGTCCTGGTGGTGACCACCCGGTACTTCACCGAGGCCGGCACCGCCGCGGTCTCCGTGGCCACCTACCGCGCCGACACCTGCCGTCTCACCTTCGGCGACGCGGGCGACCTGGAGATCAGCCACCACGCCCAGGCCCGCCAAGCGTCCTGACCGGCCGCGCTGACCGCGCGCTCGTGGAAGGGCCGGTCCTCGCCGCGCACGCGGGGGAGCACCGGGCGTGCTGTCCGTGTTCGCAGGGCGGGCTGGGCGACTTGCTCGCGCTCGCAGCGGGAGTTCCGGCATCCCGCAGGGCCCGCATCATGTCCGGCCTGCCGGCCGGCTGGCCCGGCCCGCGGCGCCGACGGCGACTTCTGCCGCTCGGTGGCGAGCCGTGACCGGTAGCCACGTCGGGCCACTGCGCGGCGGGGCCTCCCGGACGAGCCTGACCGCGCCCTCGACCGGGCAGGGCCTACCGGCGGGCCGTCGCCGTGCCCGCCACCGCGAAGAGCTGCTCCTCAACATGGTCGAGGGCCAGCCGCAGCGCACCCGTGGCCACCGCCGCCTCACCCAGCAGGGACAGCGCCACCCGGGGCGGCCGCAGGCAGTAGCGGGCCAGCTCGTCTCGCAGCGGTGCGAGTACGCCGTCCAGCCCGGCGGCCCAGCCGCCGACCACGACCAGCTCGGGGTCGAGGGCGAGCACCAGCGCCGCGACATCGTGCACCAGCCGCTGGATGAAGCGGTCCACCGCCGCGACCGCCCGCTCGTCGCCGCTCCTGGCATGCGCGAACACGTTGGCGACGGCTTGTTCGTCGAGCGGGTGCAGCGGCTCGTCCGTCGTGGACAGCAGTCTCTCGGGGGTCACCTCCCGCCCGAGCAGGTGCAGGGCACCGATCTCGCCGGCCGCGCCGCCGTATCCGCGGTGCAGCCGCCCGCCGATCAGCGAACCGGCGCCGGGGCTGAGTCCCGCCATGACGAAGACGATGTCGTCCGAGTCGGTCGCCGACCCTTTCCAGTGCTCCGCCACCGCCGCGGTATTGGCGTCGTTCTCCACCAGGACGGGGCAGCGGAACGAGCGGCGCAGCCGCTCTCCGAGCGCCAGGCCCGTCCAGCCGGGCAGCGCGGTGCACAGCCGTACGGTCCCGTCCGCCTCCACGATTCCGGGACTGCCCACGCCCACGGCGCGCAGGGAACCGCGCGGCACCCCCGCGCGCCGCAGCAGATCCGCGACCACGGCGCGTGTCCGCTCCAGCCGCTCGTCCGAGGACGCGGTCTCGGACACCTCCCGTATACCGGAGCCGATGACGCGGCCGTCCAGGCCGGAAAGGAGCGCGGCGATGCGGTGCGGGCCGATCTCGATGCCCAGCAGATGACCGGCCTCGGCCCGGAAGCGGAACCTCCGGGCGGGCCGGCCCTGCCGTCGTGTCGCGCCCTCCTCGGCATCGGCCTCGACGACGAGACCGGTGCCGATGAGCCCCTCCACCACGCCCTCGACGGTCGGCCGGGACAGGCCCGTGACGCGGGTCAGGTCGGTGAGCGTGGGGGAGTCGGCGCTGCGCAGCGCATGCAGAACCACCGCGGAATTGATCCGCCGGAGCAGAGAGGGGTCCCCGCCGGTCAGCTGCCCCAACGTCTGTCCTCCCAGCTCGTACGCGTGTCTGCCGGATCGTACTCGCTGGTCGGGAGTGCGGCGAGTGGCGAGTACGCCGACGTGCGAGCGATCCGCCCGGTTGTCAGACTGGGGCAATGGCGACCAAGGCAGTCCTTGAGGGCGGCCCGGACGATCTGCACGAGCGGATCGTCCCGATCACCCCCTCAGGACAGGATCTGAAGATCAAACACCGCGGCGGCTACGAACACTTCAAGCCCACCTCGCGGCAGCAGGACAGCCCGGAAGGCCGGTTGCCCGTCTACGAGTGGTGGGAACGGACGGAGATCGCGGAGTGACACGCCTGCCCTCCTCGGGTGTCAGCTCGGTGCCACGAAACCCGACTCGTACGCGGCGATGACCGCCTGGGTGCGGTCACGCGCCCCCAACTTGGCCAGCACGGCACTGACATGGGACTTGACCGTCTCCATGCCAACGATCATTTGGGCGGCGATCTCCGCGTTGGAGAGGCCGCGGGCCATCAGCCGCAGTACCTCCGCCTCGCGCTCGGTGAGTGCGGCCCGGTCCATCGCCTCACGGGCGGCGTGATTGCCGTACTCGGCGGCCAGTGACCGCACCGCCGCCGGGAAGAGCAGCGACTCGCCCTCCGCGACCAGGCGCACGGCGTGCACGATCTCGGCCGGCCGGGACCGCTTGAGCAGGAAACCGTCCGCGCCGGCGCGCAACGCCTCGTAGACGTATTCGTCGTTCTCGAACGTGGTGACCACCAGGATCTTCGGCGGCTCGTCGACGGTACGCAGCACGGCGCGAGTGGCCTCGATACCGTCGAGCAACGGCATCCGTACATCCATCGCCACCACGTCGGGCCGCAGCTGACGCACCAGCGGGACCACCGCCGCTCCGTCCGCGGCCTCGCCCACGACTTCGATGTCGGGCTGCGCTTCGAGAACGGCGCGCAGACCCACGCGCACCAGCGGCTCGTCGTCGACGAGGAGAACGGTTACCGGCATCCGGTCAGCCTAGGCTGTATGGTACGGATCATGCCCTGCCCAGTCGGTCGAGCCGGGCTCGCCGGGCGGCCGGTATCTCGTTCTCCAGGGGCAGCCGGGCGCGCACGCGCCACCCGCCCTGGTACGGCCCCGTCTGCGCCTCCCCGCCCAGCAGCGCCGCACGCTCCCGTATGCCGCGCAGACCGGACCCGCCACGCATCTGCAGCGTCACGCCGGCCAGGGCATTGGTCACTTCGAGGTCCAAGCGCCCCACGGCCACTTCTATGCGTACCCGGACGGGTACGGGCCCGCAGTGCCGCAGCACATTCGTGAGCGCTTCCTGGAGGATGCGATACCCCTCCCGGGAGACCGGTCCCGGTACCCGCTCCAGTGGCCCCGACACCTCGGCGTCCACCGTGGCCCCGGAGGCGCGGGCGGACTCCAGCAGCCGGTCCGCCTCCACGAGAGTCGGGCGCTGCGAGGCGGGCTGTGCCGATTCCCGCAGGACGAGCAGTACCCGCTCCAGGTCCTCCAGCGCCGCACGGCCGGTCTCCTCGATGGCCCCCAGCGCCCGGTCGGTAAACTCCGGGTCACCGGCGGCCCGGGCGGCACCCGCCTGGACCACGGCGACGGTGAGGGCGTGCCCGATCGAGTCGTGCAGCTCGCGCGCGATTCGGGTGCGTTCGAGCAGCTGCTCGGTGCGCTCCTCCAGTGCGGTCAGCCGCTCGGCCCGGCTCGGACCGAGCAGATGCCGGGCGACCACGGTCACCAGATCGCCGAGGCCGACGATGCACGCGAGCATCACCACGATCGGCAGCGGGGCAAGGAGCGCGAACCCCCAGTGAGCCTGCGCACCCCGCAACAGCGGGTTGCTGTCGGGTCCGCCTGCCACGGCCGTAGTGATCAGGTCCCACGTCATCACGGGAAGCCACACCGTCAGGAGCATGGCCACCACCGAGAGAACCAGCCGGAACTCGAGCCACAGCAAGGTGCGCCACCGCTCGGCCCACGTGGCTGCCGGTGCGGCGGAGATGGCCGCGTCCGGTCTGCCCCGCTCGTGCGGCGTCAGCAGCAACTGGGCCTGCACGCCCTCGGCCAGGCGCATCGCGGGAACGAGCCCCACGGGGATGAGCAGGAGCGCCGGCACATACGGCCGCCCCATGTCGATGAACAGCCATATGGACATGAGGGCGATGGGAATGCACAGATGCAGCCAGCGTGTGTACGTGACCGAGCTGGTCAGCGGGCGCAATAGACGGGGCATGCCGCCATCGTGCCAGCGCCCCCGATCGGTGCGGTTCCCCCGCACGGGGGAGATGCTCTCCACCCGCGGGGGAGGAGAGCACCCCGGCGCGGCAGCCACGCTGAATGCATGAACAGCATCGACGTCCTCGAACTCACCAAGGAGTACGGCGCCACGCGCGCCGTGGACCGGCTCACGTTCCGTGTGGAGCCCGGCCGGGTCACCGGATTCCTCGGGCCCAACGGCGCCGGCAAGTCCACCACCATGCGCCTCGTCCTCGGTCTGGACCGGCCCAGCTCCGGCACCGCGACGATCGGAGGGCGGCCGTTCACCACACTCGACGAGCCGCTGCGTCACGTCGGAGCGCTCCTGGACGCCCAGGCGGCGCACGGCGCCCGTACCGCCCGCGACCATCTGCGCGCTCTCGCCGTCAGCAACCGCATAGCCGCGAGCCGGGTCGAGGACGTGCTTGAGGAGGCGGGGATCGCCAGGGCCGCCAAGCGGCGCATCAGGACCTTCTCGCTCGGTATGCGCCAGAGACTCGGCATCGCCGCGGCACTGCTCGGCGACCCGGCCGTACTGATGCTCGACGAGCCGACCAACGGGCTGGACCCGGAAGGGATCATCTGGATCCGGGAGCTGATGCGGCGCCTGGCGCGGGAAGGGCGCACCGTCCTGGTCTCCAGCCACCTGATGGCCGTGACCGCCGACACGGCCGACCACCTCGTCGTTCTCGGCCGGGGGCGGCTGCTCGCCGACCTGCCGATGCGTGAGTTCATCGACTCGCGGAGCCGGCCTCGGGTGCGCGTGCGCACCACGGAGCCGGAGCGGTTGCACACCGCCCTGGCCCGGGCGGGATTCATACCCGGGGAGGGCGACGACGGGCGCTGGACCGTCGACGGCGCCCGGGCCGAGGACATCGGCGCACTCGCCGCCCGCGAGAGCATCCCGATTCTCGAACTGTCCAACGAGCAGGGGTCGCTGGAGCAGGCATATCTGGACCTCACCGCCACCGAGACCGAATTCGCGTCCACGACGCCTTCCGCCCCCAAGGAGGCCTGACCCCCATGGCGACCACCGCGGTTCTCCACTCAGAGTGGATCAAGATGACCTCGATACGCTCCCAGTTCGGTTCCCTGCTCGCGATACTTCTGGCCACGGCGGGCATCTCGGCACTGGCCGGCGCCGCGTTCGGCCAAGCCGAGGCGGACAACGCGGACTTCGACCCGATCTTCGGCGCTTTCTACGGCCTCAACTTCGGGCAGATCGCGGCCATCAGCTTCGGTGTGACCGTCTTCTCCTCCGAGTACCACCACGACGCGATACGCGTCTCGCTGACGGCGGTGCCGCGCCGGGGGCTGCTCTACAGCTCCAAGATGACCGTCGTGGGCGGATCGGCACTCGTCCTGGGGCTGGTCACCGGCTTCACCACCTTCCTGGCCGTCCAGGCGTTCATGGGGGAGTACGCCATCGGCCTCGCGGACCCTGGTGCGTTGCGGGCCGCGGTCGGCTCCGGCATATACCTCGCGCTGATGGCTCTGTTCGCAGCCGGCCTGACCGCAGTGCTGCGCAGTGGGGTCGCGGTACTCAGCCTCCTCGTGCCGTTCGTGCTGATCGTCTCGTTCGTCATCGGCGATGTGGCGCAGGGCGTCGCCGTCTACCTGCCCGACCGTGCGGGGCAGCTGGTGGTGCACCAGGATCCGCAGGGGTCGCTCGGGCCGTGGGCCGGGCTGGGGGTCACGGCGCTGTGGGCGGGAGCCGCGGTACTGGCCGGGTGGTTCACGATGAAGCGCAGGGACGCCTGACGGGCAGCCAATTGTCAGTGCCCGGGGGTTTACTGACTGCATGACCACGGCACCTCACCTGGCCACGATCGACCTGCTGCGGACTCGGGAATTCCCCTCGACGCGCGGCAGATCCGACGTCGGTTCCAGCGGGCCCGGTTACCACCTCGCGGAACTGAGCACGAGCGAGGAGTTCTGGGAGGACGACGGAACAGGACGCGCCGCGGCCGAGGACCAGTACGCGGCGGAGTGCGCCGCTCTTGCCCAGGTGCTGTCCGTGCGGTGGGGCGAGCCCCAGGTGTTCAGCCTCTGGAGTCTGCTGGTCCGGGGTACGGAGGGCGAGCAGATACCGGAGCCCTGGGACCAGCTGAGCGGCACGGTGGCCCATGTCCACCTGTGGCGGGTCGAGGAGCGCTGGCTGGCACTGGGGGTGGCCCAGTGGGACCGGGAGCTCCCGTTCCAGCTGATCGCAGCCATCACCGCGGTCGACCCGCCGTAGAGGTGCGGGGGATCAGATGCCGGGCGGCCGAGCGTCTTCCGCGGCCGCGCGCAGCCTGCCGTACTCCTCGGCCATCGTCGCGGCGGTCCAGTGCGCGTTGAGGCCGCTCGGATTGGGCAGCGCCCAGATCCGCGTCCCCCCGATCGTCCGGTCCTGCGGCCCGATCGGAGCCTTCCGGTCGCCGAATGCCGTGCGGTACGCGGTGACCCCCACCACCGCGAGCCAGGCCGGGCGCAGCAGCTCCACCTTCGCCGTCAGAATCCGTCCGCCCTCGCGGAACTCCTCGGCGGTGACTTCGTCGGCCCGTGCGGTCGCCCGCGCCACCACATTGGTGATGCCGAGCCGGTAGGTGAGCAGTTCCTGCTGCTCATCCGGCCTCAACTGCCGCGGTGTGAAGCCGGACAGATGCAGGACCGGCCAGAAGCGGTTGCCGGGCCGGGCGAAATGGTGAGCGGTCGCGGCCGACATCAGACCGGGATTGATCCCGCAGAAGAGCACACGCAGACCGCCCGCGACCACATCGGGGACGACGCGGTCGCGGGCGGCAAGGAGATCGTCGGGGGTCAGAGGATCGACCCAGGGGTGTAGCCGGCGGCCTCCGGGTGCTGCTTGGCGATCTCCTCGATCCGCGAGACCACCGCCGCCACCTGGTCGCCCGCCGCTCCCGTGAACGACAGCTTGTCGGCCATCAGCTCGTCCAGCTGCGCGCGGTCGAGCGGGATCCGCCCGTCGGCCGACAGCTTGTCCAGCAGTTCGTTGCGCTCGGCACCCTGCTCACGCATCGCCAGCGCCGAGGCGACCGCGTGCTCCTTGATGACCTCGTGCGCGACCTCGCGGCCGACCCCGGCCCGCACCGCACCCATCAGCACCTTGGTGGTGGCCAGGAACGGCAGGTAGCGGTCCAGCTCCCGCGCGACGACCGCCGGGAACGCGCCGAATTCGTCCAGCACCGTCAGGAAGGTCTCCAGCAGCCCGTCGAACGCGAAGAACGCGTCCGGCAGCGCGACCCGGCGGACCACCGAGCACGAGACGTCGCCCTCGTTCCACTGGTCGCCCGCCAGCTCACCGGTCATCGAGGCGTAGCCGCGCAGGATCACCATCAGGCCGTTGACGCGCTCGCAGGAGCGGGTGTTCATCTTGTGCGGCATCGCCGAGGAGCCGACCTGGCCGGGCTTGAAGCCCTCGGTGACCAGTTCGTGCCCGGCCATCAGCCGGATGGTCTTCGCGATCGACGACGGGGCGCCGGCCAGTTGGACCAGCGCGGTGACCACGTCGTAGTCGAGCGAGCGCGGGTAGACCTGACCGACGGAGGTGAAGGCATGGCCGAAACCGAGATGCCCGGCGATGCGCTGCTCCAGCTCCGCCAGCTTCGCCGCGTCCCCGCCCAGCAGATCCAGCATGTCCTGCGCCGTGCCGACCGGTCCCTTGATCCCGCGCAGCGGGTAGCGGCCCAGCAGGTCCTCCAGCCGTCCGTAGGCCACCAGCATTTCGTCGGCCGCCGTCGCGAAGCGCTTGCCGAGCGTGGTCGCCTGCGCGGCCACGTTGTGCGACCGCCCGGCCATCACCAGCTCCGCGTACTCGCCGGCCAGCTTGCCCAGCCGGGACAGGGCGGCGACCGTGCGATCCCGGACCAGCTCCAGCGACAGCCGGATCTGGAGCTGCTCGACGTTCTCGGTGAGGTCGCGGGAGGTCATGCCCTTGTGGACGTGCTCATGCCCCGCGAGGGCGTTGAACTCCTCGATCCGGGCCTTCACATCGTGGCGGGTGACCTTCTCCCGCTCGGCGATCGAACCCAGGTCGACCTGGTCGAGTACCCGCTCGTAGTCGGCGAGGGCGGCGTCCGGCACCTCGATACCGAGGTCCTTCTGGGCGCGCAGCACGGCGAGCCACAGCCGCCGCTCCAGCGTCACCTTGTACTCGGGGGACCACAGGACGGCGAGCTCCGCGGAGGCGTAGCGGCCGGCAAGGACATTGGGGATGCGAGGCTTCGCAGGAGCAGCAGTCACGTGTACGGATTCTACTGGCGGTTTACGCAGGCCAGCGCCCCGGCCCGGTTTGTGGCTTACTACGAGACCCGTGCTGCCGGACCGGGTACCGGACCTCGCTACGAGAGCGGCGTGTCGTACGGCAGAAGTTCGGGCCGCTTGGCCGGGCGGCCGTCTCCCGAGGAACGTCCGGTCAGCCGCCGCCCGATCCACGGCACCAGATGCTCCCGCGCGAACCGCAGGTCACCACCACGCCGCCGCACCCAGCCGGGCGGCACCACCGGAGGAAGTACGGACCGCCAGTCGTCCTCCGCCTCCAGGCCCAGGGTCTGCCACACCGCCTCGGCCACCCTGCGGTGTCCCTCGGCCGACAGATGCAGCCGGTCGACGTGCCACAACCGCGGGTCGCCGAGCGCGGGTACGCCGTACAGGTCGACGACGAGTGCTCCGTGCCGCGCCCCGAGCTCGTCGATGAACGAGAAGAGCTGCTCCATCCGGGGCCGGAACCGTTCCATCACCGGGCCGCTGCGGCCGGGGGAGCGCATCAGTACCAGCTGCCCGCACGATGGCGCGAGCCTGCCCGCGGCCTCCTCCAGAAGCCCGCGCACCCGTCCCATGTCGCACTTCGGACGCAGTGTGTCGTTGAGCCCGCCGACGAGCGTCACCAGATCGGCGCGCATCGCCGCCGCCCTGTCCACCTGCTCCTCGATGATCTGGCCGATGAGCTTGCCGCGTACGGCGAGATTCGCGTACCGGAAATCCGGAGCACGCGCCGCTAGCCGGCCGGCGAGCAGATCGGCCCAGCCTCGGTAGGAGCCGTCGGGCAGACCGTCGGACATGCCCTCGGTGAAGGAGTCGCCGACGGCGACAAAACTGGTGTAGGTGGCATTCAGTTCCATGGCGGCAGAGATCCTACCGCGCAGTAGCATGCGCGCCGCGAACGGCCGGGCGCCCTGTTGCGCAGGGCGCCCGGCCGTCCCGCCGACGGCAGAACGGCTGGACCGGTCAGACCGCGGGCGCGCTCCCGAACAGCTCCCGCAGCACGTCCTCCATGGTCACCAGCCCGGCCAGGGTGCCGTCCGCGCCGACCACCGCCGCCAGGTGCGTCCGGCTGCGGCGCATCGCGGTCAGTACGTCGTCCATCGGCGTGCCCTGCCCGACCTGCGCGATCGGGCGCAGCGCGGCGACCGGGAACGGCTCCGCGCGCGGTCCGGCCTCCAGTGCGTCCTTGACGTGCAGATAGCCGAGGATCCGCCGCTCGTCGTCCACGACGGGGAAGCGGGAGTAGCCGGATTCCGCCGACAGGCGTTCCAGCCCCTCGGGCGAGATCCCCCACTGGGCGCTCACCAGGCGTTCGACGGGCAGCACCACGTCGTCGACCGGGCGGCGGCCCAGCTCCAGGGCGTCGTGCAGCCTCTCGCTGGCACGGTCGTCCAGCAGCCCCGCGTCGCTGGAGTCCCTGACCATCCGGGCGAGTTCGTCGTCCGAGAACGTCGCGGACACCTCGTCCTTGACCTCCACCCGCAGCAGTTTCAGCAGCGCGTTGGCGAACGCGTTGACGGTGAAGATCACCGGCCGCAGCGCGCGGGTCAGCGCGACCAGCGGGGGACCGAGCAGCAGCGCGGTCCGCACAGGCTCCGCGAGCGCGATGTTCTTCGGCACCATCTCGCCGAACAGCATGTGCAGATACGTCGCCGCGGCGAGTGCGATGACGAAGGAGATCGGGTGGGTCAGCCCGTCCGGCACACCCGCGGCATGGAACAGGGGCTCCAGCAGGTGGGCGATGGCGGGTTCGGCCACCACACCCAGCACCAGGGTGCACAGCGTGATGCCCAGCTGAGCCGCCGCCATCAGCGCCGACACGTGTTCGAGCCCCCACAGGACGCTGCGCGCCCGGCGGTCGTCGTCCTGCGCGTGCGACTCGATCTGGCTGCGGCGGACCGAGATCAGCGCGAACTCCGCGCCGACGAAGAAGGCGTTGACGACCAGGGTCGCCAGGCCGATCAGAAGCTGGATCGCGGTCATCGCACGCCCTCCGCCTGCTGCTCGTCGCCGGGGGCCGGGGCGCGCAGCAGCACCCGCGCCGCACGTCGCCCGGAGGCGTCCACCACGTCCAGCCGCCAGCCGTTCATGGCCACACTGTCGCCGACGGCCGGGATGCGGCCGAGGTCGGTGGCGACCAGGCCGGCCAGGGTCTCGTACGGACCGTCGGGGATGCGCAGGCCGATGCTCTGCAACTGGTCGGTGCGCGCGGCGCCGTCCGCCGAGTACAGCTTGCGGCCCTCGGCGTCGGTTCCGGCGGGAGCCAGGTCCGGCGTCTCGTGCGGGTCGTGCTCGTCGCGCACCTCGCCGACGACCTCCTCGACGATGTCCTCCAGGGTCGCGACGCCGGCCGTGCCGCCGTACTCGTCGATGACCACAGCCATGGTCCGCCGCTCCGACAGCCGGTCGAGCAGACGGTCCACCGTCAGCGACTCCGGTACGAGAAGCGGCTCGCGCAGCAGGTCCGCGACGGGGAAACGGCGCCTGCGCTCGGCGGGCACGGCCAGCACGTCCTTGATGTGCACGATGCCGACGACCGTGTCGAGGCTGCCCCGGTAGACGGGGAAACGGGACAGACCCGTGGCGAGGGTCGCGTTGGCGACGTCCTCCGCCGTGGTCTGCACATCCAGCGCCGTGACCTGCACCCGTGGGGTCATCACGTTCTCCGCCGTCAGGTCGGCCAGGTTCAGTGTGCGGACGAAGAGTTCCGCCGTGTCCTTCTCCAGCGCGCCCTGCTTCGCGGAGTGCCGCGCCAGCGCGACCAGTTCCTGCGGGGTGCGGGCGGAGGCCAGTTCCTCGGCCGGCTCCATGCCCAGCCGGCGCACCGTGCGGTTCGCCGTACTGTTCAGATGGCTGATCAGCGGCCGGAAGACCGCGCTGAAGACGCGCTGCGCGGTGGCGACCCGCTTGGCGAGCGCCAGGGGCGAGGAGATCGCCCAGTTCTTCGGTACGAGCTCACCGACGACCATCAGGACGATCGTCGACAGCGCGGTGCCGAGCACCAGCGCCACCGAGGAGGCGGTCGAGGCGGACAGCCCGATCGACTGGAACGGGCCGCGCATGAGCTTGGCGATCGACGGTTCGGCGAGCATGCCGATGACCAGGTTGGTGACGGTGATGCCGAGCTGCGCGCCGGAGATCTGGAACGTCAGACTCCGCACGGCCTTCAGGGCGCTGGCGGCGCCCCGCTCGCCCCGCTCGGCGGCGCGCTCGAGATCGCTGCGCTCGACCGTGGTGAGAGAGAACTCGGCGGCGACGAAGGCGCCGCATGCCAGCGCGAGCAGGAGGGCCAGGAGAAGCAGTAGCACTTCGGTCATCGGTTCACCTCCGTCCCATGATCGGCCAGGGGGAGGGTGACTGCGCGATGTCGGCTACTGGGAGGCTCGCCCATGGGCGGACGCTCACACCTTTCGATCGAAGTGGACGGCGGTGCACTTATGGTAAAGGACAAGCAAAGGGGTGGTGCCGTCAGGCGCCGAGCGGCTTGACCCAGCGACTCCACTGAGCCTCGGGCGCGTACCCCGCCGCACGCCAGGCATGCTGCGCGAGCCCGTTGCGGTCGAGCACCATCGCGTCGCCGCGCCGCCCGCCGAGGCGTACGAAGCGCTCCTCGGCCGCAGCGAGCAGCGCCGCGCCGACTCCCTGCCTGCGGTGGTCCGGGTGGACCGCCAGCCGGTACAGATGGCACCGCCAGCCGTCGAAGCCCGCTATCACGGTCCCCCTGAGGAGGTCGTCGCCCTCCGCGAGGAGCAGGGCCTCGGGGTCTCTTGTGACGAGTCGGGCCACTCCGTCGTAGTCGTCGCTGATGCTCGTTCCTTCCGCGGCCTCGCGCCAGAACTGCAACACGGAGTCGATGTCAGAGAGGGTGGCGCAGCGGATGTGGAGATCGCTCATGGGGCGAGCCAAGCAGAGCGCCGGCCTGTTCGGCGAAAGGTTTCCGTGCTGCTGCTGCCGGGGTCCAACCCCGCTGCCCGGTCCCTCGCCGTTCACCGAATGGTTGCCACGCGATGCCAAGACTTATCTATACAAGTATTTGCCGGTTCGGGTGGGGCATGGCAGCTTGACTGCCGTGACACAAACACCCTCGCTCGAAGACACTGTCGACGTCCGATACGCCCGCTGGGACGGCCCCGGCCGGCCGTTCTCCCTCGTGTCCGCCGCCACACCGCTCTCACCCGGCCCCGGCCAGATCCTGGTCGGGATCGACCTCGCGACCGTCTGCGGCAGTGATCTGCACACCGTCGGCGGACGGCGGCCGTCGCCGATGCCCTCGGTGCTGGGGCACGAGCAGGTGGGGACCGTCGTCGCCGTGGGCGCCGGCGAGCCGCGCTGTCAGGACGGCACACCGGTCGTTCCCGGTATGCGCGTGGTGTGGTCCGTCACCGCCTCGTGCGGTGACTGCGAACGGTGTCGGCGTGGCATGACGCAGAAGTGCCTGCGGCTGCGCAAGTACGGGCACGAGCCCCTGGACGAGAGTGCGCCGCTGACGGGCGGATTCGCCACCCACTGCCTGCTGTTGCCCGGCACGGCCGTCGTCGCCGTCCCGGAGAGGCTGCCCGACAGTTCGGGGCGGTGGAGGTCCGCAACGCCGGCGGGGTGCACGGTGACACCGATGTGGCACTGGAACTGTCGGGCCGGCCGGAGGGGGTGCAAGCGTGCCTCGCGTCGCTGGCCGTCGGCGGCAGGGCGTGCTCGCCGGGTCCGTGTCGCCCGGAGACCCGGTCGCGCTGGACCCCGAATGGCTGGTGCGCGGCCTGCGCACGGTGGTGGGCGTGCACAACTATGCCGCCGCGGATCTCCAGGCAGCGGTGGACTTCCTGGCCGCCCACCACCACGCCTACCCGTTCGCGGAACTCGTCGAGGGGCGGTACCCGCTGGACCGCGTCGACGAGGCGGTGGCGGCGGCGCGCGTCGCGGTCGCGCCGCGGGTGGCCGTCGTGCCGCAGGTGGCCGCCGTGCCGCAGATGCGGTGAGGCTTCACAGCATGGCGGTGCGGGAACTACGGGTGTTCGTCACGGTCACCGTGGCGATGTCGGAGCGGTAACGGTCGTCGGACCACTCGATCGGTACGCCTTGGGAGTCGGTGGTCAGCCGTCGCTCCCGCAGCAGCGGGAAGCCCTCGGGTACATCGAGCAGCTGCGCATCCGTCGCGTCGGCGGGGACCGCGTCGAAGGTGTGCCGGGCCGAGTGCAGGTCTACTCCTTGCTCGGTGAGCAGGGCGTAGATCGACCCGGCGTTCAGGTCGGCGTCGATCAGCGGACGCCCGACCGGCTCGACGTAGGTCATGCGCTCCAGCATCGCCGGGCGGCCGTCGAGCAGCCGCAGGCGCAGGAGTTGGACCGCGAGGTCGCCCGGGCCGATCTCGAGAGCCGCGGCGATCTCGGGTCCGGGCCGGCGCAGGGCGATCTCCTGGAGCTCCTGGCCCGGCACGTATCCAGTCATCTCGGCACGCCGCGTGAAGGACAGGAACGACTCGAACGGCTGGGCGGGGACGGCGTCCAGCACTGCGGCCCGCTTGCCCTGCCCGCCGCCGATCAGGCCTTCGTCCCGCAGTGTGGCGAGCGCCTGCCGGACGGGTCCGCGCGATGCGGAGAACTCCTCGCACAACTGGGCCTCGGACGGCAGCGATTCGCCGACGCGGATGGCACTGCTGCGGATGCGACGGCGCAGTTCGGCTGCGATGGACCTGTGCAGAGGAGTGGCCATGCGTCGGACCCTACATGGCACTGGCAACGACACGGCCGAGTCCCGTATCTGGGTGAACAGTCGGCAACTTGTCGATATAAGCTATTGAACTGAGCGTGCCCGACCACCGGGCCAACGCTACGTTCGGTCACAGCCCGGACGGTCGACTGCTCACCACCCGCGGCGACGGGCAGGGCATCTACACCTCCTTCCGCCGCGGCCCGATCGAGGTCTTCCTGCTCGACCCGCGCTGGTTCAGCCGTACGGAACCCAGCTGGGCCGACCCGTCCAAGCCGACCTGCCTGGGCACGGTGCAGTGGGACTGGCTCCGTGAGCGGCTCAGCAGCAGCACCGCCCCCTTCAAGGCGCTCGCGAGCGGAATGATCTGGGACGACAAACAGAACAGCGAGTCGGACGACTGGGGCACGTACGCGCACGAGAGGGAGGCGATCTTCGACTTCATCGACGCCGAACGCATCCCCGGCTGTTTCCTGATAGGCGGCGACATCCACGTCTCCCGCGCGCTGAACTACGGCCCGCGCGTCGGCTACGACCTGTGGCAGTTCATCGTCAGCCCGCTGCACGGCAGCACGATCCCCGGCCTCAATGTGCCCAGCCCCCATCTCGTGCACAGCGCCGTCGAGCCGCATGTGTTCCTGAAGCTGGTGGCCGACACCACGGTGAGCAGTCCCACCCTCACCGCGAGTTGGATCAACCGGGCCGGCCGCAGGCTGTTCGAAGTGAGCCGTACGGCCGCGGACATGGGCCACGGCGCCTGACGAAAGACCTCTGGCCGACCGCGAGATGAACAGCGGGCAACTTGTACATACAAGGCCTTGACCCGGGTCGGCGGCGGCTGAAAACGTGCTGTTGCCGGCCCGGCGAGAGGAACTCGCCCGTCCCCCCCGCCGCGCTCCCGTACTGGGCCTTTCTGCTCACTTCATTCACCGGAGTCCACAGTGCCGTCCGCCGTCTCGCCCTCGTCGGTACCCTTGTCGCTGCCCTCACCCTGACCGCCTGCGGCGGTGGCTCCGACGAGCCGCAGTCCGCCACCTGTCCCGGCGGCAAGATCCGCTTCGGCGTCGAGCCGTTCGAGGACCCGGCCAAGCTCACGCCGGCCGCCAAGGTCCTCGCCGACGCCCTCGGTGAAAGCCTGGACTGCCCGGTCGAGCTGACCGTCACCGAGGACTACTCCGCCGAAGTGCTCGCCATGGAGAACGGCAAGCTCGACATCGGCATTTTCGGTCCTCTCGGCTATGTTTTCGCCAGCCAGCGCGCCAAGGCCGAGGCCCTCGCCTCCTTCGGCGACGCGAACGGCAAGCTGTCCAGCTACACCGCCGGCATCTGGGTGCCGAAGAACTCCAAGATCACCTCGGTCGAGCAACTGCGCGGCCACTCCCTGGCACCGGCGGCCACCCCGAGGCGCTGCTCGCCCTGGTGAACGGCACCGTCGACGCCGCCGAGATCAACTCCCAGCAGCTCGGCAGCGCCACCGATTCCGGCACCTTCGACCAGTCGAAGTTCCGCAAGGTCTGGACGTCCGACCCCATCCCCAACGACCCGATCACCGTCCGCGGCGACCACGACGAGGCGTTCAAGACGGCCGTGCGTGACGCGCTGCTGGGGCTCCCGGCCGAGAAGGTCGGCGAGATCGGCGCCCTGCTCGACGCCGACCCGCCGGCGCCGCTCGTCGCGGTCGACAAGGCCACGTACAAGCCGCTGTTCGACCTCGCCGAGACGCTCAACCTGACCGAGAAGGACGTCTGATGCTCGCCCTGTCCGGCATCACTGTGCGGTATGCCGAACGGCAGGTGCTGCACGGCGTGGACGTCACCGTCGCCCGAGGCGAACTGCTCGCCGTCCTCGGGGCCAACGGCTCCGGGAAGTCGACCCTCCTGCGCGTCGCCGCCGGACTGGAGCCGATGGCTGCCGGCGAGGTGACCATCGACAAGAAGAGCTGCGACCCGCTCGACATCGCCATGGTCTTCCAGCACATCCACCTCGTCCGCCGGCCCACCGTCCTGGAGAACGTCTGTGCCGGTGCGCTCGGTCGACTGCGGCTGCGCCACTCGCTGGTCCCCGCACTCTTTCCCAAGGACCTGCGCGAGGAGGCCATGGCATGCCTCGACCGCGTGGGCATGGCCGACCGGGCGCACGACCGTGCCGGGAGCCTGTCGGGCGGCCAGCAGCAGCGTGTCGCCGTGGCCCGGGCCCTGTGCCAGCGTCCCCGGGTGCTGTTGGCCGACGAACCAGTGTCCGCTCTCGACCCGGCAGCGTCCGAGCAGGTGCTCGCGCTGCTTGCCGGGCTCGCCCGGCATGGCCGACTTCCTCGGCGAGGCGGTCCCGCCCGATCTGAGCTGGGACGTGCTGGAACCCAGTCTGAACGGGGCCTTGGTCACCCTCTGGTTCGGGCTGCTCGGCACCACCCTGTCCGTGCCGTTCTCGCTCGTTCTCGCCCTGCTCGCGGCACGCGGCACCGCACCGTCGGCGGCCGTCTACCAGGCGGCGCGCTCCCTGCTGTCGTTCCTGCGTGCCGTACCCGACGTGGTGTTCGCGCTGATCTTCGTCACTGCCGTGGGCCTCGGCCCCTTCCCGGGCGTCCTGGCCCTGCTCCTCCACAACGTCGGCGTGATGGGCAAGCTGTGGGCGGAGGCACTGGAGGACGCCGACCCGGGACCCGTGCAGGTGCTGCGATCGGCGGGGGCGGGCCGGATGCAGATTGCCGCGCACGCCCTGCTGCCGACCGTGACACCGCAGCTGACCGGACTGCTCCTGTACCGGCTCGACGTCAACGTCCGGTCCTCCCTGGTCCTCGGCCTGGTGGGCGCGGGCGGCATCGGGTTCCTCATCAACCAGTCCATCAAGCTGTTTCAGTTCGACGAGATGCTGACCCACATCCTCGTGGTCCTGGTGCTCATCGTGGCCGTGGACCGCCTCTCGGCCCTCGTACGCCGCCGCTTGTCGTGACCGCCGGCCGGGGCCGGCCAGCGGCTTGGCCGTTTTATGACATGTCACTTCGCCGCCACGCCGACCCGGCACCGGGGCTTAAGGTGCGCCCTGCCTTGCCCGAGGGACTACAGAAGGACACGACGTGAGTAAGCGCCGGAAGAACGGCCTCTACGGAGAACCCTCCGCCGAACTGTCCGCTCTCATGAGGACCGGCTGGGCGGACACCGAGCAGCGCGATCTGCAACCGATCGAGCAGGCACCCCACGCCGCTCGTCGGCGTGCCGCCCTGTCCGCCCGTTTCCCGGGGGAGCGGCTCGTCGTTCCGTCGGGGAACCTCAAGGTCCGTTCGAACGACGCGCACTATCCCTTCCGCCCGTTCAGTGGTTACGTCCACCTGACCGGTGACCAGGCCAGGGGCTCCGCGCTCGTGCTGGAGCCGCGCGCCGGAGGCGGCCACGACGCGTACTGCTACCAACTGCCCCGCGACGACCGCGACAGCGACGAGTTCTGGACGGGAGACACCGCGGAGTTCTGGATGGGACGGCGGCACAGTCTCGCCGAGGCGGAGCAACTGCTCGGCCTGCCCTGCCGCGACGTACGCGCCGCCACCGGGGAACTGGCCGCCGCCCCTGCCGTGCCCACCCGCATCGTGCGCGGCCACGACATGGACCTCGAAGCCGCCGTGGAGAGCGACGAGGAGCGCGACGCCGAGCTGGAGGAGGCCCTGAGCGACCTGCGGCTGGTCAAGGACGAGTGGGAGATCGGCCAGCTGCGGCTCGCCGTAGACGCCACCGTGCGCGGTTTCACCGACTGCGTGAACGAACTGTCCCAGGCCGTCGCGACCTCCGAGCGATGGATCGAGACCACGTTCTTCCGCCGTGCCCGGCTGGAGGGAAACGACGTCGGCTACGGATCGATCTGCGCTGCCGGCGACCACGCCACGATCATGCACTGGACACGCAACGACGGGCCTGTGCGCCCCGGTGAACTCCTGCTACTCGACGCCGGTGTGGAGACGCACACCCTCTACACCGCCGACGTCACCCGCACTCTTCCCGTCAGCGGTACCTTCACGCCGGTCCAGCGCACGGTGTACGACGCGGTGTACGAGGCACAGGAGGCCGGGATCGCCGCGGTGAAGCCCGGCGCGCACTACCGCGACTTCCACGAGGCGGCCCAGCGGCACCTGGCGGAACGGCTCGTCGAGTGGGGCTTCATCGAGGGGCCCGCCGACCGCGCGTACGAACTCGACCTGCAGCGCCGCTTCTCCATCGCGGGCACCGGGCACATGCTGGGTCTGGACGTGCACGACTGCGCCGCGGCCCGCAACGACGGCTATGTGGACGCGGTGCTGGAGCCCGGCATGGTGCTCACGGTCGAGCCCGGCCTGTACTTCCAGGCCGATGACCTTTCGGTGCCGGAAGAGTACCGGGGCATTGGGGTCCGGATCGAGGACGACATCCTCGTCACACCGGACGGGAACGAGAACCTGTCGGCCGGGCTGCCGCGCTCGGCTGACGACGTCGAGTCCTGGATGCGGGATCTCGCCGGCTGAGCCGTTCCCGCTCGCATCGCGTGGAGGAGGGCGCGCGGCTTCCGCCGGGCGCCCTCCTCAGGCGTGGCGCCGGATCAGCGCACCGCGTCGAGTGCGTGGCCATCGAGGTGCCGCCCCAGGCGTCGTAACCGCCGTTGGGGATGCTCGACATGACGGCGGCGGGCACGACGCCCTGCTTCGTCGCGTACTCGACCGCCTTCTGCACGGCGCGCACCGACGCGTACTGCTCGGGCCAGCGGAAGACCGGGTCACCCAGGACGGTGCCGGCGAAGAAGGTGGGCCAGCCCTCGGTCCAGGCGCAGCCCGCGCTGTTCTTGCGCGTGATGTAGTGCGGCGCGCAGTTCGGGGAGGAGGGGAAGGCATCCTCGTAGATGTCGTCCATCAGCGCGTGGCCGAACTCGTGCAGCGTGGCGATCGCGGTGTCGGGCGTGGCGGCCGCGAGGAACGCCTCGTTCTTGTCGAGTTCGTACCAGCAGCAACTGGTTGAGTCGGGCTCCCAGTTGATGACGCCCTGGCGGCAGTCGGTGTCACGGGCGTCCCAGCACGTGCCGGGCACGAAGTTCCAGGCGCTGTTCAGGGAGTCGTAGGCCTGGATGCCGCGCATCAGCTCGGGCGCCGCCGGCTGGAGGGAGCCGAAGTCAGCGATGGTGCCGGTCTTGACGTTCGTCTTCGTGGCCGTGGCGAAGTGGTACGCCTGCCTGGACTTCTTGGACTGGATCTTCCACTGCTCGTTCTCGGTGCTGAATTGCACATAGACGTCCTGGGTCCGGTCACCCGCGTCGCGGTTGTCGAAGCACAGCGTGAAACGGCCGGCCTCGTCGGTCACACCGGAGGCCAGCAGCTCGTCAGGGCCGTCGGTGTCGGCGTCGAACACCTTCACGCCGGCGTTCGCCGACACGCGGGTGTAGCCGGTGTGCTTGATGTCGTTCCAGGAGCCGGTGGCACAGGCCTGCTTCTTGCCGGCGGTGCTGTCGGCGGCCTGGGTCCCCACGGGCTTGTGCGCCCACTGGAGGTTCGAGCGGGTGGCGGGTTCGTCCGTCGCCGCCACGGCGCCGACCGCCGGCACGGCGATGCCGCTCGTCGACTCCTCGGCGTCCACGGTCAGGAACTGGCTTCCGGACGCGATGTCGATGCCGGCGGCGGTGGCCGTCGCGCGGATCTCCGCCGGGCCCGCGGCAACGGCCTTGATCTGGCCCGTCAGGGTCAGCGGCTTGTCCGCCGACAGTGTGTGGCTGCCTTCGGCCGTGTGGACCTTGCCCTGTTCGACGGGGACGTCGGACTCCGTTGTGGTCACGGTCAGTCCGGTAGGTTCCTCAACCCACTCCAGGCCTGCGGGGAGTTGGACGTCAAGTGTGATGTCGTCCTGGGCCGCGGTGGTGCGGACCTCGATGGCGATCGCCGGCCAGGGCCGTGCTCAGCGCGATACGACGAAGACGCATGGGCGCCTTCCTTTCCGAACGGGTGGACAGGGATTGAGCAGTGGTTCTATCCCTGTCGACGGCCGCACGGTGCCGATATCCGCCAGTGGCGCATTGAGGAACGCGCGTCCCCTCGACCCGTCAGGTTCGCGTGCTCAACGCATCGGGGGGCGGTCGCAGCGCAGCCGTGAAGAGCGCCTTCGCGCAGGCGAACCGTCCACGGCGTCCCCACCAGGTCCGAAGACCCGGTGGGGGCGCCGCAGGTGTCACGAGCCGCCGTTGATCCGCTGCGGAACGTTCCACGGGTTGTCGTCGCGCAGTGGTGGCGGCAGCAGGTCCGCAGGGCAGGACTGGTAGGCCACCGGCCGAAGGAAGCGCTCGATCGCCGCGGAGCCGACCGACGTGATCGTGGGAGTGGTGGTGGCGGGGAACGGTCCGCCGTGCTGCATCGCGTGCGTGACGGACACGCCGGTGGGCCATTCGTTCCACAGGAACCGGCCGCTGCGGCCGGTGAGCGCGACCGCGAGATCCGCGAGTTCGCCCACCTCACCCGGTTCGGCGTAGAGAGCTGTCGTGAGTTGTCCCGGCAGTGCCGACACCATCTCCCGTACGTCTTCGAGCCGCTCGTACAGGACGACCAGGCCGAGCGGGCCGAAGCACTCCTGGGCGGCTTCCGGCAGGCCGACTGCGAAAGCGGATCCGTCGAGCGCGAGCAGACGCGGTGCCAGGGCTGTGTCGTCGTCCGGCCAGACCAGTTTGCGGACGTCGGCGAGCTCGGCCAGTCTCCCGGCCTCCTGGAGGAATCCCTGGGTGATCTGCCCGTTCAGCATCGGCGCGGCGGGAACTTCGCGTACGTGCCGGGCGAGCTCGTAGACGATGCTGTGGCCGGCCGGTACGAAGAGCAGGCCCGGGTTGGTGCAGAACTGACCGGCGCCGAGGGTCAGGGAAGCGGCGTACCCTCGCGCGATATCCGGACCGCGGGCATCCGCTGCCGCCGGGGTGACCACCACGGGGTTCACGCTGCCCAGTTCGCCGTAGAACGGAATGGGCTCAGGGCGTTCGGCCGCGATACGCGCCAGAGCCAGGCCGCCCCGCTCGGATCCGGTGAACGCGGCGGCGCGCAGGGCGGGGTGGCGCAGCGCCTCGACGCCTTCCGCCTCGCCCTCCACCAGTGCGAAGGCCCCGTCGGGGGCCCCGGCTTCGGTCAGTGCCCTGCTGACGATCCGGGCCGTACGGTGCGAGAGGCGCGGGTGCCCGGGATGCGCCTTCACCACCACGGGGCATCCGGCGGCCAACGCCGAGGCCGTGTCGCCGCCCGCGATGCTGAAGGCGAAGGGGAAGTTGCTTGCGGCGAACACCAGCACCGGCCCCAGCGCGGTCCGGTAGCGGCGCAGGTCGGGGCGCGGGCCGGTCGGCCAGGCGCCGTCCGGGAAGTCGATGCGGACGTCGAGGAACTCGCCGGAGCGCAACTGGTCCGCGAAGAACGCCAGCTGGAAGGTGGTGCGGGTCAGTTCGCCGTTCAGCCGGGCCTCACCGAGGCGGGTCTCGGCGGCGGCGATCGCGACGAGTTCCACACGTGCGGCTTCGAGGGCGTCCACGACAGCCGACAGTGCCCGCGCCCGGACGGCCGGCTCGGTGCGGGACCAGTCATGGGCGGCCGTGGCGGCGGCTGACATGGCACGTTCCGGTGTCAGCGCGACGCTCGGCGCGTACCGTTCGGGGGCTCGGTCCTTGCGATGCTTGGCTTGCTTCTGTTCAACGGGTCCGGACACGACGAATGTCTCCTGACGACAGCGGGGGTGAGCAGGGGAGGCCGGCCCCGCGGGAGGCCGGCCTCCGGCACGGGGCGCTACAGAACGAAACCGTGCGGGAACGGATCGGTGGGGTCGAGCAGGTAGTTCGCCGTCCCGGTGATCCACGCCCGGCCGGAGATCTCCGGAACGACCGCGGGCAGTCCGCCCACTTCCGTGGCGGCCACGAGCCGCCCGGTGAACGTGGTACCGATGAACGACTCGTTGACGAAGCCGGTGTCCAGGGGCAGCTCGCCGCGCGCGTGCAGCTGAGCCATCCGGGCCGAGGTTCCCGTGCCGCACGGTGAGCGGTCGAACCAGCCCGGGTGAATGGCCATCGCGTTGCGTGAGTGCTTGCCGTCGGAGCCCGGCGCCAGGAACTGCACATGCTTGCAGCCGCCGATGAGCGGATCGACGGGGTGCACCGGCCGCCGCTGCTCGTTCACCGCCTTCATGATCGACAGGCCTGCCGCGAGGATCTCGTCCTTGTGCGCCCGGTCGAAGGGCAGGCCGAGCCGGTCCAGGTCGACCATGGCGTAGAAGTTGCCGCCGTACGCCATGTCGTAGGTCACGGCCCCGAGGCCGGGGACCTCCACGGTCGCGTCCAGTTCGGTGACGAACGAGTCGACGTTGCGCAGGGTGACCCGTTCGGCGACGCCGTCGATGACGGTGACCCGGGCCTCGATCAGTCCGGCGGGGGTGTCGAGGCGGACCACGGTCTCCGGCTCGGTCACCATGACCATCCCGGTCTCCACGAGGACGGTCGCCACGCCGATGGTGCCGTGCCCGCACATCGGCAGGAAGCCGCTGACCTCGACGTACAGGACTCCCCAGTCGGCGTCCGGCCTGGTCGGCGGCTGGAGGATCGCGCCGCTCATCGCGGCGTGGCCGCGCGGTTCGTCGACGAGGAACCGGCGCAGCGGGTCCAGGTGCTCGACCGCGTAGCGGCGGCGTTCGGCCATCGTGTCACCGGGGATGGGACCGACACCGCCGGTCACCACCCGGGTGGGCATGCCCTCGGTGTGGGAGTCGACGGCGCTGATCGTGCGCACGGACCGCATCAGGCGGACCGCCTCTCGAGCGAGGCGATCGCACGCGCCATGTCGGCCTCGACCTGCTCGCGCTGGGCCGGCGAAAGCGGGCCGCGCGGCGGGCGGCACGGGCCGCCGTACCGGCCCACCTGCTCCATGCCGAGCTTGATCGCCTGGACGAACTCCGTACGGCTGTCCCAGCGGAAGGCGGCGACCAGCGGCTCGTACAGCGCGCGGGCCTCCTCCAGCTTGCCGGCGGTGGCGAGCTCGAACAGCCGCGCCGACTCCGTGGGGAAGACGTTCGGGAACCCGGCGAACCAGCCGGTCGCCCCCATCAGCAGGCTCTCCAGCACCACGTCGTCGGCGCCGGAGATCACCTCGACGCCGGGTGCGTGCTCCCGGATCTCCAGCACGCGGCGTACATCGCCGGAGAACTCCTTGACCGCCACCACATTGTCGATCTGCGCGATTTCGGCCAGCAGTTCGGGCGTCAGGTCGACCTTGGTGTCGATGGGGTTGTTGTAGACCATCACGGGCAGCCCGACCGAGGCCACGGCCTCGAAGTGCGCGACGACCTCGGAGCGGTTGGCCCGGTACATCGTCGGAGGCAGGCACAGCACACCGTCCGCGCCGTCTTCCGCCGCGACCTCCGCCCAGTGGCGTGCCTGGTGCGAACCGGCGCCGTGGACCCCGACGACAACAGTGCCGGAACCGCCGACTGCCTCGATCGCGGTACGCGCCACCGTGCGGCGCTCCTCGTCGGTCAGGGACGAGTACTCGCCCAGGGACCCGTTCGGGCCGACGCCGTCGCAGCCGCTGTCCACCAGCCACTTGCAGTGCTCTGCGTAGCGGTCGAGGTCGACGGCCAGGCCTGCCGGGGCGGACGCGCTCTCGTAGTAAGGGAGTGCGGTGGCGACGACGACGCCGGTGAGGCGGCTCTTGTGGGGAGTTGTGCTGCTCATGATCGGTCTCCTGGGTGACGGGACGCGCGGACGACGGACGACGTGGGAAACGAGGGGAGTTCGGGCGCGCCTGACGGCGGTACGGCTGAACTCAGGTGGTCGGATCGGGGGAGTCGGCGGGCTCGCAGGGCGCGGCCAGCTCACCCAGCCGGATGGGCTGGGCGATCGGCCGGCGGTGCGGGCTCATGGGAGGCAGCCCGTCGACGGAGCCCTCGCCGGGCGATCCGTCGACGGGGCCCGGTGTGGGGGCGCCGCGCAGCCGGGCCGTGAGCTCGGCGACCGTCGGGCCGCACATCCGGCCCTGGCACGGGCCGAGCCCGGCGCGCGTCGCCAGCTTGGCGGCCCGGCTGCCGGAGCCCGCCGCTTCGGCAGCCGCCCGGCACAGGGAGGCGTAGTCCGTCTCCTCGCAACGGCAGATCACCGTTTCCGGGCGCAGCCAGCCGGGCCACGCGGCGCCGATGGGGTGGGCCGCGGCCAGTCGTTCGGCGAATGCGCGGCCTCGGTGCCGTCGCCGGCGCAGAGGGGCCAGACCGGATGCTGTCGGCTCGCCCCCCGCCGCGAACCACCCGGCGAGCGCGCCCTCCGCACGCGCGGCCGGGGCACCGGCGACACCGGTGATCTCGCCGGCGGCGTACACGGCCGGACGGCTGGTGCGCTGGTCGTCGTCGACCTCGACGAACTCGCCTCCGTAGGCGCGGTGCAGGTCGCACCCGGCGGCCGTTGCGAGCTCCAGCTGAGGGCTGAAACCGTGGGCGACGCACAGGGCGTCCACCGAGGTGGTCCGTTCGCTGCCGGGCACCACCGACCAGTCCGGGCGCAGGCGCGCGCTGACGACCTCTTCCACCCGGCCGTCGCCACGGGCCTCGACCACGGCACGACCGACGCGGAACGGCACCCGGTGGCGGGCCAGAGCCCCGGCGTACGCGGCGAGTTCGCCCGTCTTCCCGGCGAGCTCCCAGGGGCGCCGTGACCAGCCACGCGCCATGGTGGCGGGGCCGTTGGCCTCCAGGATCTCCAGCACCCGCGAGCCTGCCTCCAGCAGGGACGCGGCCACGGGGAGCAGGAACGGACCGCTGCCGGCCACGACCACGCGGTCGCCGACGACGACCCGTTCCCCCTTGGCCAGCGCCTGGGCGGCGCCGGCGGTGTACACGCCGGGCAGGTCCCAGCCCGGGAACGGCAGCACACGGTCATGGGCACCGGTGGCGAGGACGAGGGTGTCGGGAACGATCTCCCGGCGCTGCCGTGCGGTTCCGTCGGCCGGGCCGTGCAGGACGTGCACCCGCGGAGCCCCAGGCTCGCCCGGTGCCGGCTGCTCCAGCGCCCACACCACAGTCTGAGACCACCAGGTGCAGCGCGGGTGGCCCAGCACCTGCCGGCGCCGCCGTTCGAAGGCGGGCCAGTCGTGCTGCAGCCGCTCGGGGTGTTCGGCACCGCAGGCGTCGGAGAGGGTGCGGTGGTACTGGCCGCCCGGCTGCTCCTCCGCATCGATGAGCGTCACCTCGGCGCCTGCTCCCAGTGCGGTGTGCGCCGCGGCGAGACCCGCCGGTCCGGCACCGACGACGGCGACATGACGGCGCTTCATGATTCCTCCGCTGCCTGTGCGGTGGCATGGGACTGGGTGGTCACGACGTCGCCGTCGCGGACCCGCCTGCGGCAGGCGCGGACGTCGCGCTCGGTGTTGACCGTGACGAGGCAGTCGAAGCAGACACCGATCCCGCAGAACACGCCGCGGGGCGCGCCGGAAGGGCCTTGCCGCCAGGACTGCCGGCCGGAGGCGAGCAGTACGCCGGCGACGGTCTGACCGTGTGCGCCGTCCAGGGGTTCGCCGTCCACCGTGATCCGCAGCGGGCGGTCACGCCGCTCGACCGCGTCGGATCCGGCCGGCACTCGTCGGGGGCTCATGCTGTGTCCTCCTGCTCGGTCCGCTCGTTCTTTTCCGCCTTCTCGTCACCGCTGTTCCTGTCGTCCGCCGCGCCCAGCACGGCCGGGCGGTCGACCCGGAAGGAGTCGGCGTCGATCTCGGTCGGCTCGCCGAGCATCAGGTCGCGTACGAGGACTGCGGTCCCGAGGGCCAGTCCGATGCCGGCACCCTCGTGGCCGGTGGCATGCCACAGGCCGGCCAGCCGTGGGTCGGGTCCGATGACCGGCACGTGGTCGTCCACATAGGGACGGAACCCGCCGTAGGACCGCATGACGGCGACGTCGGCCAGGGAGGGGAAGAGCCGCAGCGCCTTGGCGGCGATCGCGGAAAGGACGTGGGGCCGGAGCCGGTCGTCGAAGCCGACCCGGCGGCGCGACGAGCCGAGCAGGATGCTTCCGGCGCGCGTGGACTCGACGACAGCCGAGGTCTGGAGGTCCTCCGCGCTGCTGCCCACAGCGCCGACGTAGTCGGCGTCGTACACCTTGTGGAAGACCGTCGGCGGCAGGGGAGTGGTGACGAGGATGTCCCCGCGGCGTGGTCTGACGGAGATCGGGGCACCGAGCCGGGCGGCGAGCTCACCGGACCATGGACCGGAGGCGTTGACGAAGATGTCGGCCTTCACGACACCGGTTCTCGTGTGCACGGCGGTGAGCCGGCCGGCTGTGACGACGCCGGAGAGCACATCGCACCCGGTCCGCAGGCACGCTCCGGCCACGAGCGCGTCGGTCAGCAGGGCGACGGCGGCGCCGGCGGGCTGGACCTGCGCGTCGTCGGGATAGTGCAGTGCCGCGGTGTGGTCGCGGGTGAGGTGCGGTTCGGCGTCGGCGAGAGCCGCGGCGTCGAGGGCCTCGGCCCGTACCCCGGCCGCGCGCTGGTCGCGGGCGAACCCGGTGAGAGCGACGGCACCTGCTTCCGTGGTGGCCACCACGATGCCGCCCTTGGGTTCCCACTCGACCGCGGCAACCGCACGGGCGCCGCGGTCGGAGCGTTCGGCTACGGCGGCCAGGGTTTCCGGCCAGAGCCTGCGGGAGAGCTGTGCGAGCAGGAGTTCCGGCCCGGGGCCCTTGTCGGACACCAGGATGTTCCCCTCCCCGTGCGAGGTCGTCGCACCGGCCGGGGCGCCGCGGTCGAGGACCGTGACGTGGAATCCAGAGAGGGCCAGTTCACGGGCGCACGCGGCACCGACGATTCCCGCGCCGATCACGACCGCGTGTGTTCCGTTCATCGCCCCTCTTCCGTTCGGTTTATCGAACGACTTGAGGCTAGGGCTCTCCGCCAGCCAGTGTCAATGACGAGGAGAGGAGGGGTGGGGGGGTGTGACCAGATCGTTCGCTTCACCGAACGATAGGTCACAGCCATCCGCGGCGCTGTGCCTGCAGCGCCATCTGGAACCGGGTCGTTGCGCCCAGCCTCGTCATCAGCACCTCCACGCGGCGGAAGAGTGTGCGGCGGCTGATGCCGAGTTGCTGGGCGATGTAGTCGTCCGAGACGCCGCCCGAGAGCAGCGTCAGAAGTCTGCGGTCGGCGGGGAGCAGACGCTGGGGCCGCGGATCGCGGCCCTGGAAGGGCAGTGCGTTCTGCCATGACTGCTCGAACAGCGCCACGAGGGCCGAGTACAGCCCGCTCGGCTGGACGATCAGCATGGTGTTGTGCACCTCGCTCTCCCTGATCGACAACGACACCAGCGCGTACGCGTCGTCGATGATGATCAGCTTGACCGGGAGTGACGGCAGCACACGTGCCTGCTCACCGGCGGCGATGCACGGTTCGATGATCTCGACGAGATGGCCGGGGTGCTCCAGCGAAGCGCGTGAGTACAGGACGCGTTGAGTGATGCCGCGCTCGAGGGTGGTCAGCGCGTCGTCGAGCCCGCCGGTGAGAGGGAAGTAGGGCGGGGTGTCGAACTGGCGGATCTGCTCCTGGGCGCTGACCCAGGCCTGCCGGACCCGTGGGCCGATATCCTCTCCCGTCACGACTTCGACCAGGTCGTTGCTGTAGGAGGCGAGTCGTTGCCGCCGGAAGGAGTCGAAGGCGCGGGCGACGGTGATGCGGGACTCGTCGATCTCGGCCACCCGGTGACTACCGAGGGCCTGCAGTCCGGAGGCCGGCGGGACGGGGGCCACGACGTCCTGGTCGTCGGCCGCGAAGCTGACGAGGCCGGCGGCTACCAACTCGGCGTAGGAGGAAGCCAGTTCCTTCTCGTCGAGTCCCGCCGCGGCGGCGGCAGCGCTCAGCGGGACGGGCGCCAGCTCGAGCAGAGCCAGATATATGAGCGTCGCGTCATGACCGACTCCGAGGCGGCGCAGAGCAGCGCTGACCTTCGCATTCACCATGTCCAGCAAGATAGCGACTCCTCCTTCCCGCATGTGGATGACGACCGAGTGCTCGGGGTGCATGACCGGCACCTGCAGTCCGACGCGCGTCAGGGCGGATCCGGGCGCTTCGAAGCCGTCCTCGTCCCATCACGTGGGAGGGGAGAAGCCGGCCGGCAGCGCACCGACGACGAGTGGCCGCACCCGGTACCGGAGCCGCGAATCGGGACCGCAAGGCGGGCATGGGGCGGAGCGCCCGTCGCACACCAGGTGAGGGAAGCGATCTCGTAAAGGCCCTCTGACCGGCCCTTGGCGACGACCCCGTGGGTCCAGATGCCGTCGGCCGGGTCCGGCCCCCGCCACACCGTCCCACTCGACCCCGAGATGTGC
Organism: Streptomyces mabaensis; assembly: GCF_053763515.1. Classification (NCBI taxonomy): domain Bacteria; kingdom Bacillati; phylum Actinomycetota; class Actinomycetes; order Kitasatosporales; family Streptomycetaceae; genus Streptomyces; species Streptomyces mabaensis. Next base: position 138,318 of record NZ_JBSOPZ010000010.1, read on the forward strand.
GAAGCGCGCCGTCGCCCCACGGAAGGACAGGTCGTGTCGGCGACTCGTCGTGTGCGAATGGGGCGAGGCGATGTGGGAGCCCAGCAACTCGGTGGGCAGCAGCTGGCCGGTCCAGCGCATGAGCCGCTGGCGTTCCAACGGGTCGCTGACGTCCGACGCCCACACCCGGTCGGTCACCTCGAGGATGCCGAGGTCGATCCGCCCGCCGCCGGCGGCGCAGCTCTCGATCTCCAGGTCCGGGTGGGCTGCCTTGATCTCCTGGAGCATGCGGTAGACGGCGACGGTCTGCGCGTGTTCTCCGGGTGCGCCTCCCCGTGTGCGGACGCCTGCTCCCAGGTGTTGAGGGTACTCGGCACCGCCGGCGAGGCGCATCTCCCCCGGGAGGAAGAGCTCGCCGCCGCCCAGCAGCCGGATGCCGGTGCTGTCGTGTTCGGCGACATGACGGTGGTTGCCGCTCCACGCCCCGTGAACGGCCCAGGTCTCGCCGCGAGCGAAGTCGCTGCCCCGCTCGGTGGCATGCAGCACGTACGCGGAGTCCAGGCCGGTGCGCCCGCGCCGGTTCTCCCGCAGGTGGGTTCGCACGCCGAACTCGTGGCGCTGTGCCCCCGCGCACGGCAGTCCGACGCTCCGACGCTGGTGCTGGACGCTCCAAGGGTCCGGGCACAGGCGGCTCACTCATGTGCGATGGCCGCCAGCACGTTCATCCTCGCCGCCCGCAGCGCCGGCAGCACCGCCGCGGCGAGGCCGACCACGACCGAGCCCGCCACCACCGCGACGATCGTCGGCCACGGCACGGCCAGAGCCTTCATGCCTTCCAGCGCCAGCACCTGCTGGACGGCGAGGCCCCACACCAGCCCGAGGCCGAGCCCCAGCAGCGCACCGAACACGGCGATCACCACCGACTCCAGATGGATCATCCGCTGCATCTGGCCCCGGGAGAGCCCGATGGCCCGCAGCAGCCCGATCTCCCGGGTCCGCTCCACGACGGACAGGGCGAGCGTGTTCACCACGCCCAGCACCGCGATGATGATCGCCAGCGCCAGCAGTCCGTAGACCAGCCTCAGCATCACGGCGATCTGATCGCGGATCAGTTCCTTGTAATCGGCCCGGTCGCGGACCTGTACCTGGGGATACGGATCGAGGGCGGCCTCCAGCTTCTCGCGCAGCCGCTGTTCGTCCGCGCCGGGTGCGGCGTTCACGTACAGCGCCGCGTCCTGGCCCCCCGGCAGATACTTCTCCACCGTTTCCAGGCCCAGGAACAGTCCGCCCTCCATGCCGGGGCCGCTCGGCGCGTCCTGGTCGGTCAGGGCGGCGACCGTCAGACGGGCGGCGCGCTCGCCCGGAAAGGTCACCGGCACAGTGGCCCCGAGCCCGAGGCCGTGCTCCGCGGCGAACTCCCGGTCCATGGCGACGCCGCCCGCGGCGAGCGCGGCGGGCGTGTCCCCTTCCGCGTAGGTGACCCGGGCGACCTCGTCGAGCTCCCGGTCGTAGCCCGCGGCGGTCGTCTCGACGCGCCTGCCGTCCGGCAGTCGCAGTTCGACGGGGGCGAACCGCTGCCGCACCACCAGGCCGGCCCCGTCGACGTCCTGGACCTTCCGCGTGATCTCCTGCGGGAAGGGCAGGAAGTTGCTGTTCTGTACGACGAAATCGGCGCCCAGGGTCTTGTCGATCTGGTCGTCGAAGGACTGCGCCATCGAGGCACTGGCCACGGAGAGGCCGCCCACCAGCGCGAGTCCCACCATGAGCGCGGCCGCCGTCGCCCCGGTGCGGCGCGGATTGCGCAGCGCGTTGCGCTGGCTCAGCCGCCCCACCGAGCCGAACACGCGGGGGAACGCCCCGCCCAGCACCCTGATCACCGGCCGCACCAGCAGCGGTCCGGCGACGACCGTCGCGATCAGGGTGAGGACCACGCCGAGCCCCAGGAGCGAGGCCGCCGACGAGGTGTCGTCGCTCGCCGCGCACCCGGCGAGCGCCGCCGCACCGGCCGCGCCGACCAGCGCGCCCACCACCGCCCGCACCTTCAGCGGCTTGCCTACGCCCGCGACTTCGACGTCCGCGAGCGCGGCCATCGGCGAGACCCGGCCCGCGCGGCGAGCCGGCAGATACGCGGCAAGGAAGGTGACGCCGAGCCCGACCACGTACGCCGACACCGGAGTGCCCCAGCCGACGACCATCTCGGCGGCGCTCAGGTTCATCCCGAGCAGCCCCATCAGAGCGATCAGGCCGGCCGCCAGCCCGATCCCCGTGGCCAGCCCCAGCGTCGAGCCGACCAGGCCGAGCAGCAGCGCCTCGGTCAGCACGGACCTGCGCACCTGGCGGCGGTCGGCGCCGAGCGCGCGCATCAGACCCAGCTCGCGGGTGCGCTGCGCGATGAGCATCGAGAAGGTGTTGACGATCAGGAACACGCCCACCAGGACCGCCACCCCGGCGAATCCGAGCATCACCCACTTGATGACGTCGAGGAAGCCGCCGAGCTGGGCCGCGGCCGACTCGGCCTGCTCGTCGGCCGTCCGCAGCTCGTACGCGTCACCGACCGCGGCCGCGACGCGCTCCTTGAGTACGGCATCGCTGACGCCGGGAGCCGCGTCCACGGAGATCGCGGTCGCCACGCCCGCCCTGCCCAGCAGCTTGGTCTGCGCGGTCGGGGTGTCGAGGAAGACCAGGGCGGCGCCGGGATTGGTGGTCGTGAAGGTGGCGATGCCGACGATCTCCACCCTGAAGGAGCCCGGCCGGGCCAGGACGGTGAGCGTGTCGCCGATCCGGACCTTCTCGTTGTCGGCGGTGTCCCGGTCGAGCAGCGCCTCGCCCGCGCCGCGCGGCTCCCGCCCGCTGGTCAGCTTCACCGGGCTGCGCTCGGTGACGTACCAGTTGGTGGCGATGGTCGGCGCGCCCGTCGTCGGCCCGACGGGATCGTTGTTCCGGTCGACGACCGTGATGTTCTCCACCGCGGCGTCGACGTGGGTGGCGGCCACCCCCTCGACCGCGCCGATGCGCTCGGCGAGGCTCGCGGGCACGGTCTCGACCGCGCCCGAGGGCAGGTTTCCGCTGACGCCCTCCTTCGGGCCCACGGTCACATCCGCCGAGGTGGAGGCGAACAGCCGGTCGAACGTCCGGGTGACCGTGTCGGAGAAGATCAGGCTGCCTGCGACGAAGGCGACCGACAGGATCACGGCCAGCGCGGACAGCAGCAGCCGCCCCTTGTGGGCGAAGAAGCTCCGCAGCGTCGCCTTCAGCACCCGGCCTCAGCCTCTCCCCGCGGGTCGGAACGCAGTCCGTCGAACCGCTTCATCCGTTCGAGCACCGCCTCCGCGGTGGGCTGCGGCATCCTGTCGACGATCCGGCCGTCCGCCAGGAACAGCACCAGATCGGAGTGCCCGGCGGCGCCGGGATCGTGCGTCACCATCACCACCGTCTGGTCGAGCCGGTCGACGGCCTCCCGCAGGAAGGCCAGTACCTCGGCGCCGGCACGGGAGTCGAGGTTTCCGGTGGGCTCGTCCGCGAAGATCAGCTCGGGCCGGGACGCGAGCGCGCGGGCGCAGGCCACCCGCTGCTGCTGACCGCCCGACAGCTGGGCCGGCCGGTGCCCGAGCCGGTCGCGCAGCCCGAGGGTGTCGATGACCCGCTCCAGCCACGGCGCGTCGGGTCTGCGCCCCGCGATGTCCATGGGGAGCGTGATGTTCTCCGCGGCCGTGAGCGTGGGCAGCAGGTTGAACGACTGGAACATGAAGCCGATCCGGTCCCGCCGCAGCCGGGTCAGCTCGCGCTCCTTCAGCCCGGTGATCTCGGTGTCGCCCAGCCACACCTGCCCGGCGGAGACCGTGTCGAGGCCCGCCAGGCAGTGCATCAGGGTGGACTTGCCGGACCCGGAGGGCCCCATCACGGCGGTGAACCGGCCGCGCGAGATGTCCACATCGACGGCGTCCAGGGCGAGTACGGTCGTCTCGCCGGTCCCGTACGCCTTGGTCAGCGCCCGGGCCCGCGCGGCCACCGGCACCCGGCCCGCGTGGTCCTCGGCGTGCGCCGCAGCAGGTGTGGACATGGCCGCCTCCCCGTTTGTGGCCGCCCCAACTCCCGTTATGCCCACCGAGGGTAGAGGGGCGGACGGGACTTCGGTATCCCTCCCAGGTGGGGTTCCGGGCGAAACATGTAAGGGGCATCGGAGTGGTGGCCAGCCCGGGACTCTTGTCGGTGATAGCGCTCTCGCGCTAGCTTAGGAGTGTGGCGAAGACTCAGCTGAACGTACGGGTGGACGAAACCACCGCCGAAGCGGCGCGCAGCCGCGCCCAGCAACGCGGCATGAGCGTCAACCGTTACATCGAGGAACTCGTCCGCCAGGACGCGGGCGAGGCCGGCCGCACCTTTGTCGAGGCGGCCGCGGACTTCATGAAGAGTTACGAGTCGGTGTTCGCCGAGGAGTTCGGCGCGGAGCGCGAAGGGCGCCGTTGAGCCTCAAGATCGATCTCGCCTGGCTGCTCATGATCGCCGAGCACAGGACACCCGGCGATCCGCAGGTCACCGACTGGGGCGCCCTGGTCGCCGCCGTCAGCCGGCATGACGCGGAGATATTCGGCGTCCCTGTCTACGGCGATCCGCAGGCGCGTGCCGCCTCGCTGCTGCAACTGCTGCTGCACGTCCCGGCCCTGGAGCGGTCCAACGCCATGTTCGCCTTCGCCGTCGCGTACGCCTATCTCGTCGCCGGCGGTCTGAAGGTGACCACCTCGCCCGCCCAGGTCCGCGATCTGGCCCGCCTGGTCAAGGACGGCCGGGCGGACGTGCGGGCGATCGCCGACGAACTGCGGCGGTGGACCCGGTGACCGACCACCCCGCAGGCCCGGATCAGTCCACGACCGGGGGCCGCCGGGCCGTGCCCAGCACGCAGGACGACGTCGGAAGCGTGATCCCCGTTTCGGGGACCTTCAGCCTGCGGTAGCCGTCGAGCTCGAAGCCCGCCGCCTCGATCGCGGCCAGCGGGTCCCGCGCCGTGTGGCAGCCGCCGAAGAGCAGCGGCCACACCGTACGGTCCAGTGCCTGCTGGGTCGTGGCCATCGCCCGCCCCCGGGCCACCCCGTGCTCGAAGAACCGCAGCTCGCCGCCGGGACGCAGGACGCGCCGGATCTCGCTGAGCGCCCGCGGCAGGTCCCGTACGGTGCACAGCACCAGCGACACCACGGCCGCGTCGAACGCCTCGCTCTTGACCGGCAGCGCCTCCGCGGCGCCCGGCACCACATCCACCGGAACCTCCGCCCGCATCGCCGCGCTCACGGCCAGCCGGCGCAGGGTGCGCTCCGGCTCGACCGCGACGACCTCGGAGACGGTGACCGGGTAGTGGGCGAAGTTCAGGCCGTTACCCGCGCCGATCTCGATCACCCGGCCGGAAAGTCCCGTGAGCAGCTCCTCGCGGTGGGCGGCCACCCCCGCTCTGAGATCCGCGGCCACACTGAACCGGGCGTAGAAGCGGGCGAACAGCGGATGATGCACGACGTCCCGGGGCACCTTGGTGCTGCGCAGCGGCATGACGGGTCCTCCTCCGGTGAACGGACGGATACCGTCAATTGTCCCCCCGGACCAGGCGCGTCATCCTTGTACGAAACAGAACTCGTTGCCCTCCGGGTCGCGCAGCACCTGGAAGTGACCGTGATCGTCCGTCACCATGCCGCCGACCCTGACCGCGCCCAGCCGGACCGCCTCGTCGGCCGCCGCGTCGACGTCGCCCGCGTCCAGGTCGAGATGGAGCCGGTTCTTGGCGGCCTTGCCCTCGGGGACCCGCTGAAAGGCGACCCGGGTGAACCCCGGCGGGTCGATGTACGACCACTCCTCGCTGCGGTCCACCGGCTCGCCGCCGAGCAGGGCGGCCCAGAAGCGCACCAGGGCCGCCGGATCGGCGCAGTCGAAGACGATCTCGTCCACTCGTGCTCGCATGAGGGCCAGCCTAGATCCGGGTCACGCGGACCAGGCGCCGGGTCCGGCCTGCGCGGTGAACGCGTCCGCGTCCCAGACACCGCCGAGCCCCGGGCTCACCCAACTCGCGGCCCGCGCCCGGAACTCCGCGGGAGCCAGCGCACCCGCGCCCTCGGGTACGGCCCCGATCAGCGGCGCGCCGGCCATCGACGGCAGGTCGGCGAGATTGCACCGCGCGGCGAGATCCGGCACGGCCGGCCAGCTGCCGATCACGATCCCCAGCGGTTCCAACTCCCGTGCCCGCAGGGCCTCCGAGGTCAGGGCCACGGAGTTGAGCGTGCCGAGCCCGGCCGGGGCCACCACCAGGACCGGCGCGCGCAGCAGCCGGGCCACGTCGGCGAGCGTGGACCCCGCCTCGTCGAACCGTACGAGCAGCCCGCCCGCGCCCTCGACCAGTACCAGGTCGTGTTCGGCGGCGAGCTTCTCCGCCGCCTCGGCCACCTCCTGCGGGTGCACCGGCGCGAGCCCGGCCCGCCGCGCGGCCGTATCGGGTGCCAACGGCTCCGGGAAGCGGGCGAGTTCGACGGCGGTGAGCTCACCCGCCAGCCGGGCCGCCTCCGCCGCGTCGCCCCGCTCGCCGGGCGCCAGTCCCGTCTGCGCGGGTTTCAGTACCGCGACGGACCGGCCGGCCGCCAGCGCCGTCGCCGCCACCGCGGCGGTGACGACGGTCTTGCCGATCTCCGTCCCGGTTCCGCTGACCACGACCACGGCCATCGCCGTCCACCGTCCTTCCTGCGTCTTGCCTCTCGGGCGTCTTGTTTCTCGGGCCCGCCGCGCAGCGGGCCCTAACCCGCTGCGGCGGCCGCGCACACGGCGCGGCCGATGCGGGCCACGTCCTCGTCACCGGTGACGTACGGCGGCATCGTGTAGATCAGGTCCCGGAACGGCCGCAGCCACACGCCCTCGCGCACGGCGGCCCGCGTCGCCGCGGCCATGTCCACGCCGTGATCCAGCTGGACGACACCGATCGCGCCGAGTACGCGTACGTCCCGCACGCCCGGAAGGGATGCCGCCGGCGCGAGGCCGTTCCGCAGGCCCGTCTCGATCCGCTTGACCTCCTGGCGCCAGTCCTGACCCAGCAACAGGTCGATCGAGGCCAGCGCCACCGCCGAGGCCAGTGGATTGCCCATGAACGTCGGCCCGTGGGCCAGCACCGGCACCTCGCCCCGCGAGATCCCGTCGGCCACCCGTGAGGAACACAGCGTCGCCGCCAGCGTGAGGTAGCCGCCGGTCAGCGACTTGCCCACGCACATCACATCCGGCGAGATCCCGGCATGGTCCGCCGCGAACAGCGCGCCCGTACGCCCGAACCCGGTCGCGATCTCGTCCAGCACCAGCAGCACGTCGTGCGCGTCGCACAGCTCGCGCAACACCCGCAGATAGCCGGGGGAGTGGAAGCGCATCCCGCCCGCGCCCTGCACAACCGGTTCCACGATCACCGCGGCCAGCTCGTCCGCGTGCCGGGCGACGAGGTCCGTCAGGTGCTGTACGTACGCCGGGTCCGGCGCGGCGTCGAAGCCGGCCGGCGGCGCGTCCGCGAACACCTGACGGGGCAGCGCTCCGGACCACAGCTCGTGCATGCCGCCCTCGGGATCGCACACCGACATCGGCTGCCAGGTGTCACCGTGATAGCCGCCGCGCCAGGTGAGCAGCCGCTGCTTGCCCGGCCGGCCCACCGAGCGCCAGTGCTGCAGGCACATCTTCACCGCGACCTCGACCGAGACCGATCCGGAGTCGGCCAGGAAGACGTGCTCCAGCCCGGCCGGGGTGATCTCCACCAGCTTGGCGGCGAGCCGGACGGCGGGCTCGTGCGTGAGGCCGCCGAACATCACATGGCTCATCCGGTCCAGCTGGCCGCGGGCCGCGTCGTTGAGCACCGGGTGGTTGTAGCCGTGGATCGCCGACCACCACGACGACATGCCGTCGACCAGTTCGTCCTGGCCGTGCGCGGGCTGCTCCAGCCGCAGCCGTACGCCCGACGCCGAACCGACGAGGAGCGGCTCCTGCCGGCCGGGCATCGGGCCGTACGGATGCCAGACATGCTGCCGGTCCAGGTCCAGCAGCTCGCCGGGGGACAGCGGATCAGGCATTGGGCGCGAGGTCCGTCCCGGCGCCGCGGCGACGGACCGCGACGAGGTCCGTACGAGCGCCCGGCACCTCGCCCGGCGCCTGAGCCGTGGGCACCTGAGCGGCCGGCACCTCCGCCGCCGGAACCTCGGACTCCGCCGAGGAGCCGCACGGCCCGCAGCCGCCGCCTCCGTGCGATCCGCAGCCTTCGGCGGCGGCGAGCGCGTCGGCCCGGTGCTCGGGCAGTGTGGTCGTGCCGGTGCCCTCGACCTCGAAACCGGCGTCCGCGATCATCTCCAGGTCGGCCTGACCCGCCTGGCCCTCACTGGTGAGGTAGTCGCCGAGGAAGATCGAGTTGGCCAGGTGCAGGGCGAGCGGCTGGAGCGTGCGCAGATGCACCTCGCGACCGCCCGCGAGCCGTACCTCCACGTCCGGGCAGACGAACCGGACCATGGCGAGGATGCGCAGCGCCCGCTGCGGAGTGAGGTTCCACTCCTTGGCCAGCGGGGTGCCCTCGAACGGGATCAGGAAGTTGACCGGGACCGAGTCCGGGTCGAGGTCGCGCAGCGCGAAGACGACGTCGACCAGGTCCTCGTCGCTCTCGCCCATCCCGGCGATCAGCCCCGAGCAGGCCGACAGCCCGGCCGCCTGGGCCTGCTGGACGGTCTCCACCCGGTCCGCGTACGTGTGGGTGGTCGTGATCTCCCCGTACGTCCCCTCGGACGTGTTCAGGTTGTGGTTGTACGCGTCGGCGCCGGCGGCCCGCAGCCGCTCCGCCTGGCCGTCCGAGAGCAGCCCGAGGCAGGCGCACACCTCGACGCCCTCGTTCTGCTCCTTGATCGCCTCGATGGCCTGCGACACCCGGTCCACGTCACGGTCCGTCGGCCCGCGGCCGCTGGCGACCAGGCAGACGCGCTTGGCGCCGCCGGCCACACCCGCGGCGGCGGCCTTGGAGGCCTCGTCGGGCTTCAGCCAGGTGTACTTGAGGATCTCGGCCTTCGAGCCGAGCCGCTGGGAGCAGTACGAACAGTCCTCGGGGCACAGGCCCGACTTCAGGTTGACCAGATAGTTGAGCTTCACCCGCCGCCCGAACCACTGGCGGCGCACCTTGCCGGCCGCGGCCACCACGTCGAGCAGTTCGTCGTCCGAAGTCGCCAGTACGGCGAGCGCCTCTTCGCGGGTCGGCAGTTCGCGCCGCAGCCCCTTGTCCACCAGCGTGGTCAGCAGATCCATGCCCCCGATCCTGGCCTACGGCACCGCCCCCGGCCAAGGAGAGATCGCACAACGGAGCCCCTTCGAGGTGTGTGTATTGCCACACCCTGACAGCAGACCGGGCCCGTTAGGGTCTGTCGACAGCCCACAAACCGCGAGGACTCATCCATGGCCCAGGACGTGTTCGACTGGATCGACGAAGCGGCGCACGAGCGCGAACGGGCCGGTCTCGTACGCACGCTGCGTCCCCGCCCCGCCGAATCCGCGCTTCTCGACCTGGCGAGCAACGACTACCTGGGGCTCGCGCACCGCCCGGAGATCACCGCGGCGGCGGCCGACGCGGCCCGCGGCTGGGGGGCCGGAGCGACCGGATCGCGGCTGGTGACCGGCTCCACCGAACTGCACGCCACGCTGGAGCGGGAGCTTGCGGAGTTCTGCGGCTTCGAGGCCGCGCTCGTCCTGTCCTCCGGCTACGCGGCGAACCTCGCCGCGGTCACCGCGCTGACCGGGCGCGGCTCGCTCATCGTCTCGGACGCCGGGAACCACGCGTCCATCGTCGACGGCTGCCGGCTCTCACGCGCGCAGACGGCCGTAGTCCCGCACTCCGATCCCGACGCCGTGCGCAAGACACTCGAGGCGCACCCCGGACGGGCCCTCACCGTCACCGACTCGGTCTTCTCCGTCGACGGTGACGCCGCGCCGCTGACCGAGCACGCCGCCGCCTGCCGTGACAATGGCGCCGCACTGCTGGTCGACGACGCGCACGGCCTCGGCGTCCTCGGCGAGGGCGGCCGGGGCGCCCTGCACGCCGTGGGCCTGGCCGGCGCGGACGGCGTGGTGGCGACGCTGACCCTGTCCAAGTCGCTGGGCAGCCAGGGCGGGGCGGTGCTCGGTCCCGCCAAGGTCATCGACCATCTGGTGAACACCGCGCGCACCTTCATCTTCGACACCGGACTCGCGCCCGCGGCGGCCGGCGCCGCGCTGGGAAGCCTGCGGCTGCTGCGCAACGAACCCCAACTGGCCGCCCATGCCCGCACGGTGGCCACCACCCTGTACGACCGGCTGACCGCCGCCGGGCTGACCGCGGCGAGGCCCGACGCCGCCGTGGTGTCCGTACGGGCTCCGTCGGCGGGGGCGGCGCTGCAGTGGGCCGCCGACTGTCGCGCGGCGGGCCTGTTCGTGGGCTGCTTCCGGCCGCCGTCCGTACCCGACGGCATTTCCCGGCTGCGGCTGACCGCGCGCGCGGATCTGACGGATCAGGAGATCGCGCAGGCGGTCGGCACCATTCTGGCCACCGCGCCGCCGCCCAAATACGCTCTTCCGTAGCAGAGTTCACCGCTTCGAGCGACAGTTGACCGCACATCCTGGTGGATCGCCACCCGCGGCGACGGCATGAGTGGCACGCTGGCGCGAAGCACGTATCCGGGACCGTCTTCGAGTTCATCCGTCACGAAGCCTCAGTCCGGCCCCGGTGGGAAAGGGACAGCGTCGCCATGGCAGACCACCAGGAAACATCCGTCACTCTGCCGAGCGATCCCGTCTCGGTCTCCGCCGCCCGGAGATACGTCGCCGACGTTCTCTCCGCGTGGGGCCTTCCCGCCGGACACGGGACCGCCGAAACGGTACGGCTGATCGTCTCCGAGCTGGCGACCAACGCCGTGCAGCACACCTTCGGCCAGTCGCCCACCTTCACCGTGGATCTCCGGCTGGAGCGCGACGAAGAGCTGCACATCGGCGTCACCGACAGCCACCCCCGCTGGCCGAAGCGGCTTCCGGCGGCCGTTCAGCAGGACAACGGGCGCGGCATGGTCATCATCCGCTGGCTGGCAGCCGAGTGCGGTGGCCGGCTGTCCGTCGCCCCCACCGAGGACGGCGGCAAGACCGTCTGGATCGCGCTGCCGTGGACCGCCGCGGCCCGGCAGCCGGAGTCGGTGCCGGCCCCCGTGGTCCCCGAAGCAGTGCCCGAACCCGTGACCGAAGCGCCCTGAGCCGCCCGGATCCCACAGGGGTGTCCGGCCCTGCGCCACCGGCCGGGAGATCAGGCCGGCCCGCGCTCCGCCGCGCCGCGTTCCACACAGAACTCGTTGCCCTCGGGGTCCGCCATCACGACCCAGCCGAGCCCGTCCTCGGTACGCCGGTCACTCACGACCGACGCACCGAGTCCGGCAAGCCGCTCCACCTCTTGGTCCCGCGTGCCGGAAGGCGGCTGGATGTCGAGGTGGACGCGGTTCTTGACGGTCTTGCCCTCCGGTACCCGGATGAAGAGCAGCCCGGGGATCCCGTCCCGGCCCGCGACGATCAGCACTTCGTCGTCACCCGGCTTGTCGCCGTCGATCGCGTATCCGGTCAGCGCGGACCAGAACTCGGCCAGCGTGTACGGATCGTGCGCGTCGAACGTGATGTGCCGTACCGGATTGAGAAATGACACGGGTCTCCCTCGGACATGTGTGCGGTCAGTACCGCCGGACGGACAACGTACCGCCCTCCGTGGGGAGTCCGCAGCCGTCAGCGCACCCGGCCGTACCAGACGCTCTTCGACCAGATCTTCTCCAGCCGCACGACCGCACCGGTCTTGGGGGAGTGCCAGATCTTGCCCTTACCGGCGTAGATCCCGACGTGGTAGACGTTCCTGCCGGAGTGGAAGAAGACCAGGTCGCCCTGCTTGCGCTGGGACGCCGAGATGTGGCGGGTCTTGTTGTACTGCTGTGCCGCGGTGCGGGGCAGTGCCTTCCCGGCCTTCTTGTACGAGTAGAGCGTCAGCCCCGAGCAGTCGAAGCGCTTCGGTCCCACCGCTCCGTACTTGTACGGCGCCCCCTTCTTGGAGGCTGCCACGTTCAGGGCCTTCGTCGCGTACGACGCGGCGGCCTGGGCTTCCGGCACGGCGCCCGGCGCCAGCATGGTGCCGCCGACGGCGGCGAGGGTGAGCGCCGATGCGGCGCCGGCCCGGGACAGCAGAGACGGGACAGTGTTCTGCGCAGACATGCGCAACCCTTCGTCAGCCGCCTGTGAAGGATGACCTGTCGGGTTCGGGCTGGCGAAGTTGCCCGGCCGTCGAAGACGGCTTCACCCCAAGGAATGACCATGTTCCGGCCACCCCGTAGTACTTGGGTCCTCCACTCCTGCCGATCCACTCTTGTCGACCAGGCATCCGGGACGGCGGCAGGACTCGGCGTCCGCCCGGACCGCCCCGCCGCGGTGGCGGGGGCTTGTCGTCCCAGGGATCTTGACTCATAACCGCCCGAAAATCCGAGCGGAAACGGACGTATGTGGGGTTCCTCACCGCTGACCCGTTCGGGTGGACGGAGGTACTTCCGGCCTCCCGCCGCGGAGTGCGAGGAGGCCTGGACCAGCGGCGGAACGATCCATTCCGCTCTGCGTACAGGCGCGTTGTGCAAGTCGGATGGTCCGTCTGGCTCCTCGTCGATAAGCCGAAAGGAGTATCGATTCCCGTACTCCGTGCGTGTGGTTCGGCGTGTCGTTCTCTCAAGTCTCCGACAGCGGCGGCATGGTGACGCGCGCGGTGCGGCGCTCCCCGTCGAGGACGCGCAGCGCGCGGGTCAGCGTCTGCTCGTACACCTCGCTCTCGCCCCGCCGGTGCATGACCGTCAGGGCGTCGCGCAGGGCCGCCGCCCTGCTCACGAGGGCCTGCGCCGCTCGCAGGCAGCTGTACGTGTCGCCGCCCCGGGCCGGATTGATCCGGCCCAGCAGGTCGACGACTTCCAGGTAGCGGTCCACCAACTCGCCCTCGGCGCGCGTCAGGGCGGGCAGCGGCGGGAGTTCCGGCAGCATCCGGGTCTCACCTCGAGCCGAGGACCGTCGGGGTGCCCTTGCGGCTGTGCACGATCCGGTCCACGAGTCCGTACTCCCGGGCGCCTTCGGCGTCGAAGACCGTGTCGCGCTCGATGTCCGCCGAGATCCGTTCCGCGCTCTGCCCGGTGTGCCGTACGAGCATCCGGGTGAGCATCTCGCGCTCCCGCAGCAGCTCCCGCGCCTGGATCTCGAGGTCCGAGGGCTGCCCCCGCACCGGCTCCGGCATGGCGGGCTGGTCGATCAGCACCCGGGCGCCCGGCAGGGCCAGTCGCTTGCCCGGTGTGCCGGCTGCCAGGAGTGCGGCGGCGGAGGAGGCGGCCTGGCCCAGACAGATCGTCTCCACGTCGCAGGCGACGAACTGCATCGTGTCGTAGATGGCGGACATCGCCGCCCAGGAGCCGCCGGGAGAGTTGATGTAGAGCGAGATGTCCTGGTCGGGCCCGGCGTGCTCCAGATACATGAACTGCGCGACGACATCGGTGGCCGCGGTCTCGTCGATCGGGGTTCCCATGAAGACGATGCGCTCGCCCAGCAGCTTGGAGTACGGGTCGAGGGTGCGGGTCCCGGTGGTGGTGCGCTCGGTGAACTCGGGCAGGACGTGGCGGGCGATGGACCGGCTCATGGCGTTCCTCTCGTACTGCGGCGCGCTCTGTCAAAAATGTACAGGATGTACATGACGTTATGATGGGAGCATGGCCTACGAGATTCCGGTGACGCAAGCCCGCGCAGAGCTCGCCGAACTGATCAACCGCGTCGTCTACGGGGGCGAGCGAGTCGTGGTGACACGTCACGGGAAGCCCCTGGTGGCGCTGGTCTCCGCCGCTGACCTGCAACGACTCGAATCCGCCGCGGAGCCGGCGGAGGAGCAGGTGATCAGCTCGGTCTCCTCGGTCCGCTCGCTGACGTCCGCTCCGGGCGAACGGCACCGCTTCGGCATCGCGGCGGAGCATCGTGACCCGGGCGCGGGTGACCGCCCGGCGGGACACGAGAGCTGACGGGCGCATGGGTGACCGAAACATCAGTTAACGCGTTGGAAAAACTGGCGTCCTAACCTGCAACGCCTGGCTGCGAGCTGTCGACACTCGCCGGAACCGACAGTGAGGTGGGACCCGTGCAACTGACGCCGCACGAGCAGGAGAGGCTGCTCATCCATGTGGCCGCCGACGTGGCCGAGAGGCGCAGGGCGCGCGGGCTCCGGCTGAACCATCCCGAGGCGATCGCGCTCATCAGCTCGCACATCATGGAGGGCGCCCGCGACGGACGTACCGTCGCGGAACTCATGTCGTCGGGGCGCAAGGTCCTCACGCGTGACGATGTCATGGACGGTATCCCCGAGATGATCCACGACGTCCAGGTCGAGGCGACCTTCCCGGACGGAACCAAGCTGGTCACCGTCCACGATCCGATCGTCTGAGGGGGAGTGCGCCGATGATCCCGGGCGAAGTCCTCTACGCCGACGGGCCCGTGACCCTCAACGAGGGCCGGCCCGTCACTCGTCTCACCGTGCTGAACGCCGCCGACCGGCCCGTCCAGGTCGGCTCGCACTACCACTTCGCCGAGGTGAACCCCGGTCTGCGGTTCGAGCGCACAGCGGCGCACGGCCTGCGGCTGAACATCGCCGCCGGCACCGCGACCCGCTTCGAGCCGGGCATCCCGGTCACCGTGGAGCTCGTTCCCCTGGCGGGCCTGCGTACGGTGCACGGCCTGCGCGGCGAGACGGGAGGGGCGCTCGATGCGTGAGCTGCACCTGGACCGTGCCGTGTACGCCGATCTGTACGGCCCCACCACCGGTGACCGAATCCGGCTCGCGGACACCGACCTGCTCATCGAGATCGAGCAGGACCGGGCCGGCGGTCCCGGACGGGCCGGCGACGAGGCGGTCTTCGGCGGGGGCAAGGTCATCCGCGAGTCGATGGGACAGGCTCGGACGACCCGCGCCGAGGGCGCGCCCGACACCGTCATCACCGGCGTCGTCGTCCTCGACCACTGGGGCGTCGTCAAGGCCGACGTGGGCATCCGCGACGGCCGGATCACCGGCCTCGGGAAGGCCGGAAACCCCGACACCATGGACGGCGTACACCCGGACCTGGTGATCGGTCCCGAGACCGAGATCATCGCGGGCAACGGGAAGATCCTCACCGCGGGCGCCATCGACGCCCATGTCCACTTCATCTCGCCGACCCTGCTCGATGAAGCCCTCGCCTCCGGAATCACCACGCTCGTCGGCGGCGGCACCGGACCCGCCGAAGGCACCAAGGCCACCACCATCACCCCCGGACCCTGGCATCTCGCGCGGATGTTCGCGGCGCTGGAGGCCCACCCCGTGAACATCGGACTGCTCGGCAAGGGCAACACCATGTCCCGCGACGCCATGCACTCCCAACTGCGCGGCGGAGCACTGGGGTTCAAGATCCACGAGGACTGGGGGGCGACCCCGGCCGTCATCGACGCCTGCCTGAGCGTCTGCGAGGAGACCGGCGCCCAGCTGGCCATCCACACCGACACCCTCAACGAGGCCGGGTTCGTCGCCGACACCCTCGCCGCCGTCGCCGGCCGGACCATCCACGCGTACCACACCGAGGGCGCCGGAGGCGGGCACGCGCCGGACATCATCACCGTCGTCTCGGAGCCCCATGTGCTGCCGAGCTCGACCAATCCGACCCGCCCGCACACCGTCAACACCATCGAGGAACACCTCGACATGCTGATGGTCTGCCACCACCTCAACCCGGCCGTCCCCGAGGACCTCGCGTTCGCCGAGTCCCGGATCAGGCCCAGCACCATCGCCGCCGAGGACATCCTGCACGACCTCGGTGCCGTCTCGATCATCTCCTCCGACTCCCAGGCCATGGGCCGGATCGGTGAGGTCGTCCTGCGCACCTGGCAGACGGCGCACGTCATGAAGAAACGACGTGGCGCCCTGCCGGGCGACGGCCGCGCCGACAACCACCGGGCCCGTCGCTATGTCGCCAAATACACGATCAACCCGGCCGTCGCGCAGGGCCTGGACCACGAGATCGGCTCCGTCGAGACCGGGAAGCTCGCCGACCTGGTCCTCTGGGACCCGGCCTTCTTCGGTGTCAGACCGCAGCTCGTCATCAAGGGCGGGCAGATCGCCTACGCGCAGATGGGCGACGCCAACGCCTCCATCCCGACCCCGCAGCCGGTACTGCCCCGCCCGATGTTCGGCGCCAACGGCCGTGCACCGGCGGCCAACTCCTTCAACTTCGTCGCCCAGGCGGCTCTCGACGACGGGCTGCCGGAACGCCTGGGGCTCGGCAAGCGGTTCGTGGCGATCAAGAACACCCGCGGTGTCACCAAGGCCGATATGCGCAACAACGACGCCCGCCCGCGGGTGGAGGTCGACTCCGACACCTTCACGGTGACGATCGACGGCGAAGCGGTCGAGCCGGCGCCCGCTGTCGAACTCCCCATGGCCCAGCGTTACTTCCTCTTCTGATCACGGGGTGCGGTGATGAACGGCGCAGGCGCGTCCACGACCGGCCGGGCCACCCTGCTGGTGCTGGCCGACGGCCGGTTCCCGGCGGGCGGCCACGCCCACTCCGGTGGCGCCGAAGCCGCCGTGCAGGCCGGCCGGATCCGCGACGCCGCAACCCTGGAGGACTTCTGCCGCGGCCGGCTCCACACCACCGGTCTCGTCTCCGCCGCGCTGGCCGCCGCGGCGGCCCTCGGCCTCGACCCGCTCGTCCTGGACGCGGCCGCCGACGCCCGTACCCCCTCACCCGCACTGCGTACCGCCGGCCGCCGCCTCGGCCGGCAGATGATGCGCGCCGCGCGGACCGTCTGGTCCGCGCCCGCGCTCGACGACCTCGCCGCGGCGCTGCCGCGGGGCGCCCATCAGCCCGTCGTACTGGGCCTGGCCGCCCGCGCCGCCGGGCTCGGCCCCGAGGACGCCGCGCACATCGTCACGTACGAAACGGTCAGCGGCCCGGCCACCGCGACCGTACGCCTGCTCAGCCTCGACCCGTTCGACGCCACCGGGGTACTCGCCCGGCTCGCACCCGAACTCGACACCGTCGCCGCACGCGCCGTTGCGGCCGCGCGGCGGGCACACGTCGAAGGTACGGACGCCCTGCCCGCCGCCTCCGCACCCCTGCTGGAGATCGGCGCCGAACACCACGCGGCCCGGCCCGTCCGCCTCTTCGCCTCCTGACTCGCCCGTACGGAACACCCCCGGAGCCCGCCATGCATCTCGACCACGCCGTCAGCTATCCCGAGCGGCACACCCACAGCGCCGAGCCCCTCCGCCCGGGCGGCCGCCGGCGCGCCCTGCGCATCGGCCTCGGCGGTCCGGTCGGTTCCGGCAAGACCGCCACCGTCGCCGCCCTGTGCCGACTGCTGCGCGAGGAGGTCTCCATCGCCGTCGTCACCAACGACATCTACACCCGCGAGGACGCCGAGTTCCTGCTGCGCAGCGCCGTCCTGCCGCCCGAACGCATCAGCGCCGTCGAGACCGGAGCCTGCCCCCACACCGCCATCCGGGACGACATCTCCGCCAACCTCGAAGCGGTCGAGGAGCTGGAGGAGACGGTCGGGCCGCTCGACCTGATCCTGGTCGAGTCCGGCGGCGACAACCTCACCGCCACCTTCTCCAGGGGCCTGGTCGACGCCCAGATCTTCGTCATCGACGTCGCCGGCGGCGACGACATCCCGCGCAAGGGCGGTCCGGGCGTGACCACCTCGGATCTCCTGGTCGTCAACAAGACCGACCTCGCTCCGTACGTCGGATCCGACCTCGGCCGGATGGCCCGGGACGCCGCCGCCCAGCGCGGTGAACTCCCCGTCGCCTTCACATCGCTGGTCGCCGAGGACGGGGTCGAGCCGGTCGGCTCCTGGGTCCGCGGGCAGCTCGCGGCCTGGACCCGCGCCCACGCATGAGCACCGCGATCACGACCGCGATTACGATAACGACCGCGAACACGACCGCGGCGCCGGCGGCCATCGCGAAGGCCCTGGCCCCGGCGACCGGACTCACCGCCTGCGCCCGGATCACCGCGCGCGCCGACGGCCGCGGCTCCACCGCCCTGCTCGTCCTCGACAGTGACGGCCCGCTCGCGCTGCGCCGGGTCCGCTCCGCCGGCCCGGGAGCCAAGGTCACCGTCGTCGGTGCGATGAGCGCGCCCCTGGGCGGCGACCGGCTGGCCATCGAGGCCGTCGCGGAACCCGGCGCACGACTTCACCTCGCCTCGGCGGCGGCGACCATCGCCCTGCCCGGCCGCGGTGGCGACCCGGCCACGTACGACGTCCGCCTCACCGTGGGCGACGACGCTGAACTCCGCTGGCTGCCCGAGCCGCTGATCTCCGTGCACGGCAGCGATCTGCGCATGACGACGCGTGCCGAACTCGCCCCCACCGCACGGCTGGTCCTGCGCGAGGAGCAGGTGCTCGGACGTACCGGTGAGCTGCCCGGCCGCCTCACCGGCCGCCTCACCGTGCACCGCGCCGGCCGTCCGCTGCTCGACCAGGAAGTGTCCTACGGTCCCGGCGCACCGGGCGGCTGGGACGGCCCGGCCGTACTGGGCGGCGGACGGGCCGCGGGCCAACTCCTGGTCGTCGACCCGGCCTTCACCAGACAGACGCCCGAGCCGAGGGTGCTGGGGGAGCGGGCCGTCCTGATGCCGCTCGCGGGTCCCGCCATTCTCGTGACCGCCGTCGCGGCGGATGCCGGTGAACTGCGTCAACTCCTGGACTCCGTGGCGATTTTCAGCCGTAGATAAAGAACACGCGTACGATCTGTTGTCGGGAGCCCTTCCTCTTTGCTTGGACGGGCGCCGACGTTACGAAATGGCGGCCGTCCGGGGTACCGCGATCGCGGTGTAGTCGGCCGTCCGCAGCGCCAGCGAGCGGTCCAGGCGCGCCGCGTTGAAGAAGATCTCCTCGTGCTCCAGAAGTGCCGGATCCACCACCAGTTCGAGCTCGGGATCGAAGGAGAACGGCAGAATGGTTCCGCTCACGCTCCCGGCCAGCCGCTCCGCCACCTCCGGGGTCGCGAATCCCGCATACGTACCGCCGAGCAGCGCCTTCACCGCGCCCAGGTCCAGCCGCCGGTCACCGGGCACCACGGCCAGCGCGTAACGCTTCGTCTTCTTACCGGTCTTGACCATGACGACGATGCATTTGGCCGCTTGCGCCAGGGTGTTGCCGCGCAGCGCGCTGACCGCCTCGGTGGCCCCCTGCGGCTCGTGCTCGATGATCCGGTACGCCGCCCCCCGCTCGTCCAGCAGGCCGATCAGCTTGGTGTACGTCTCGTACTCGGTCACCCGGTGTCTCCCAGAAGGCTGCATCGAAGGTCGTATCCGCCAGCTTACGGCCGGGCTGCTGGGCCCGGGTTTCGCCCGGCGAGCCACGCGTCCTCCTCCGCGTATCCGAAGAGGTCCCCGTGCGGGTCGTAAGCCCTCGCCATCTTCGGGAACGCCTCACGCCAGTCCCGGCCACGCAGCTGCGCGCTGAGCCATTCGATGGTGGCCGGCAGTGATGCGGCGTATCCGGTGACCGGCTTGTACCCCAACTCCCGTTCCGCCGCAGACATGTCGTAGACGACCGGATGCTCCAGAGTCCAGGGCGAGGACCCGACCGTGCCGACCGGTGGCGCGCCGGGCACCAGCACGGTCTCGCACTCCCAGCCCATCACCTCGTCGATCGCCGCACCGATCTCCGCCACCGTCGGCGCCTCGGGATCGCCGGAGTTGAGTACCCGGGACCCCGGCTTCCTCGCGGCCAGCCGGATCAACTCCGCGACGTTGGAGGTGTGGACGGGGTGGAAGCGGCTGCTTCCGCCGTACGCCAGCACCCGGGTGCGCCGCCCGTCGAGCACCCGCTTGACGAAGAACAGCTCGCGCGGCGTGCGGCAGTACGGTCCGTGGATCGCTCCCGCGCGCAGCATGGTCACCGGCAGCCGCTCGCCGGCTGCCAGCAACTCCCGCTCCAGCCGCACCTTTCGTGTGCTGTAGGTCGCCTCTCCCGGCGCCACCGTGCGCTGTGTCTCCGGAATCGGCACCGGGTACCTGGGCGAGCCGTCCGGCTCCGACTGGGTGTCGAAGCCGCGGCCGTGATCGTCCTCGTACACCGCGCCGCTGGAGAGGACGACGGCCGAACCGATCCGGTCGGCGAGGCCGGCCAACTGCCTCGCGTGGTCCTGTCCGAACGCGATCATGTCCACCAGCACGTCGACGCCGCCGCCTGCCTCGTCGAGCGCCGCGGCCAGTGCGCCGTTCTCGTCCCGGTCCAGCCGTACGGTGCGTACCTCCGCGGGCCATGACGCGTCCCGCCCGCCGCGCCGCGAGGCCGCCCGTACGTCCCAGCCGTCCGCCGTCAGCGCGCGCACCGCGGCGCGCCCGACCTGTCCTGTGGCGCCCAGTACGAACGCGGTTCCGCTGCTCATACCTCGGGACGTTACGCCGCCGCGCCCGTGCCGCCCGGTGACGTTCGCCCTGCGCTGATTCGCCGTCAGCGCAACAGCCGGGGGAACTTCCTGGCCTGCTGCTCGGCCTTCACCTCGGCGGCGTACCGGTCGACGTACTCCTGCCCGGAGAGTTCCAGGATCGCGTACATGATCTCGTCGGTGACGGCCCGCAGGACGGCCTTCTCGTTGTCCATCCCGGCGTACCGGGAGAAGTCCATCGGCTCCCCGAAGCGGATCGTCACGCGCTTGACGCGCGGCACGACCTGCCCCGGCGGCTGGATCTCGAACGTGCCGACCATGGCGCACGGCACCACCGGGACCTGTGCCCTGAGCGCCATCGCGGCGACGCCGACCTTGCCCTTGTACAGGCGTCCGTCGTGCGACCGCGTGCCCTCCGGGTAGATGCCGAGCAGTTCGCCCTTGCCCAGAACCCCGAGTCCCTCCCGGATCGCGGCCTGGCCGGCCTCCTTGCCGGACCGGTCCACCGGGATCTGTCCGGCGCTGCGGAAGAAGGCGGCGGTGAGCCGGCCCCTGACGCCCGGACCGGTGAAGTACTCGGCCTTGGCGAGGAAGGTGATCCGCCGCTTGATGATCGCCGGCATCAGGAAATGGTCGGAGAAGGAGAGATGGTTGCCGGCCACGATCGCGGCGCCGTCGGCCGGAATGTGCCCAAGTCCCTCGATGCGCGGCCGGAACACCAGCCGCAGCAGCGGCCCCAGCAGGACGTATTTGAGCACGTAGTAGAACACGGTGTCTCCCAACGGGCTGCGTTCTGCCAGGTCACGGATCCTACGAAGGGGGTCAGTTTATGTGCGGGTCTGATCGCCCGGAACCACGCCTGATCGGGAGTCAGGGCCGGCCCGCGCCCGGTACGTCGCGGGGCTCTGGCCAAGAGCCAGGAGTGGGCGTAAGTTGAATTACATGATTACGCAACAGGAGAAGGAGGCGCTGCGCGGCTGGTTCGCCGGGCGGCTGCCGGAGGGATTGTTCCTCGAACTCCTGGACGTGACCGTCGACCGTGAGGAGATCATGGTCGTCGGCCGGATCCCGGAGCCCGAGGTGAGCGCCGAAGCGTCCGCGACGGAGCGGGACGCGGCGCTGGAAGGACGCGCCGCCGAATTCCGCGAGCGGACCCGCGAGGACCGCATGCGGGTGGCGCGTGACGCCGAGCGAAGGTTCGGGCGGAAGGTGTCGTGGGGGGTGGAGTGCGGCGGCCTGCGTGCCATGTACACCACCGTCTCCGCGCCGGTGATGACCCGCCTGCGGCAAGCGGAGCGCCAGGTGCTGGACACGCTGATCGCGGGAGGGGTCGCACGCAGCCGCAGCGAGGCCCTGGCCTGGTGCGTCCGGCTGGTGCAGAAGCATGCGGACGACTGGCTGCAGGACCTGCGCGACTCCCTGGAAAATGTCCACAAGGTCAGGGCCCAGGGCCCAGACGCCGACTGACCCGGCCGTGCCCGGCCCCCCGCGGGCGGTACAGGTCGCCTCAGGAACCGGACGGCGGGACGACACGGCGGAGGTCGACCGCGACGGAGCGCAGCCAGCCGGCCGTGTCGAACACCAGCGGCAGCAGCGCCGGCGGCGTGCCGACGGGACCCTCGGCGGGCCACGGCGCCAGCGGGAGCGGCGCCGTGCAGGAGCCGTCCACGCCGTCCGGTCCGGACCGTTCGAGCTGCCGGCCGAGCAGGAGGCACCGCTCGGCAACGGCCTCGGCCCGGAGGGTGAGCCATGCGCGCGAGCGCGGGCCCAGCTCGCCGGGCGCGGCCGGCTCACGCAGCAGCCGCCCCGATCCGTGCAGGGCGTGGTGTCCGGCGATGAGGGCGGCCTGCCAGTCCACCCCGGCCGCACGCGGGTCGGGCGGCTCGCTCTGGGCCTGCACGAAGGACGACTCCGCCAGGACGAGGGCGTGCAGCAGCGCCCGATGGTCGCCAGGCGCCAGGCCCCGCTGTCCGTCTGCGAGCGCCGAGGTGGTGTCGGTGACCATCGAGGCGACCTCGCGCAGCAGTGCCCCGGTACTCCGGCGCAACTCGTGGTGGGCGCCGCGCGGCCAGGCCACCACTCCGCACGCGAGGCCGATCAGGCTGCCGGTGAGCACGTCCAGGAAGCGGACCTCCGCCAGTTGCCAGGTGGCCGGTGCGAGCTGCGCGAACGCCATCGAGACCACGAGCGTAAACAACCCCTGTGCCCAGCCGACGCCCAGAACGGGGCCGAGGCAGAAGGCCACCAGCATGATCACGGGAAGGACGGCCGCATACGCGTCGGTGTGCCGCCCGGCGAGGACGAGGATGCCGGCCGCGGCGAGCGCGCCCAGCAGCGTACCGGTGAGCGCCCGGCGGACGGTCGACCCGGTGAGTGCCGCGGTGGTACGGGTCAGGGTGAGCGCGGCGAGCATGACCCAGAAGCCGTGCGGCAGGTCGGTCACGCCCGCGACGGCCCGGGCCGCCGCCAGGCCGATGCTGAGCCGGACCGCGTTCTGGAAGTAGACCGAACGCGGGCCGAGGTGGCCGGTGAACCGGCGCCACCACAGCCGCGGCTCGCTCAGCGGCACGTACCAGAACGGCCCGTCGCGCAGCTCGCGGGGCACGGTCCGGTCGCCGAGTGCGACCCGGACCGCCCGCAGCAGGGTCAGGCCCATCTCGGCGGCCTCCGTCTCGGCGGCCTGCCGGAGCATCAGCGGCACCGTCGTGCCACCCGGCCCCGGGCGGTCGAGGGACGCGCGCGTGCGGCGGAACTCCTCGGCCTCCCGCTCCAGTGGCGAGATCTCGGGCGCCGCGCCGCCCCGCAGGGCCGCGGCCGAGCGGTCCGCGCTCACGCCCAGCTGCCGCAGCACGTCCGGTCCGCCCACCTCCGGGGCGCTGCCGCGGGCCGGGCCCGCCGGGAGTTCCTGCAGGCAGAGCAGGAGCTGGCGGGCAGCGGCGCCCGCGTGCGCCAGCGCCCGGTCCCTGATGCCGGGTCCGGCCGGCCGGTCGGCTTCCGGCGCGTGCGACGGGCGCAGAGCCTCGCTCGCCGCATGCGCCTGCGCGCGCAGGTCTGCCGGGAGTGGCGCGGGGGAGCCGGCCAGCTCCCGCGCGCACCGCGCGGCCACCTCGGACGCGCGGGCCAGCAGTTCCCGATAGTCCGGACCCGGCTTGTCCGGCATGACGAACGCCTCGGCGGCGACCAGCAGCAGCAGCCCCAGGGTGACGCCGGCCAGCCGTTCGTCGAGGGTTCCCGGGGCGTACGGCGGAAAGCACGGGAGGATGTAGAGCAGCTGCAGGCCGGGAGCGGCACCCGCCGGCCGAGGCCCGGCCACCGCCCCGTACGCCAGGACGAAGCCGACCACCAGCATCCCGGCGACAGCGGCCCAGGTCCGGACCGCCAGTACGGTCCCCATGATCACCAGGAACCAGGCGGCGGGCAGGAGCCGCAGCACAATCCCGGCTCGTCGGCGTCCGGTACCCGGTATGCGGGAGAGCACCCCCATGGCGACGGACGCGAACAGGGCGTAGACCGCGGCCACGGGGGCGTCCAGCCCGTAAAGGCATACGTAGAAGCCGATGCCCGCGGCTACGGTGACCCGCACGGCCCGCCGCACCACGACCGCTTCCGGCCCCTCTTGGCCCCGCAGCGCGGCCGCGAACCCCCGGAGCCGTGGACGCGACGGCTGCGCCCCGGCTGGGTCGCGCGAGACCGGAGCGGGCGCCGCGGCAGGTGAGGCCGCGTGTCCGTCGCTGCCCGTTTCCGGTCCCATGCGTTCGCCTGCCCATCCGGCACCCGCCGCCTCCAGCGTCGCACCGGCCGCGACCGGTCGCACCTCGTCCCGACGGCCGGCGATATCCCGCCGCGCCCTCGCGCAGGAGGGCGGGAAACCAGGCGCGAAATGACGGGCTTAGGATGCGGGACTCGGGGTATGCGAGCGACCGGAGATCCTCTCCGACCACCCCCCAGGCGCCCCGGCTGGAGATCATGAGCGAGCCCACCACCACCCGACCGGCCTCCCGGCAGGCCGTTGACGTGCGCGTGGAACCCCTGCACCGCGCCGAGGTGTTCGGTGGTGAGCCCGGCTGCATCGCCAGGGCCCGCGCACTCGCCGACCAGTTCCTCGCAGAGCTGGCGGCCGAGTGGTTCGCCGAGTTCGGTGAGCGCAAGCGCGGGGACGTGCTGCTGACGGTGAGCGAACTGGTCACCAACGCCGACCGCTACAGCGCCGGTCCGTACGTGCTGGAGTTCGAGGGCACCGCGAGCCTCATCACCGTCACGGTGTACGACAGCAGTCCGGCCCTGCCGCTGCTGTACGGGCACGACCCGCAGCGGCTGGGCGGCCACGGCATGGAGATCGTGGCGGCCCTGTGCGACCGGCTCAGCGCCGAACGCGTGCCGGTGGGCAAACGCGTCCGGGCCGAGTTCGATCTGAGCAGCTGACCCTCAGCCGGCCACGTCCCCTTCAGTCCGCCTTGTCCGCGCCGGCCGCCCGGGCCGGGTGGTCGCCGGGCCCCTGCCGGCCCTGGGCGAGCGGGGTGGGGGAGAGGTCGCTGCTCTCCTCACCCGGCTCCAGCAGCGTGTCCGCAGCGCCGACGATGAGCGGGTCGGGTATCCCGACAGCCTTCTCGTCCTTGCTCGGGTAGTCGACGCGCCACAGCAGACTGCGCATGGCCTCGATGCGGCCGCGCTTCTTGTCGTTGCTCTTCACCACGGTCCACGGGGCGTGTGAGGTGTCCGTGGCCCGGAACATGTCGATCTTGGCTTCGGTGTACGCGTCCCACAGATCGAGCGAGGCCAGGTCGGTCGGCGACAGCTTCCACTGGCGCACCGGATCCACATGCCGGATGGCGAAGCGGGTGCGCTGCTCGGTACGGGAGACGGAGAACCAGAACTTCACCAGCAGGATGCCGTCGTCGGTGAGCATCCGCTCGAAGAGCGGGGCCTGGTGCAGGAAGTGCTTGTACTGCGCGGGGGTGCAGAACCCCATCACCCGTTCCACTCCGGCGCGGTTGTACCAGGAGCGGTCGAAGAAGACGATCTCGCCGGCCGCCGGCAGGTGGGCCACATAGCGCTGGAAGTACCATTGCCCCGCCTCCCGCTCGGTGGGCTTCTCGAGCGCCACGACCCGGGCGCCACGCGGATTGAGCCGTTCCGTGAACCGCTGGATGGTGCCGCCCTTGCCGGCCGCGTCGCGGCCCTCGCACAGGACGACCATCCGCAGGCCGGTGTCCTTCACCCACCGCTGCAGCTTGAGCATTTCGATCTGGAGCACCCGCTTGTGCTGTTCGTACTCGCGCCTGCGCATCTTGAGGTCGTACGGATAGTTCTCCCGCCAGGTCTGCAGTGGCTGACCGGTACCCCCGAGCAGGATCGGCTGCTCGGGGCGCCGGTCGTCCACCGTCATCCCGTCCAGCAGGGCGTCCCGGTCGCTGTCGGCGTCCATCCGCGGCTCCTCGTATCCCCCTTGTTCCCGCCCCTCAGTCCCGGCCGCCGCTACGGCTGGGCGAGGGCCATACGCCGGTCGCGCGCCGGATGCCCGCGGCGCCGGACCGGTCCACCGCGCTGCGTACGACGGCGAAGATCGCGCCCTGCACCGCCGCGGCCAGCAGCACCTCGCCCCAGCCGCGGTCCTCGTCCAGTGCGTCCGGCGCGTTGTCCTCGTGCCGGATCACCTTCCACGCCTGCTGGAAGGCGAGGCCGGCCAGCGCACCACCCGCCCAGCCGAGGACGAATCCCATGGGCTTGTAGGCGAGGGGCAGCTTTTTCCTCTTGGTACTGGTCTTCATCTGGACCCCTTCCCGGTCACGGGCCTCTACGTTGCGTACAAGTTGCGTACAACGGGTGTGCTCACGGGCATCGGCGCCTGCATGCTGGCGTTTTCCCTCTCACAGCCGCCGCACACGCACGGTGTCCGGTGCACATCACCGCCGGAAAGGTGGACAGACGTATCGGTATGAGCACTCAGCAGAAGGAACCCTACAAAGACCTGACCGTGGGGACCCGGCTCCGCGCGGAGGTCGAGGACGCGCAGCGCGCCCTTGACGCCTCGGCCGCCGGGCCGAACCAGCAGACCCAGCTCTCGCGCGGCGCCCTGACCGGGTATCTGTGGGCGCTGGGCCGTGCGGACGACGCCCCGATCACCGGCGCCCGCGTCGAGGGCCCGCCG
This sequence comes from Streptomyces mabaensis, assembly GCF_053763515.1. Classification (NCBI taxonomy): domain Bacteria; kingdom Bacillati; phylum Actinomycetota; class Actinomycetes; order Kitasatosporales; family Streptomycetaceae; genus Streptomyces; species Streptomyces mabaensis. The sequence continues at coordinate 164,915 of NZ_JBSOPZ010000010.1, forward strand.
GACATACCCCAGCTCACCGCGGAGGTCGACGCCGCCACCGTGCAGCTGGAGGACACGACCCAGCGGACGGTGCCCCGGGACTACACCCGGGGCGTGCACGACGCGCTGGCCTGGGTGTGCGGCCACAGCGACCAGAGGCCGTGAGCCGGGACGACCCGGCTCGGGCCGGCTCAGGTACTGCGCGACACCGCCATGCCGGCGGTCAGCAGACCGAGCACGATCCAGCCGAACCACAGCCAGCCGTTGCTGCCGAGCGCCACGGTGTAGGCGGTCACGACCACCAGGCCGCCGACCGTCAGTGCTGCCATCGCCTTCGTAGATCCGGGCATGGGGTTCCCTTCTCCCGGCAGTCCGCGGCGACGTGCGCCCGGACGGCGGTCAGGCCCCCATCGTCGCCCCGGGGAGGGGCCCGCCGCTACCGCCCGCGTGCCTGGAGCGAGGCGAGATAGGCGTTGTACGCCTCCAGCTCCTTGTCGCCGTCGCGGTCGGCGGCCCGGTCGGCGCGCCTGGCCGTCCGCTGCTCGGACTTGTACCACTGGAAGACCAGGGCGAGCAGGACCAGGACCGACGGGATCTCGCTGAACGCCCAGGCGATGCCGCCCGCCGCGTTCTGGTCGGTCAGCGCGTCGATGCCCAGCGACGCCGGCGGGTTCGCGTACGTGCCGATCATGGGCTCGCTCGCCATCATCAGCGCGATGCCGAAGAAGGCGTGGAAAGGCATACCGGCGAAGAGCTCCAGCATCCGCATCACATAGCCGGGCCGGTGCGGCCCCGGGTCCACGCCCATGATCGGCCAGAAGAAGACCAGGCCCACCATGAGGAAGTGCACCATCATCGACACGTGCCCGACCTTGCTGCCCATCAGGAAGTCGAAGAGGGGCGTGAAGTAGAGCGCGTACAGGCTCGCGATGAACAGCGGGATGGTGAACGCCGGGTGGGTGAGGACGCGCAGGTACCGGCTGTGCAGCAGCGCCACCAGCAGTTCCCTCGGCCCCTTGCGGCCGCGCCCCGCGGACGGCAGCGCCCGCAGGGTCAGGGTCACCGGCGCGCCGAGCAGCAGCAGGATCGGGGAGAGCATGCTGATCACCATGTGCTGGACCATGTGCACGCTGAACATGACCATGCCGTAGTCGTTCAGCTTGGTGCAGGTCACGAACGCCACGCTCAGCACACCGAGGGTGAACAGGACGGGCCGCGCGACCGGCCAGCTGTCGCCGCGCCGGCGCAGCCGCAGCACGGCCCAGCCGTAGAGCACCAGGGCGATCAGGCTGCCGGCCAGAAAGAAGGGGTCGGGGGAGAACTCCAGCCCGCGCCCCAGCGTGAACGGCGGCAGGTCCATGGTCATGCCGTCGCCGTGCCCGCTGTGATCCATCTGTTCTCTCCCGAGGGGGATGCCCCTGATTCGCGTCGGTTGTCCGCCCCAGCGTAGAACCGCCCCCGGCCACTGCTGCGGCCGGGGGCGGTCAGGTGCGTACGAGACGGCTCAGAGCACGCACTCCGCCTCTTCGTACCGGTCGTCCGGCACCGTCTTCAGCGTCTCCACGGCCTGCGCCAGGGGCACCATCACGATGTCCGTGCCGCGCAGGGCCGTCAGCATGCCGAACTCGCCCCGGTGGGCGGCCTCGACCGCGTGCCAGCCGAAGCGGGTGGCGAGGACGCGGTCGTACGCGGTGGGCGTGCCGCCGCGCTGTACGTGCCCGAGGATCACCGGCCGGGCCTCCTTGCCGAGGCGCTCCTCCAGCTCGACGGACAGCTGGCGGGCGACTCCGGCGAAGCGCTCGTGTCCGTAGATGTCCTTGCCGCCCTCGTCCCAGGCCATGGAACCCTCGCGGGGCTTCGCGCCCTCCGCGACCACCACGATGGCGAACCGCTTGCCCGCGGAGAAGCGCCGCCCGACGACCTCGGTCAGCTCGTCGATGTCGAAGGGGCGTTCCGGTACGACGATGGCGTGCGCGCCGGCGGCCATGCCGGAGTGCAGGGCGATCCAGCCGGTGTGCCGGCCCATGACCTCGACGATGAGTACCCGCTGGTGCGATTCGGCGGTGGTCTTGAGCCGGTCGAGGGCCTCGGTCGCGACGCCGACGGCGGTGTCGAATCCGAAGGTGACATCGGTCGAGGCGATGTCGTTGTCGATGGTCTTGGGGACGCCGACGATGGGCAGGCCCGCCTCGGACAGCAGATTGGCCGCCTTCAGGGTGCCCTCGCCGCCGATCGGGATGATCGCGTCGAGCCCGAGCTCCGCCACGTATCCGCGGGCCCGCTCGACGCCGTCGACCAGGTGCGCGGGCTGCACCCGGGAGGAGCCGAGGATGGTTCCGCCGCGGGCGAGGATGCCGCCCACCGCGTCCAGGTCGAGCTTCCGGTAATCGCACTCCAGAAGGCCCTTCCAGCCGTCGTGGAAGCCGATGACCTCGTCGCCGTGGTCGACGACTGCCCGGTGCACGACCGAACGGATGACGGCGTTCAGGCCGGGGCAGTCGCCGCCGGAGGTGAGTACACCAATTCGCATTGCCCGAAATACCTTTGCAACGTGGGCCGACGACCGGACCACGTCGTCCGGCTGGATCCCCGCCACCCTACAAGCGTGAGATGGCGGGGCTGAACCATGCGTCCGGGCGGCGGACGGATCTGCGGACGGATCTGCGGACGGGTCGCCGCAGCCTCAGGCGGGCTGGGTGGCCGCGCTGATCCGCTCCGCGCGCAGGGCTTCGTACCAGCGGTCATCGACCGGCGGCAGCGCGTTCACGTCGAGGGCCAGCTTGAGCAGCAGGTCCGCGATCTGCGGGTTCCGGGCCAGCACGGGGCCGTGCATGTACGTGCCGAAGACCGTGCCGTTGTACGCGCCCTCGGTGCCGTCGCCGGTGCCGTTGCCCTTGCCCAGGCGGGTCCGGGCGAACGGCCGGGCCGTCGGGCCGAGGTGCGTGATGCCCTGGTGGTTCTCGAAGCCGGTGAGCTGCGGCAGCCCGAGCGGCTCGTCGATGTCGGCCAGGACGTCACCGACGCACCGCTCGCCCTGGCCGCGGGTGCTGACCACGTCGAGCAGACCGAGACCGGGCTCGCGCTCGCCGAGGTCGTTGATGAACTCGTGCCCGAGGATCTGGTAGCCGGCACAGACCGAGAAGACGATCGCGCCGTTGGAGACCGCCCGCTCCAGCCCGCCGTCACGGCGCAGCCGCTCCGCGGCCAGCCGCTGCGGCCGGTCCTCGCCGCCGCCGATCAGGTAGATGTCGCCCGAGGTCGGGATGGCCTGGTCGCTGCGCACGTCCACGCGCGCCACGTCCAGGCGGCGCTGACGCGCCCGGCGCTCCACCACCAGGGCGTTGCCCTGGTCTCCGTACGTGCTCAGCAGGTCCGGGTAGATCCACACCAGGCGCAGGCTGTTGTCGCTCATTCTCGTCATCCTCTGCGGGCTAGTTGCCGACGCGGCGGCGCAGGTCCTGGAAGGCGGTGTAGTTGGCGATCGCCTCGATACGTCCCGGCGGGGCCAGCTGCACGGCTTCGTCGACGGTCTCGCAGACCCGGAAGTCCAGGTTCGCGACCTCCAGGCGGACCGCGAGGTCCAGCTTGCGGTCACCGATCACGAAGATCGGGTGGCCCGCGAGCCGGGTGTAGTCGACGTCCCAGAGCCAGGAGGTGTCGGTGCCGTCCGCGCCGCGGGCGTTCACCGAGAGGATCACCGGGGTGGGCGGCGGGTCGATCAGGGAAAACGTTTCGAGCCAGCCCGCCGGGTTCTTCGCCAGCAGAAGCCGCAGCTCACGGCCCTGGAAGGTGACCACGTCATAGCGTCCGGCCACCGCCTGCACCTGGTACATGCGCTCCAGCGCGACCTGCGGCGGCACCCCGAAGGCGGCGGCGACAGCGGCGGAGGTGGCCGCGTTCGCCTTGTTCGCGCGGCCAGGCAGCTGCAGATGGATCGGCCAGGCGGAGCCGTGCGGGTCCAGGACGTGGTCGCCGGAGAGCACCCAGCTCGGCGTGGGGCGGCGGAAGCCGCACTCGCCGCAGAACCAGTCGTCGCCGGGGCGCTGCATCACACCGCCGCAGGAGGGGCACGACCAGGCGTCGTCCTTCCACTCCTGGCCGGCCGCCACCCACACCACGTTCGGCGAGGACGACGCGGCCCACACGATCAGCGGGTCGTCGGCGTTGGCGATGACGACGGCCTTCGTGCCCGCCAGGCCCTCACGCCACTTCTCGGCCAGCATGCGGGTCTCCGCCGCCCGGTCGAGCTGGTCGCGCGAGAGGTTCAGCAGCGCGATCGCCTTCGGCGTCACATCGCGCGCGACGCCGGCGAGGTACTTCTCGTCGACCTCGATCACGCCGTACCGGGCGTCCGAGCCGCCCGCCAGCGCCGAGGTGATACCGGCCGGCATATTGGCGCCGAGGGCGTTCGACACGACGGGACCGCTGGCCCGCAGGGCCTCGGCGATCAGTCTGGTCGTCGTGGTCTTGCCGTTGGTCGCCGACACGAGGACGACGTCCAGGTGCTGCGCGAGCCGCCCCAGCAGATCGGGGTCGAGCTTCAGCGCCACCTTGCCGCCGATCACCGATCCGCTGCCCCGCCCCGCGGCGCGTGACACCGCTGCCGCGGCCTTGCCCGCCGTCACGGCCAGCTTGGCCCGCGGCGACAGCGGGTCCGTGTTGCCTGCCATCGTCCTTGATCCTCCTTGCGTCGGTCCGGGCTCAGCCTATCGAGATCCGGCCAGGGCCCTGACCGCGGCACCGCGCGGCAGGCGCGGAGCCGGGCCGCACGTACGCTTGCGGGCATGCGACGCCGCCCGATTCCCGGCAGTTCCGGCCTGGTCCGCACCATGAGCCTGCTCGGCGATCCGGTGCTGCACGCCGCGTGCGAGCCGGTCACCGACTTCGGTCCGGCCCTGTCCCGGCTGATCGAGGACCTGTACGCCACGATGTACGCGGCGGACGGCGTCGGCCTGGCGGCCAACCAGATCGGTGTTCCGCTGCGGGTGTTCGTCTATGACTGCCCCGACGACGAGGACGTCCGCCATGTCGGGCACCTCGTGAACCCGCGCCTGGTGGAGGCCGACGGGATCGAGATCCGCGGTCCGGAGGGATGTCTGTCCCTGCCCGGCATCGAGGCCGGCACGACCCGATTCGACCGGGCCGTCGTCGAGGGCGTCACCCTGGACAAGGCGCCCGTCCGCGTCGAGGGAACCGGCTTCTTCGCGCGCTGCCTTCAGCACGAGTGCGACCATCTCGACGGCACCGTCTACACCGACCGGCTCACCGGACTGCGTCGGCGCCGGGCCCTGCGGGCCGCACGCCGGGCACCCTGGAGTGCTTAGGTCCTGTCCGGAACTCAGATCCCGTCCGGCTGTTCAGCCGGACGGACCGCCGAGCGGTCGTCGGCGTCGGCCAGCCGGCCCCACAGCAGGTCGGCGAGGGAGCGCACCAACTGGGCGCGGGAGCAGGGCCGTTCACTCAGCCACCAGTCACCCGCCGCGTACATCATGCCGACGACGCCGTGACCCCAGACCCGGGCCAGCTCCTCGCCGTCCGGCCCCAGGTCCACCCGCTCCGCGATCACCTTGGCGAGCTCCTCGCCGAGCCGGCGCAGCAGCGGCGCCGAATGGCGGCCCACGTCGAAGCCCTGCTCCGACTGCTGCGGGTCCTCAGCGGGGTGCATCAGGAACCGGTAGACCTGCGGGCGCGCCTCGATGGCGGCCAGGTAGGCGTCCAGCGTCGCCTCGACCCGCTCCCGCCGGTCGGACGCCGCGTCCACCGCCGCGCGCAGCGAGTCGAGCAGCGCGTCGGTGTGCCGCACCGCGAGTGCCCGGTACAGTCCGCCCTTGTCGCCGAAGTGCCGGTAGAGGATGGGCTTGGTGATCCCGGCCTCCGCGGCGATGGCGTTCATGGATGCCTGCGGGCCGTCCCGGAGCACCACCCGGTCGGCCGCTTCGAGCAGCTCGCGCCGCCGGCGTTCGGCCGTCTGCTGCTGACCGGCCTGTTGCGTGGTCTCCATTGCGTGTCTCTCCCCGCCCGTGCGATTGCGTGACGCCCCGGCAAAGTAACACCCTCCCTGATCGGCCAATCCAGCGGCCGACAGGAGTTGACATCCCCTACCGGCCGGTAACAGACTGCTGTTACCGCTAGTAACAACAGCTTGGAGGGGACATGGCGGAGTTCACCATGGATCTGAACGATGACCAGAAGCAGGTCCGCGACTGGATCCACGGCTTCGCCGCCGATGTGATTCGCCCGGCCGCCGCCGAGTGGGACGAGCGCGAGGAGACTCCCTGGCCGGTCATCCAGGAAGCCGCCAAGGTCGGCATCTACTCCCTCGACTTCTACGCCCAGCAGTTCTTCGACCCCACGGGCCTCGGCATCCCGGTGGCCATGGAGGAGCTGTTCTGGGGAGACGCGGGCATCGCGCTGTCGATCGTCGGTACCGGCCTCGCGGCCGTCGGCGTGCTGGCCAACGGCACCGAGGAGCAGATCGGCACCTGGATCCCGCAGATGTACGGCGACGAGAACGATGTGAAGGTCGCCGCGTTCTGCTCCTCCGAGCCCGACGCCGGCTCCGACGTGGCGGCGATGCGGACCCGCGCCGTCTACGACGAGGCCAAGGACGAGTGGGTCCTGAACGGCACCAAGACCTGGGCGACCAACGGCGGTATCGCCAACGTCCACGTCGTGGTCGCCGTCGTCGACCCGGCACTCGGCTCCAAGGGCCACGCCTCCTTCATCGTGCCGCCGGCCACCCCCGGCCTCTCGCAGGGGCAGAAGTTCAAGAAGCACGGCATACGCGCCTCGCACACCGCCGAGGTCGTCCTGGAGGACGTGCGGATCCCCGGACACTGCCTGCTCGGCGGCAAGGACAAGCTCGACGAGCGCCTCGCCCGCGCCCGTGAGAACGCCAAGTCCGGCGAGAGGGTGAAGAACGCCGCGATGGCCACCTTCGAGGCGTCCCGCCCGGCGGTCGGCGCCATGGCGGTGGGCACCGCCCGGGCCGCGTACGAGGTCGCGCTCGACTACGCCGGGACCCGGATGCAGTTCGGCCGCCCGATCATCGACAACCAGGGCATCGCCTTCCAGCTGGCCGACATGCGCACGCGCATCGACGCCGCCCGGCTGCTGGTCTGGCGGGCCTCGTGGATGGCGACGACGGGCAAGCCGTTCACCTCCGCAGAGGGCTCGATGTCCAAGCTGTACGCCAGCGAGACCGCCAAGAAGGTCACCGCCCAGGCCATCCAGATCCTCGGCGGCAACGGCTTCACCCGCGAGTACCCGGTGGAGCGGATGCACCGGGACGCGGCGATCTACACCATCTTCGAAGGTACCAGCGAGGTCCAGCGCCTGGTCATCGCCCGGACACTGTCCGGCATGCCGATCCGCTGACCCCTAGGGCCTGTCCGGCGGATCTTGGCCGGGGCCACGGCGTCTGGCACGGCACCTCGCGGCGTTGCCGAAATGCCCGAATAGCTCCGCTATTAGGACACTCCGGCGCCTTGCGATGCAGCTCCGCATCCAAGGGCCTGGAAAAGAGCGGAGACGGAGCGAAGCGCAGTGCACCAGACGCCGCGTCCCATCCGGCCCTGATCCGCCGGACAGGCCCTAGCCGCTCTGCCCCCGCCCGGCCCGGCGGGGGCAGAGTGTTCACTCGGGCAGTTCGAAGGAGCCGTACGTCGGCCGGCCCTTCAGCCGGTAGGTGAGCAGGGCGACTCCGCTCCCCGTTGTCCTGGACTCCACGAGCTCCAGCGCGCTCGGCAGCGCCCCGTCCGCGAACAGCCGCTTCCCGGCGCCCAGTACGACCGGGAAGACCAGCAGGCGGTACTCGTCGATCAGGTCGTGGGCCATCAGGCTCTGTGCCAGCGTCCCGCTGCCGTGGATCTGCAGTTCCCGGTCGTACTCCTGCTTCAGCGCGGCCACCTTCTGCGGCACATCGCCGGAGAGCACGGTCGAGTTGTGCCACTCCGCCTTGTCGAGCGTCGTCGAGGCCACGTACTTGGGCAGGGTGTTGAGCCGGGAGGCGATCGGGTCGTTCTCGTCCGTCACCTGCGGCCAGTAGCCGGCGAAGATCTCGTACGTCCTGCGGCCCAGCAGAAAGCCGTCGGCGGCGTCGAACAAGCCGGCGATGAAGCTCTCCATGTCCTCATCGGCGTACGGCACCAGCCAGCCGCCCTGCTCGAAGCCGTTGCTGCGGTCCTCGTCCGGGCCGCCGGGCGCCTGCATGACGCCGTCCAGCGACAAGAACGTGGTCAAGGTGATCGTTGCCATGGTGGGGTTCCTTCTCGGCTCGGCCTGTCAGCTTCACCGGTTCAGACTCCACGCCGCGGCGGAACTCATCGCTGCGCGCCACGCGGGTTCTCTTCGAGCAGCCCAGTGAGCGCGCGTCCGAACATCAGTCGGCCCGCCAGCCCGGTCAGCGGATCCAGCAGCCGGGGCAGCCCCCGGACCCGCAGCTCCTCGAGCCACAGGACCCGGCATCCCGCTCCGGCGGGCCGCACCTCGATCTCCGCCCAGCCCAGCACCACCCGGCCGCGCTTCTCCAGCCTGTACCGGCCGGGCCGGCCCGCGGCGGGAGGCTCCCACCGGACGACCTGCATCGGGTCGTCGACACCGGCCCGGCCGAGTCCGGTGCGGGCGTTGAACAGTGTGCCGACGCCGGTGGGCGGCGGGGTCATTACGACCGTCCGCGTCAGCGGGACATGGGCGGCGTGCCGCTCCCAGTCGGTCAGCCGCCGCCATGCCTCGTCGGCGGACAGCGGCGTGTGGCGGACGATCCGGATGACCGGCATGGTCAGCGGTGTTCGGGGTTGGGGAAGTCGAAGCGGCAGCCCGCGTCCCACTCCGAGCGCTGGTTTCCGTGCGCCGGGATGCCGCCGGCGCTCTTCAGCATCGCCGCCACATGCATCAGGTTCCAGCTCATGAAAGCGGTGTTGCGGTTGGTGAAGTCGTTCTCCGGGCCCCCGGATCCCGGATCCAGGTAGGACGGCCCGGGGCCGGCCTCCCCGATCCAGCCGGCGTCGGCCTGCGGCGGCACGGTGTAGCCCAGGTGCTGGAGGCTGTAGAGGAGGTTCATGGCGCAGTGCTTGACGCCGTCCTCGTTGCCGGTGATCAGGCAGCCGCCCACCCGGCCGTAATAGGCGTACTGGCCGCGGTCGTTGAGGAGACTGGAGCACGCGTAGAGCCGCTCGACGACGTGCTTCATGACCGAGCTGTTGTCGCCGAGCCAGATCGGCCCGCACAGCACCAGGATGTCGGCGGCCATGACCTTCTCGTACAGCTCCGGCCAGGCGTCGGACTGCCAGCCGTGCTCCGTCATGTCCGGCCACACCCCGGTCGCGATGTCGTGGTCGACGGCCCGGACCAGCTCGGTCGTCACGCCGCTCGCCTCCATCACGGCGCGGCTCCTGCCGATCAGCCCCTCGGTGTTGCTGGTCTCCGGGGAGCGTTTCAGCGTGCAGTTGATGAACAGGGCGCGCAGGTCCTCGTATCGGTAGGGGGCTGCGGTACGGTCCGGCGTGGTCATCGGGCGCCTCCTGAAGTCGGCGGGAGTGCGGAGGCCAGGGTGCGCTCCCCGGGCCCGGCGGTCCACCGGGCGCGCCGCACCGCCCACCCGATGAGCACCGCGGCCGCCGCGATGGCGTACGCCGTGGTCCCCAGGGTGTTCGCCTCGTCGAAGGCGCGGCCGGTGACGTACTTGGCCGCTCCGGCCATGGCGACCCCCAGCCACTCCCAGCGGCCGTCCAGCGCGACCAGCGCCACCAGCAGCAGGGCGTACCAGGGGTAGCCCGGCGTAAGCAGCAGGAAGGCCGTCCCGGTGACCAGCAGCGCGCCGCTCCACGGCCGTGCCGGGTCACCGCGGCGCAGCACGTGGAGGACGACGAGCAGCAGCACGACGGCCGCGGCCACATACGCCCACGCGTCGGGCAGCAGCAGGCGCAGCAGGGCGAAGCGGTTCTTGGCGGTGGAGGTGTCGTCGTAGCCCTCCTCCGTCACATAGCCGCCGAGGTAGCCGAGGACCGAGCCGTCCGAGACGAGCACGTACGGCAGGTACGCGACGGCGAACACCGCCGCGGCCGGCAGCAGCACGGCTGCCGCGTCCCTGAACCGCCGTACGCCCGACAGCGCTCCCGGCAGCACCACCGCGGGCAGCAGCTTGGTGCCGATCGCCGCGCCGAGCACGGCCCCGCCGGCCACCCGGCGGAGGTTCACCATGCCCAGCGCGGCCACGGCGAGCAGCACACCCAGCACATCGGCGTGCGCGTTGTTGACCGCCTCGACCGGCACGGCCGGGCACCAGGCCCAGTACGCCGCGTACCGCACCTCGCCGCGGCGGCGCAGCACCACGAGCAGTACGACAGTCGTGCCGAGGGAGAGCAGCGCGCCGCCGGTCTGCAGCGGCTTGTGGCGCGCGCCGTCCGGCGAGAGCGCGTGGACCAGCAGGAAGTACCCCTCGGCGACCGGCGGGTAGACGGTGTGCACACCCGGCCGGTTCAGGCGGGTGCAGTGGCCCTCCGGGCCGGCGGGGAGAGGGGCCCGGTCGGGGCCCACGCACGCGGCCCCGGTGGGGAACAGCCAGCTGTCCCGCAGCCGGGCCAGCGCGGGGTCGGCGGGCACATGGTCGTACGGGGAGATCCCGGCCGCCTGCACCCGGCCGTCCCACGCGTAGCGGTACGCGTCGGTGCTGGTGCGCGGCGGCGCGGCGAGGCCGGTGGCGGCCACCGCGATCCCGCCGGCGAGTACCAGCGCCACCACATGCCCGGCCGGCGCCTTGCGCAGGGACCACACCGCGGCGCCGAAGAGCAGCCAGCTCGCCGCGTACCACCAGGACAGGCCGGCCGGGTCGGAGTGGAAGCCGTCCTTGCGGATGGTCAGCGTGAGCACGGCGGCGAGCGCGGCCAGCAGGACGCCGGTACGGACGGTACGCAGGTTGATCACGTCACTCAGCCTCCCAGTCCGGACGCCCGGCAGGACCTGTCCCTTGCCCGGCGTCCGCGTTTCGTAAGGTGCCGACGCCCCGGCCGGACACGTTCTCCGGACACGTTCTCCGGACACGTTCTAGGGAACGGCCGCGCGGCGCAGCGCCACGAAGCTGCGCCCCGACGCGGTCCACTGCTCCGTCCGTGTCCAGCCCGCCGACTCCGCGTACCTGCGCAGGGCGGGAGCGCCGATCCGGGCCCAGGGGAAGAACGGGCCGTGCGCGCCCCGGCCATCGTCGACGCGGACCAGGACACGCTCGTCGATGTCGAGCGGCGCCGTTTCGGCCAGCACGGTGCCGTTCCGCCCGACCAGGCGGCCGAGCCGGGCGAGCAGGGCCGGCGGATCGCCACCGATTCCGATGTTGCCGTCGACGAGCAGCGCGGTGCTCCAACTCCCCTCGCGGGGAAGCCGGTCGAAGACCGAGCGGCACAGCGCGCTGCCGCCCGCACGCACGGTGCGGGCCACGGCGACCGGGCTCACATCGATCCCCAGGACGGGCCTGCCGAGCTGCGCGAGCGCCGTGACGAGCCGTCCCGGACCGCAGCCGATGTCGAGCACGGCACCCCGGCACCGCTCCAGCACGGTCAGGTCGGCGAGGTCGGGCGCGGCGCACCACCGCTCCACCTCCAGAGGCAACAGCCGGCCGTCGTGGCGGCGCAGAAAGAGCGGGCCCCGGCCGGTGCGCAGCGCGTCCGTGTACGGATCGGCGTGCCAAGCGGCGGCGCGGTGGGCGCGCACCGCCCCGTCGGCGGTCATCACGCCGCCGGCCGTGACAGCGCGGCCAGCGTGGCGGCGAACCGGCCGTGCGGAGCCTCGGCCGCCACCAGCCGCGCGTCGGCCGCGGTGTCGACATCGCGCAGCACCCGCAGGTCGCGCACGGTCAGCCCCGCGCCGATGAGCCGCCGCCGCTGTACGTCACCCGTCTCCGGTACGGACATCGGCACCCCGCGCAGCAGCTCCGGGTCCGGCTCGGCGAGGCCGAGCGCCCAGAAGCCGCCGTCGGCCGCCGGACCGAACCACGCGTCGCAGCCCCGCCAGGAATCCGGGGCCAGCGCGGGCGCAAGGACGGCGGGCGTGACCTGCGGAGTGTCCATACCGATCAGGAGAGCCGGCCCGGAACACAGCCCGAAGGCCGCGGCCAGCCGCTCGTCCAGCGTGCCGGAACACTGCGCCACCACCTCGAAACCGGCCGGCAGCCAGCCGCCCGGCTCGCCCTCCAGGACCAGGACGCGCCGCCGCGCCGGCGCCGCGGCGACCGCCGCGAGACTGTCGGCGAGCGCGGCCTCGGCCAGCAGCGCCGCCTCCGCCGGCGAGTACGGAGGGGTGAGCCGGGTCTTCACCCGCCCCGGCACCGGTTCCTTGGCGATCACGAGCAGCGTGGTCACCGGGCCGCCCCCGTCCCCCCGGCCACCGGCACGGTCACCGGCGGCTGCGCCAGGACCGCGCGCATGTCGTGCACGGCCTGCCAGGTGCCCCGCCAGGTCCCGGTGACCTTCGACTTCCCGGTCCTCGGCCGGTAGGGGACATCCGTCTCGCGGACCCGCCAGCCCGCGTCGGCGGCGCGTACCACCATCTGCAGCGGATAGCCGCTGCGCCGGTCGGTGAGCGCGAGCGCCAGCAGCGGCTCCCGCCGCGCGACACGCATCGGCCCCAGATCGTGCAGGCGCAGTCCGGTCCGCCGCCGCACCAGCGCGGACAGCGCCAGATTCCCGGCCCGGGCGTGCAGTGGCCAGGCGCCGCGCCCCTGCGGCCGGCGCCGCCCCAGCATCAAGTCCGCCCGCCCCTCGGCCACCTCTCGCACCAGCGCGGCCAGCAGACCGGGGTCCAGCGAGGCGTCGCAGTCGCAGAAGCAGACGAACTCGGCCCGGGCCGCCAGCAGTCCGGCGTGGCACGCGGCGCCGAAGCCGCGCCGCGGCTCGCGCACCACCGTGGCGCCGAGCCCGCGGGCCACCTCGGCGGACCCGTCGGCCGAGCCGTTGTCGACCACGATCGGCCGCCAGCCGGCCGGGACGCGCTCCAGGACCCAGGGCAGCGCCTCGGCCTCGTCCAGGCAGGGGAGTACGACGTCCACTGTCGCGGGGATCGGCTGGGTCACCTCTCCACCGTACGAATCCCGGCCCGCCGTCCGGGGCATGGAGTCCTTACGGAACACGGACATCGGCGCTCCCGGACCCGCGCAGCCCGCTCCGGGCGAACTCCGCCATCCCCGCGGCGAAACCGGTCCCGGCCCGCCAGCCCAGCTCGTCCGTCAGCCGCCGCGAGGACGCCGTGATGTGCCGTACGTCCCCGAGCCGGTACTCGCCGGTCACCACGGGGTCCGGGCCGCCGTGCGCCCGGGCCAGCGCCCACGCCATCTCCCCGACGGTGTGCGGCTCGCCGCTGCCGGTGTTGAACGGGGTCAGCACGCCCGGCGCCCGGCCCGCGACGGCTTCCAGCGCCACCACGTTGGCGGCGGCGACATCCCGTACGTGCACGAAGTCCCGCCGCTGGCCGCCGTCCTCGAACACCCGCGGTGCCTCGCCGCGGGCGAGCGCCGACCGGAAGAAGGAAGCCACCCCCGCGTACGGCGTGTCGCGCGGCATCCCCGGCCCGTACACATTGTGGTAGCGCAGCGAGACGGCCCGCCCGCCCGTCGCCCGCGCCCAGGCCGCGCTCAGGTGCTCCTGGGCGAGCTTGGTGACGGCGTACACGTTCCGCGGATCGGCCGGAGCGTCCTCGCCCACCTCTCCGGGCGTCAACGCGGCACAGCAGCGGGGGCACAGCGGTTCGAAGCGCCCGGCGTCGAGATCCGCCGCGGCCCGTGGTCCCGGCCTGACCCACCCGTCCCGGGGGCAGTCGTACCGGCCCTCCCCGTACACGACCATCGACCCGGCCAGCACCAGATCGCGCACGCCGGCCTCCGCCATGGCCGCGAGCAGCACGGCCGTCCCGAGGTCGTTGCACTCCACATAGGCCGGCGCGTCGGCGAAGTCCTTGCCGAGGCCCACCATGGCCGCCTGATGGCAGACCACGTCCACCCCGCGCAGCGCCCGCGACAGGGCCGGCCGGTCCCGTACGTCGGCGTGGACCCACTCGGCAGCGGCAGCGGCAGGGGGCGGTGGCGCTGCCGGATGGGCCGAGGGCAGCAGGGCGTCGAGTACGACGGGCTCGTGGCCGCGGGCGGCGAGAGCCGTGACGACGTGCGAGCCGATGAAGCCCGCACCTCCGGTGACGAGTACACGCATGCGGGGGACGCTAGGCGCTGCGGCGGCGCATTCCACGTGCGCGCGCCGGGGCCGTCATGGGTCCGTAAGGTCCGCAGGTCCGTACGGGGGGCGTCCGTACGGGGAGTGCGGGCAGCGGTCCGATCGCGCGCCCCCGGCCGCGAACCTAGGATCGGCCGGGAACGCCTCACAGCGGTGGCCCTAGCCCGAGGAGTGAGCCCCGTGTACGTTCCCGTATCCGTCGCGAGCCGGTGACGCGCCCGTGAACGGGGCGGCTCCGCTCGACGCCGCGTCACTCAAGCTCCTCATCGAACGCGAGCTGGCGGGGCTGCGCGCCGAGGCCCACAGCAGAGCGGGTATCTGGCACGCCGAGGAGCAGCCGTCGGCCGAAGCGCTGCCTGCGGAGGAGGGTTCTGCGGACGAACCGGCGCCGTCCTGCCCCTGCGGCCAGAGCGAGGGGCCGGGTCAGCCTGTTCCGACGCGGCCGCCGGCCACGACCCGTGGGCCTGTCTGTGCGCGACGCTGCCGGCCATTCCCGTGTCGGCCGCGCTGCTGACGCCGGTCCGGGACGACGACGGCGACACCGTCGATTTCGTCATCCGGGCCGGCAACCACGTCCGTTCGGCGCAGTGGCTCGATCCGCCCGACCGGCTGGTGGGCCGACGGCTGTTGGCGGTACGGCCGGGCGCGGACTCCAGCGGACTCCTCGACGCCTTCACGGAGGTACTGCGGACGGGCCGGGCCCTGAAGTCGCTCACCGTGGACTACACCGAGCAGCGGGAGGGTCGGCTGCACCGCGCCCAGCTGCTGTACGACGCCGCCTCGTGTGGGGACCAGGTGCTGGCGACCTGGCGTCCCGCGCGCAACCAGACGGAACTCCTGACGCTGGAGGCCCAGTACATCGCCTCCATGGGCTGGGGCAGCTGGGACCTGCTGTCGGGCACGGTCACCTGGTCCGAGGGACTGTCCGCGATCTTCCGGTCGGATCCCGCCCGGCCGTTGTCGCTGCTGGAGCTGTGCGACGCGGTCCTGCTGGACGACGTGCCGCGGTTCGGCCGGCTGATGACCGCGCTCCTCGACGGCGAGGAGCCGCCGGGCACCGAGATCCGGTTCAGCGTGCTGGGCGAGATCCGCACCCTCCACCTTGCCGGGCGTCCGGTGATCGCCACCGACGGCCGGCCCTGGTCGCTCCACCTCATCGCCCGCGACCAGACCACCCAGGTGCGCAGCCGTCAGCGGCTCGAGGCGACCCGGGTCGAGTCCGACCGGCTGCGCGAGCAGGCGACCGCCGAACGCCGGGTGGCCTCGGCCCTGCGGGAGGCGCTGCTGCCGACCCACTCCGGGATGCCCGGACACCAGTACGCGACGGCCACGGTCTCGTTGGAGGGCGGGGATCTGCTCCTCTTCTACACCGACGGCATGATCGAGCGCCGGGGCGAGGACATCACGCAGGGCATCGCGGCCCTGCGCGGGACGCTGCTCTCGTGCGACGGCCTCACCCCCCAGCAGGCCCTGGACACCATCACCTCCGGGTATCTGCGCGAGGCGCACGAGGACGACGCCTGCCTGCTGGCACTCCAGGTGGGCTGATGCGCGCTCCCGCGTCGGGTCCACGCCGCTCCGCCCGGACGCCCACTGTCCGGCAAGATGCGGGGAAGGCCCGTCGGTGTGAGGCTGGCCGGGGTCCGACTCCCTTCATCCGCCAAGGAGTGACGTCGATGGGTCCGCAGGACAAGTTCCAGGAGGAGTCCCGGCAGGCCAGACAGAAAGCGCAGGCCGCCGCTGAGGAGGCGAAGCGGGACCGGGAGGCGCAGGACAGGCTGCATGAGCGCCCTCAGCGGCCTGTGCGCAACGAACGGGGCGCCGAGCAGACGTTCGACGACGTCCAGGACGAGCCCGACGACCGGCGCTGACGTCAGTCCATGACGACGGTGCGCTGCGCCGAGAAGGAGCCCCAGTTTCCGTCGGGGAGCCGGGCCCGGATCTTCACCCGGTGGGCGGTACCCGGCCCGTCGCCGGCGTCGAAGCGGTACGTCGCCCGCCCGGCCGGTGGGCCGGCGCCCCACCGGATCGTTGTGGTCAGCCTGCCGTCGAGGAACATCTGGTACTCCTCGACGGCTTCGTCCGTCCGTGGCGGTACCCACGAGAGCTCGATGGCCCGCCGGCCGTCCGCCTCCGTGACGGCCGCCCGGAAGTCGCCGGGCGCCGTGCCGGGGCCCTGCCCCGGCGCCGGAGCCGTGGTGACGTCCACCGCCCCGCTCGCGGGTGAGGAGTGTTCCGCCGCGTCGCGCGCCCGAACTGTGAACGTGTACACGGTGTCGGGGCGCAGGCCGGTGACCCGGGCGGCGGTCGCGCTGCCGCTCACGCTGTGGATCCGGACGCCGCCCTGGTAGATGTCGTACGAGGTCACCCCTACGTCGTCCGTCGACCGGCGCCAGGAGAGAGTGGCGGCGCGGGGGCCGTCGGCACGGCCCGTGAGCCGCGTCGGACCGGTGGGCGCCACGTCGTCGTCCACGGCCGGCGCGGGCATGGTGACGGGGACGGCCGCGCTGGGCGGGGAGACGTTGCCCGCCGCGTCGCGCGCCCGGACGGTGAAGGTGTAGGCGGTCGACGGAGTGAGCCCGTCGATGTCGGTCATGTGCTGCTCGCCGGGAACGGCCTTGACCTTCTCGCTGCCCCGGTAGACCTCGTAGCCGGTGACCGCGGCCCCGCGGTTCGCCTGGTTCCACATCACGTGGACCGAAGTGGCGCTGCCGGCCCGGGCGGTGACCCCGGCCGGTGCGGGCGGCGGACGGGTGTCCGGTGCGTCGGGTCCGCAGCCGTTCAGGACCAGGGCGGCGGAGCAGGCAAGGACGGCGAGCCGGGGAACCCGTGGCACAGGCATGCCTCCGTCCGACGAGATGGTCTAGACATATATGGCACAGCCCGCGCCGCGCATCAAGGGGCCGGGGCGGAAACGGAACGGCCTCCCGCCGCGGGGACGCGACGGGAGGCCGTGATCAAGCGAGTGGGGGCGGCTGCCTTCGGGCTCCGCCGGCACTCAGCGGTGCATGGGGTATTCGCCGTTGCCGTTGTCGTTGTCCTTGCCGTTGTCGCAGTGGCTGCCGAACGCCGGGTTGAGCAGCGCGATGACGTCAACGGTGTTGCCGCACAGGTTGATCGGGACGTGGACCGGAATCTGAACGGCGTTGCCGGACGCGACACCGGGGGAACCGTAGGCACCGCCACCGGCTCCGGCATCGGCGGTGGCCACGCCGGCACCGGTGGCCAGGACAGCACCGGCGGCAGCGGTGACGGCTGCTGCCTTCGCGAAACGCGACATCGAGATCTCCTTGCAAAATGTGGACCCGCCGCAGGACCTGCGGCATTGACGCCCCGTTCAACGCGGAGAACGGCGAGGGGTCACGCGCGTTCGGCCTACTTGGTGAACCACTGCGGTCCAGAAGGCGGCGCTCCGGGTACAGATCGTCGGAGTATCGCCGGAAGGGAGAGAGACGAGATGGCAAGGATCCTGTTCGTGATGACCGGTGCCGAGCACTGGACGCTGGCCGACGGCACCAAGCACCCCACGGGCTTCTGGGCGGAGGAGGCCGTCGCTCCGTACCGCGTCTTCACCGAGGCCGGCCACGAGGTCGTCGTCGCCACACCCGGCGGCGTGGTCCCGACCGTGGACAGGGCGAGCCTGCCGCCCGAGGCGAACGGGGGACAGGCCGGCGCCGACGCCGTCGCCGCCGGCCTGGAGGCGTTCACCGCCCTGCGGAATCCGGTCAGGCTGGAGGATGTCGACGCGGGCGACTACGCCGCCGTGTTCTGCCCCGGCGGCCACGGCCCGATGGAGGACCTGGCCGTCAACGCCGACTGTGGCCGGCTGCTCTCCGATGCCCTGGACTCGGGCAGACCGCTCGGCGTCGTCTGCCACGCGCCGGCCGCCCTGCTCGCGGCCGAACGCCCGGACGGCTCCTGGCCCTTCGCGGGCTACCGGCTGACCGGCTTCACCAACGCCGAGGAGACGCAGGCCGGCCTGGCCGGCCGGGCGCAGTGGCTGCTCCAGGACCGTCTCGTCGCCCTGGGCGCGGACTTCCGGGAGCGCGAGCCGTGGACCCCGCACGTGGTCGCCGACCGGAACCTGTACACCGGTCAGAACCCCGCCTCGTCCGCGGCGCTCGCCGCCGAGATGCTCAGAGTGCTGGACTGATCCGCCGGACCGACCCGCCGGCCTGACCTCCGGCGGGAAGTCACGCGGGGAGGACGAAGTGCCGGCCGCCCGTGCTGTCGACGTGTACGACGTGCCTGCCGACGCGGACGGTCTGGGTGGCGCCGACCCGCCAGGAGCCGAGCGGTCCGTCGCTGTCGGTCAGCGGCATCCAGACCTCGAGAAAAGTGCTCCCGTCGGGGTTGGTGCCGGTCTCGACCAGGTTGTCGCCGTCGGTCCGCAGGGTGCCGATGTCCTGCCCGGGCGTACCGACCTCGTGGTGGAAGTGGACCCGTTCACCGTCGTACGTGGTCGTGCCGGCGAAGCCGCGGCTGTCGGCGTAACCGGTGCCGGACTGGAGCCACACGACGTGTTCGGTCTCCGCCAGGGGGCCGCCGTCGCGGCTGATACCGGCGCGCAGCCAGGCGCCGCGGGTGGGTGCGTTCATGGGGGCCAGGGTGTCAGGCCGTCCGGGCGGGGCAGGGGTGGCGGGGCCGCGCGGCCCCGCCACGACAGCCGAGGAGTGCGGTGCGGGAGACCGCGCGGCTAACGGGGGTAGACCATCTCCGCCTGCGGGCCCTTGGGGCCCTGAGTGACCTCGTACTCGACCGGGGCGCCCTCCTCGAGGGACTTGAAACCCTGGGCCTGGATGGCGGAGAAATGGACGAACACGTCCGGGCCTCCGTCGTCCTGCTGAATGAAGCCGAAGCCCTTGTCGGCGTTGAACCACTTCACCGTGCCAGTTGCCATCTCAATCCTTATGTTCCGTGCCGCGGGGCGGCGGCGCCTCGACTGAGTTTCCCCGTCCCACGCCATGGGGACGCGCCGCCGGACGGGTGAGGCTGCCGCCGGGCCCGCGGCAGGCCGCGTTGTCAGTGGTGGGAGGCAGGATGACAGTCATGACGACGACTCCCGCCGCCCTGGCGGCCCTTGCCGACACCGCCGCCTACGCCGAGGCGGTCGAGACCGCCACCAAGGCCGCGGCCGCGTACTACGCGACGGGCGAGAGCCCGCTGGACGACGACGCGTACGACCGGCTGGTGCGTGCCGTCGCCGCGTACGAGGACGAGCACCCGGACGAGGTGCTGCCGGACTCGCCGACCGGGAAGGTAGCCGGCGGCGCCGTGGTCGGGGACGTGCCGCACACAGCGGCCATGCTGAGCCTGGACAACGTGTTCTCCGCCGAGCAGTTCGCGGTCTGGGCGGCGTCCGTGGAGCGGCGGATCGGCCGGCCGGTCGCCCAGTGGAGCGTGGAGCCGAAGCTGGACGGCCTGGCCGTCGCCGCCCGCTACCACGACGGAAGACTCGTCCGGCTGATCACCCGGGGCGACGGCACCGCCGGAGAGGACGTGTCGCACGCGATCGGCACCATCGTCGGACTGCCCGGCCGGCTGGAGCGGCCGGTCACGCTGGAGGTCCGCGGCGAAGTCCTGATGACCACCGCACAGTTCGAACAGGCCAACGCGACCCGCACCGGACACGGGGGAGCGCCGTTCGCCAACCCGCGCAACGGCGCGGCCGGCACGCTGCGCGCCAAGGACCGCCCGTACAAGGTGGAGATGACGTTCTTCTGCTACGACGCGCTGCCCCTGCCCGGCTCGGGCGAGCTCGCGGTCAGGCTCCATGACGAGCCGCACAGCGAGACCCTGCGCCACGTCGCCGGTCTCGGCGTGCACACGGCCGCCGGCACGGCGGTGCCGCCGCGCACGGTGGCCACGGCCGAGCAGGTGCAGGCGAGGGTGGAGGAGATCGCGGCGCTGCGGGCCGAGCTGCCGTTCGGGATCGACGGAATCGTGGTCAAGGCCGACCTCGCGGCCGACCGGCGTGCGGCCGGATCAGGCTCCCGGGCACCCCGGTGGGCCATCGCGTACAAGCTGCCCGCGGTGGAGAAGGTCACCCGGCTGCTCGCGGTTGAGTGGAACGTGGGCCGCACCGGCATCATCGCCCCGCGCGCCGTCCTGGAACCGGTGGAGATAGACGGCTCGACCGTCACCTACGCCACCCTGCACAACCCGGCCGACATCACCCGCCGCGACCTGCGCGTCGGTGACCAGGTGATGGTCTACAAGGCCGGAGACATCATCCCCCGCATCGAAGCACCCGTCGCCCACCTGCGCACCGGTTCCGAGACACCGGTCGTCTTCCCCGAGGTGTGTCCGCAGTGCGGCTCCGGCATCAACACCTCCGAGCAGCGGTGGAGATGCGGCCGCGGCCGCGACTGCCATGCGGTCGCCTCCCTCTCGTACGCGGCCGGACGCGACCAGCTCGACATCGAAGGCCTCGGGGGCACCCGGGCCGTCCAGCTCGTCGACGCCGGGCTCGTCAGGGACTTCGCCGACCTGTTCTCCCTCACCCGGGAGCAGCTCCTGGCTCTGGACCGGATGGGGGAGACCAGCACCGACAACCTGCTGGCCGCGATCGAGCAGGCCCGCACCCGGCCGCTGGCCCGCGTCCTCGCGGCCCTCGGCGTGCGGGGCACCGGCCGGTCCATGTCCCGCCGGATCGCGCGGCATTTCGCCACGATGGACCATCTGCGGGCCGCCGACGCCGAAGCCGTCCAGCAGGTCGAAGGCATCGGGGTCGAGAAGGCCCCGGTGATCGTCGCGGAACTCGCCGAGCTCGCACCGCTCATCGACAAGCTGGTCGCCGCCGGAGTGAACATGACGGAGCCGGGAGCGACCCCGCCGGTCGCCGGTGCGGAGAGCGTCCCGGCGGCCGACGCCGGCGACCGGCCGCTGGACGGCATGACGGTGGTGGTCACGGGGGCGATGACCGGCGCCCTGGAAAAGCTCAGCCGCAACGAGATGAACGAGCTGATCGAACGCGCCGGCGGCAAGGCCTCCTCCAGCGTCTCCAGGCGCACCTCGCTGCTCGTCGCCGGGGAGAACGCCGGCACCAAGCGGGCCAAGGCCGAGGACCTGGGCATACGCATCGCGAGCCCGGACGAGTTCGCGGACCTGGTCGCGGCTGCCCTGCCCGGAGACTGACCCACGCGGGAGCCCCGGTCTCGTGGGAGGCCGGGGCCCTGGGAGTGAGCAGGCTGGGTGCGTCAGCGCATGTTCATGCCCTCGTCCGCGCCCGGTCGGACTCGGCCGGCCCGACGGCCGCCCCCGGACTGGCGTCCGGCCATGGCGGCCATGGCCACCGCCAGCAGGAGTGCCACGCAGCCGACGATGATGTTGCTGACCACGCTGCGGACCGTGTCGACATTGCCGGCGACGACCCACGGCGAAATGATCGTCCACGCGCCGATTACGGCGGCGGCCCAGGCCATGGCGTGGGTGCGCTCGTACGCCGAGCCGAACCCGCCCATGCACAGGGCGTAGCAGATGCCGGTGATCAGGTTGCTGACGGCCAGCGTGGTGAGGCCGTTGAAGCCGGCGATCCACGGCGAGGCCGCCAGGTACAGACCCGTCAGCAGAGCCAGCGTCTCGATGGCCTGCGCGCGGGGGGTCGTGGTTGCCCGTTCGAACCGAGAGCGCATCTCGGCGAGGTCGGGGTGTTGCTCGATACTCGGGTGGGTGGTCATTGCGGGCCGCCTCCAGGTAGAAGCCTTTATCTGCCCTTTACGTCCTATGTAACGCTTATGCGCCCATTCCGGTCAACTCGGGGAGCGGCTCTATCGCCGAGCAGGCGGAATCCGGCCTGCGGCCTGATCCTTCCGGTGGCCGGGACGCACCTGGCCGTGTAGCGTCACGTGCAGCTGTCGTGGTTCCGAAGCACCAGTCGCTCGTGCGCTTGTGTGGCACGGGCGTTTTTGCTGTTCAGCGTCTCTGGACCAGGGCGATCACCTCCGGTTCCCGCAAGGTGCGGGAACCGCTACGAGTCCCCTTTGGAGGAGACACATGGCCAGCGGAACCGTGAAGTGGTTCAACTCGGAAAAGGGCTTCGGCTTCATCGAGCAGGACGGCGGCGGCCCCGACGTCTTCGCCCACTACTCGAACATCGCCACCCAGGGCTTCCGTGAGCTCCAGGAGGGCCAGAAGGTCACGTTCGACGTGACCCAGGGTCAGAAGGGCCCCCAGGCGGAGAACATCGTCCCCGCCTGATGCCTTGACGCGCAGGGCCCGCACCCCGATCCGGGGCGCGGGCCCTGCGCCGTTCCCGGCGCCGGAGCGCACGAGGGCGGCCGATGACCGCAGTTCACAGGCCGGCCGGGACGGAGTGCACCGCCGTCCGGGCCGGATCCTGGCCCCTGACATGAAGGTGGTACACGGCGAAGGCCCGGTCGATCACCGGCTGGGCGACGTTGCGGACGCGCACCCCGCCGACGGTCATGCCGTGCTCGGTGCCCAGATGGGCGTGCCCGTGAACGGCCAGATCCGCGCCCGCCGTGTCCATGGCCTCGGCGAGCAGATAGCTCCCGAGGAACGGGTAGATCTCCAGCGGCTCCCCGGCCAGGGTGTCCGGCACCGGCGAGAAGTGCGTCAGGGCGATCCGTACGTCGCAGCCGTCCTCCGCCAGCTCCTCCAGGGACCGGCGGAGGCCGTCCGCACAGCGGCGGGTGTAGCGGACGAACGCCTTCATCTCCGGTTCACCGAACTCGCCCGCGCTGCGCCCGGCGAAGCCGCCGCCGAACCCCTTGGTACCGGCGACGCCGAGCAGGGTGCCGCCGATGTCGAACCGGACGCCCTCACCCTCCAGGACGGTCACTCCCGCCTCGGCGAGCACGGCCGTGACCGCCTCCTCCTGGTCGCTCTGGTAGTCGTGGTTGCCCAGGACCGCGACGACCGGCACCGGCAGGCCCGCCACCTCGCCGGCGACCACACATGCCTCCTCCACGGTGCCGTGACGCGTGAGGTCGCCCGCGAGCAGCAGTACGTCGGCTGAGTTCGCCAGGGTGTCGAAGGCGGGCCGCAGCAGGCCCTCGCTGTCCTTGCCGAGATGAATGTCGCCTACAGCTGCCACACGGATCACGCCAGCTCCTCGGGGCCGTCGGGGGCATTGGAGTGGGCCACCGTCAGATCGTCCAGGACGGACAGCCCGGTCAGTTCGGTTTCCGCGATGCGCAGGATCTCGTCCCGGCACGCCATGGTGGACACCGTGCCGGAGAGCAGGACCGCCGCGCCCCGCATCTCGATGCGTACCCCCAGTTCCGCGATGTCCTCGCTCGCCAGCTTCTCTCGCAGGTGGGCGATGCGGTACTCGGTGTTCTCCCCCTGTGTCATGAGCGTTCCTCCTGGCGGTCGATCACGCCGAGGCGTTCGAGCAGATAGAGGAAGGCGTCGGGCATGGGCGAATCCCGGTGCTCGCGGCGCAGCTGGGCCCAGTCGATCCTTTCCCTCAGGGTCCGGGCGATGGGCAGCAGCGGGCCGAAGTCGCAGTGGTGCTCGGACAGGGCGTACAGCAGGCTGCCCAGCAGGTCGTCCGGCGCCAGGACCGGCATGTGCACCGAATCCACCGGAAGCATCTGCGCCCGTCCGAGCAGTTCCGAGGTGACCGGCCGGTGCGCCAGTTCGAACATGAGGTCGATCTCCTCGCCGCCCGACCTGGCCTTGATCAGCCAGTCCTCCGGAGGATGCCGGACCTCGATACCGGCCTGCTCCAGGGTTCGCACGACGTCTTCCTCATCCTCGCGCCGCACGGCGAAGTCGGTGTCGTGCTGAAGGTTGGCCGGCACGCCGTGTGCGTACGCGGCGACGCTGCCGGCGAGTGCGAAGGGATAGCCCGACGCCTTGAGCAGGCTCGCCACCCGCTTGGTCGTCTCCAGGATGGCCTGGGTGTGATCCGCGGGCAGGGGCCCCTCGCCGTGCCGAGTGGCGTCTTCGGAGTTCTTCTTCACCTGGTCTCCGTTGCTCTGCGTCCTGACCGCCGGCCGGGCGGGACCGGCAGCAATCCGCGTACCCTTTTCCCATCAAATGATCCCCCATCGGGTCCGGCCCGGCCCGTACCCGCCCCGAGGGGTTTGTTCACCGGCTTCCGGGAACGCGAGGGTTGTCGCAGGCTTCACCAGTCGTCGCCAGCCAGGAGGGCCGCCGTGGCAGAGCAGGGCCGTGGACCGCAGGATCCCGTGACCAAGCACCCGGAACCGGAGTTCCCGCAGCAGGAACAGGCCCATCCCGGATGGACCGGGCCGATGGATCCGCCGCCCGATCACGGCGAGGACTCCTACCGCGGCAGCGGCCTCCTGGAAGGCCGCACGGCGGTCGTGACCGGCGGCGACTCCGGAATCGGCCGGGCGGTGTCGCTGGCGTTCGCCCGCGAGGGCGCGGACGTGCTGTTCACGTATCTGCCGTCCGAGGAGTCCGAGGCCCGCGAAACGGCACGGCTCGTCGAGGAGGCCGGGCGGAAGGCCGTCCCCGTGGTCTGCGACATCCGCGACGAGGAGCAGTGCCGTGCACTGATCGAACGCGCGGTCGCGGAGTTCGGGGAGATCCACGTCCTGGTCAACAACGCCGCCTACCAGATGTCGCAGCCGGACGGTATCGGCGCCATCTCCACTGAGCAGTTCGACCGGGTCGTGCGGACCAACCTGTACGGCATGTTCTGGCTGTCGAAGATGGCACTGCCGCACATCCCGAAGGGCGGCAGCATCATCAACTCCGCCTCCGTGCAGGCGTACAAGCCCAGCCCCCACCTGCTCGACTACGCGATGACGAAGGGCGCCATCGTCACCTTCACCCAGGGACTCGCGCAGATGCTGGCTCCGGACGGCATCCGCGTCAACGCGGTCGCCCCCGGCCCGGTCTGGACGCCGCTGATCCCCGCGACCATGCCGGACACCGCCGAGTTCGGGAAGCAGTCCCCGCTGGGGCGCCCCGCCCAGCCGGCCGAGATGGCACCCGCCTACGTCTTCCTCGCCTCACCGCAGGCGAGTTACATCACCGCGGAGATCGTCAACGCGACCGGCGGCACACCCCTGCCCTGATCCATGCGCTGGTGGCGAGAGGTGACGTGGGAGGCCGCGGCGGTCGGCCGCTCCATGCGGCGGGCCCTGACAAGCCCCGGCCCCGAACGCGACATGACCACCCAGTCCCTCAAGGCGGCCGGGGCCGCCGTGCTCGCCTGGGCCGTGACGGGATGGTGGTGGGACGCGCCGATGGCGCTGATGGCCCCGTGGGCGGCGGTCGTGCTGGTGCAGAGCACGGTCTACCGCTCGCTGCGGTCAGGGCTCCAGCAGATGGTCGTCATCGCCGTCGGAACCGTACTGGCCGCGGGCGCGGCCACGCTGACCGGCAACACCATGGCCGCGATGGCCATCGCGCTGCCCCTGACGGTGCTGCTGGGCAACTACGCGCGCTTCGGGGAGCAGGGCCTCTACGCGCCGACCACGGCTCTGTTCGTCCTGGCCTACGGCGCGTACTCCGGCTTCGACATCCTGCACCGGCTCCTGGAATCCCTGATCGGCGGACTGATCGGCATCGGCGTGAACGCGCTGATCCTCCCGCCCGTGCACCTGCGCAGTGTCCGTGACTGCCTGGACCGGCTGCCCCGGGAAAGCGCCGACCTGCTGCGCACCATGGCGGAGCAGATCGAAGCCGGTTACGACCGGCAGCAGGCCGAGGCCTGGTGCGATCGGGCGTACCGCCTCACCGACGTCCTGGCGGATCTGCGCAGCGCCCGGATGTGGACCCGCGAGAGCTACCGCCTCAACCCGGCCCGCCGGCTGCGCCGCGCCGGTCCGCCGCTGCCCTCCGCGGACTGGGACACCGGCTGGGAGCGGATCGCCGAACACCTCGTGTCGTTCACCCGGACCCTCGCCGACGCGGCCGGCGAGCGCCGCAGACTCGCCGCGCCGCCGGACGACGCGCTCGCCGACGTGCCGGAGCTGCTGCGCCGTACGGCCGACGTGTGCGCCGCGTACGGGGTCCCCGGCGGGGCGGCCGGGGACGGTGCCCGCGAAGAGCGTGCCCGGGCCGTGCGGCGGGCCTGGGACACGCATGCCCGGATCAAGCGCAGGCTCCCGGAACAGGACCCGGAGACGGCCACGTCGCTCGGCGGCCTGCTGGCCGAGGCGCAGCAGCTGCTGTACGAGCTCGCCGGCGAGTGATCGAGGCGCGGAAGGTTGCCTGGTGAGGGATGGGGTACACCCGCCGCATGACCGCTGTCGAGCCGTACACGCGTGAAGGCCACCGGCCCGGTCCGGAGCCGAAGCCGGGGCCCGGACCAGTGCTCAGCCCGGCCTCCGGTGGCGAAATCCTCGTACCGACGATCGGCGTGGAAGAGGAGTTCCTGCTCGTGGACAGCCGCAGCCGGGCCCCGGTGGCCCGTGCGGACCAGGTGATCGAGGCCGCCTCGCGCGTGCTCGGTGACCAGGTGCAGACCGAGTTCTACCGGGGACAGGTGGAGGTCTGCACCCGCCCGACCGCCTCGTGCGCCGACCTGCGTGGCCAGCTGGCCGGACTGCGGGCCACGGCGGCCAGGGCGGCCGAGGACGCGGACTGTCTGCTGATCGCCTCCGGCACCGCCGTGGTGCCGCCCAAGGAACCGCTGCCGATCACGGACGACGCGCGCTACCGGCGGATGGCGCGCGCGTTCGGCGCCCTCGTGGACGGCAGGGGCGGGGTGACCTGCGGCTGTCACGTGCACATCGGCACCGCCGACCGGGCCCAGGCGCTGGAGCTGGCCAACCATCTGCGCCCCTGGCTTCCCGTGCTCCAGGCGCTCGTGGTCAACTCGCCCTTTTCCGCCGGGCACGACAGCGGATACGCCAGCTGGCGCTCGGTCGAGTTCGGCCGCTGGCCGACCGTCGAACCCCCGCCGCTGCTGGATGTCCCGGGCTACGAGGAGACCGCCGAATCGCTCGTCGCCTCTGGGATCCTGCTGGACCGCCGGATGATCTACTGGTTCGCGCGCCCGTCCGAGCACGTACCGACGCTTGAAGTACGGGTGGCGGACGTCAACGCGGACCTGGACACCACCGTGCTGTACGCGGCGCTGGTCCGCGGTCTGGCCGCGACCCTGCTGGCCGAGGCCCGCGACATCGGCGCACCGCCGCCGGACATTCCGGCCGGCCGGCTGCACGCGGCTCACTGGCATGCGGCCCGGTACGGCACCGCGGGGCCGAGCCTCGACGCGTTCACCGGACGTCAGGTGCCCGTCCACGTCCTGATGAACGACCTGGTCGAGCGCGCGACACCGGGGCTCGCGGCGGCCGGCGACCTGGAACTCGTACGGGAGCTGCTCGCCCGGGCCCGCCGCCTCGGCACCGGCGCCGACCGCCAACGGGCCGTCTACCGCCGCAGCGGCGGCCTGCGGGACGTGGTCGACCACCTGGCGGCGGCGACCGGAGCGGCCTGAACCGATCCCGTTTGCGGGGGTGTGCCGCGCGGCGCAGGGTAGACGGGAAGCGTCCCAGTCACGCACGACCTCGGAACGGAGTCACCATGCCTCGCGGTTCAAGCCCCAAGCGGGAACGCCAGTACGAACACATCAAGGAAAGCGCGGAGCAGCGGGGCGAGAGCGAGAAGCGCGCCGAGGAGATCGCCGCCCGCACGGTGAACAAGGAACGCGCCCGCTCGGGCGAGTCCCGCACCGCGAGCAAGAGCTCCACGCAGGACCCCAAGTCGGCGTCGCAGCGCGGCGGCGAGCGCTCCCACAGCGGCTCGCAGGGCCCGACCTACGACCAGCTGTACGCCGAGGCGCAGCGCCGCAACATCCACGGCCGCTCCTCGATGAACAAGGCCGAGCTCAAGCGCGAGCTGGGCCAATGAACCTCTGAGCCGCCGCACGGCAACCGCACTACAACTGCACCGCAATGAAGGGCGGAACGTGAAAGCGCTGGTCGTCAACTGCACACTCAAGAACTCCCCGGAGCCGTCCAACACCCACGCCCTCGCCACCGTGGTGGCCGACCGGCTGGGCGAACTGGGCGCGGAAGTCGACTTTGTGCGCGCCGTCGACCTGAACATCAAGCCCGGCGTCACCTCCGACGCCGGCGACGGCGACCAATGGCCGGACGTACGCGAGAAACTGCTGAACGCGGAAATCCTGATCATGGCCTCGCCCACCTGGCTCGGCCGGCCCTCCTCGGTGGCCCAGCGGGTCCTGGAGCGGATGGACGCCATGCTGTCGGAGACCGACGACGAGGACCGCCCGGTCGCGTACAACCGCGTCGCCGGAGTCGTGGTGACCGGTAACGAGGACGGTGCCCACCACGTCATCAGCGAGATCTCCGGTGCCCTCGCCGACATCGGCTACACCATCCCCGGCCAGGCGTGGACGTACTGGCACCTGGGACCCGGCGCGGGCCCGGACTACCTCGACGACAAGAGGGGACACGAGTGGTCGCACCGGACCG
Organism: Streptomyces mabaensis; assembly: GCF_053763515.1. NCBI lineage: Bacteria > Bacillati > Actinomycetota > Actinomycetes > Kitasatosporales > Streptomycetaceae > Streptomyces > Streptomyces mabaensis. The sequence continues at coordinate 193,494 of NZ_JBSOPZ010000010.1, forward strand.
GGCGCACCATGGCGGCGAATCTGTACACCACCGCCCGCGCCCTGGCCCAGAATCCGCTCGGGCCCCCGGAGCAGTGACCGGCGGGACGTGACCGGCCCGGCCGGCCTCAGTCCTCAGTCCTCAGTCCTCAGTCCTCAGTGCAGAGCGTCCGCGGCCACCCGGAGATCGGCGACGAGACCCGCGTACGCGGCTTCGCGATCGTCGGACCGCAGCACCGCCGAGGGGTGAAGGGTGGCCACGACGTGCCCCTTCACCTCCTCGGCGCGGCCGTCCCCGCCCTCGCGCGCGGGCAACGGGAGCAACGCGCCCCGGTCCTTGGCGACCCGGAACGACCGTCCCAGCAGCGCCTTTCCGGCCGTGGCACCGAGCGCCACCACCACCTCCGGGGCGAGCAGCTCCAACTCCGCGTCGAGCCACGGCTTGCAGGCGGTCACCTCCCGCAGACTCGGAGCCTTGTGGATCCGGCGCTTGCCCCGCTCCGCCACGGTGAACTTGAAGTGCTTGACCGCGTTGGTGACATAGACCGGGTCCTGATCCAGGCCCGCCTCCTTCAGCGCATCCCGCAGCAGCCGGCCCGCGGGCCCCACGAACGGCTCGCCCTGCCGGTCCTCCTGGTCACCGGGCTGCTCGCCGACCAGGACGATCCGCGCCGCCGGGTCGCCCGCGCCGAAGACGGTCTGGGTGGCGTTCTCGAACAGCGGGCACCCCTTGCAGCCCGCTGCGGCGCGTCGGTACGCCTGGAGCCCGCCGCGGCGGGGAACGTACGGGGTGGCGTCGTACGCCTCTCCTGCCGCATGTGCCTCGCTCCCGCTCATCGACGTCGCCTCCCGGGCCGTCCGCCCCCGTTTCACCCAGGGGTACCCGCAGCCGGCGGGTTCATCCCGGAAAGGACTGGTGTGCCCGCACCGAAAGATCCACTGCGCGACCTGGTCCGACGGCACCGGGAACCCGCCGTCGTCCAGACCGTGCGCTCCACCGCCGCCGCCGTCATCTCGTACGTCGTCGCCCTCCGGCTGAGCAGCGAGCCCGCGCCGCTGACGGCGCCGCTGACCGCTCTGCTGGTCGTCCAGGTCACCCTGTACTCCACCCTGACCACCGGCATCCGCCGGGTGAACTCCGTGGTGGCCGGCGTCCTGATCGCCATCGGATTCAGCGCGCTGGTGGGCCTGACCTGGTGGAGCCTGGGGCTGGTCATCCTGGCGTCGCTGGTCATCGGCCGGTTCGTCAAGGTCGGCGAGTTCGTGCCCGAAGTCGCGATCAGCGCCATGCTCGTGCTGGGCGTGGCGCAGGTGACCTCGACGGCCTGGGACCGGGTGGTGGAAACGCTCATCGGCGCCGTGGTGGGACTGGCGTTCAACGTCCTTCTCGTGCCCCCCGTATGGGTGAGCTCCGCGAGTGAGGCGATCATCGACCTGGCCGGTCGGATGACCAGACTGCTGGGGCACATCGGGGACGAGCTCACGGAGCACACACCGGTCGAACAGGCCGCGGCCCGGCTGCACGAGGCCCGGCGGCTGGACCACGACATCGTCCAAGTCGACGCGGCGCTCCAGCAGGCCGAGGACAGCCTCCGATTCAATCCACGGGTCAAGGAGGGGCTGCTCTCCCGTCTCGTCCTGCGCACCGGCCTGGACGCCCTGGAGATCTGCGCGGTTGTGCTGCGCGTGTCCTGCCGGACCCTGACCGATCTCGCCAAGACGCGCACCGACGAGCCGCTCTTCCCGCCGGAGATCACCTCCGCCCTGCAGGAGCTGTTCGGCCATCTGGCCGGCGGGATCGAGAGCTTCGCCGTACTCATCACCACCCAGGTCAGCGCGAACGCCGAGGACGCCGAGGCGCGCCTGACCGCCGAACTGGCGGCCGGACGCGAGAGCCGCGACCGGGTGGCCCAGCTCCTGCTGGACCGGCTCCGGCAGGATCCGGTCCACTGGCAGCTGCACGGGGCGCTGCTGTCCGAGGCCGACCGGGTACTGGACGAGCTGGACGTCGAGAAGCGCTCCGAGCGGCTGGTGGAGGAACTCGACCGGCACTCGCGCGAACAGCTGGCCCGCTACCCGCAGCTGGAGCGGCTCAAGCGGCGCGTGCGCAACAGCGTGATCCGGGGGGACGAACCCGAGGACTGACACCGGCCGGCATCCGCCGCGCCGGGGCTCAGCCCTCGATGCCCGTGGAACTGTGGGCCGTGCCGACGGGCTTGGACTCCGGTGAACCGCGCTGGCGCAGATAGACGGCGAGAATCGCCATCGCCGCGACGGCCAGCAGTTCGGACTGCCAGTTCTGCAGCGTACGGCTCCAGAAGCCGGCGGAGGTGACGTAACCCTGCCAGCTGATCGGAGCCTGCAACTCACGCAGCTGCACCTCGTTGTGGGCGACCACGCCGGTGACGGACTGGGCGAACCAGGGCAGCAGGAAGATGAGGCACATAACGGTGCGCGCCGGCGGCGGAACAGCCGGCGAGCGCGAGGCACGCGAGGCAGGTGAGCAGTCTCCGTACCGGAATACCCATCGCGACACCCGGTCAGCTGCCGGTCCTCGTCGGGCCGGCCTCCTGCTGACGGTTCGTCAAGGCGGAGCCGGCCAGGCCCGCACTCACCGCCGCGAACACCACCGCCGTCACACTCGCCCCCACGAAGCCCTCGCCGAGACTGCTCTCGGGCAGACGGACCGCGCCCAGGCCGGACAGTCCCTGGACGACGACGACCCCGACGGCCGTCGCCGCCGTCGCCGCCCACACCGGCGCCGTGTCCTGCGCGGCCAGCCAGAGGGCGAGCACGAGGCAGCAGACGGTGATGGCGAGGGCCAGCGCATCGATGTAGCCGCCCGAGATCAGGTGGTCGAGATCCGTCGGCAGGTGGATCACACCGCAGACGAACAGCGCGGCCGCCGCGGGCATGCGCAGAACGGATCGCAGCGCCGGGGCGCCGGGCCGGCCGGGGCGATGGAGGTGACCGTGGTCGTGGCCGACCGCCCGGCCGGGGCTTTCGGCGCCGCTCGACGGTTCCCGCTGCCGGGCGGCCGCGTCGGCGGCGGATCCGGCGGGGGCGGGCCTCGTGTCCTGGTTCTCCTCGGCGCCCAGGACGCTCACCAGCGCGGCGACCTCCTCGATCGGCCGGCCGACGGCCGCGGCGCGCAGCGCCGTACCGGCGTCATCGGCCTCCTGGCCGGGGGAGGTGCCCAGCAGGGCGACCAGCTGCATGACCTCGTCCACGGGGCGGGCCACGGCGGCCGCGCGCAGCGCTTCGTCGCCCGGGCTGGTCAGCTCTCCGGTCTGCCGCAGCAGGGTCACCAGCGCGGCGACCTCCTCGATCGGACGGTGGGTGGCCGCCGTCCACAAGAGCGTGCGTATCGGACCGGACTGCTGGTCGTGGCCGGACCGGGCCGGTGGGGAGGACATTGGCGCGGCTCCTTCGCCGGACTTCACGGGCGTGGACACACACCGTGCTGGTCGCCGTGTGCCATGCGCGGCGCACGTTCTGTCACATCTAACGGCTCTTCGGATCCGCGTGCCATCCGGCCGCGGCAGACGAGGCACCCGGCGACGCGGAGGTCGCGCCGGGGGACGTACCGGGGGACAGATAGGCCCGCAGATCGGGCCGGCCCGGCAGGTCGGGAAGCGGGTGGAGCCGCCAGCCGCGGGCGAAGTCCGGCGGTTCCGCGCGGCCCCACACCAGCATGGCCACGGGCCGGCCACGCGCCGCGGCTGTGAGCCCCGCCGGCGTGATGCTGCCGTCGTGGCCGCCGGTCTGACGCGAGGCGCACCCGGCACGGAAGGCGACCATGATGGCCTGCTCCCCGCTCACGATGCAGGGCGCGCGCACGCCCTGGCGGTTCAGCTCGGCGGCCACCGCCCTGAACGCCGCGTGGGCCACGCGGCTGCGGCTGGTCACGCTGTCCAGAATCAGGTACTGGACCGTCAGATGGGCGGCCAGCGCGAGCGTGAGTACGCCGATCACGAGCGGGCGCGGCTTCACGGTGGTGGCCAGCCAGGACAGGCACACGGCGGTCGGCAGCGCGAGCAGTGCGTAGGCGGGCAGCAGGAAGCGCGGCGCGGCGTAGCCGATCAGCAGCAGATACGGAACCGCGAGGGCCAGGCCCGTCACGGTCGGCACCAGCAGCACCGCCGTGCGGCGGGCGCGCCGGGCCACCAGCACCCCGCCCAAGGTCAGCAGCGGCAGTACGAACCACCACACCGCGGTGAGCGGCTGACGCCAGGGCACGTCGCAGGGGCGGCACAGCGTACGTCCCTCCAGGCCGCGCAGCTGGTCGGCGAAGGCCAGGTTCCACCCCAGGTCGCCCTGGATCTCACTCGCCCGGTCCAGCCGGGCGAACAGACCGCCGTAACGGACGTACGCCTCGATCACCCACTCCGCGGCGCCGAGCGCCGCCGCGCCGGCCAGCGTGAGGAGCAGCGCCGGGCGCCGCCACGCCCTGACCCACAGCGCGGCGACGGCGAGCGGCGCGGCCAGCCAGACCGCGTCCGTGGGCCGCATCAGCGCGGCGAGCGCCACGCCGGCGCCGAGGCCGGCCAGTGCCGCGCGGTCGGACGGGTCCCGGGCGGCCCGGAGGAAGCAGCCGGCCGCGATCAGAGCCCCGAAGGCGACCCACAGGTTGGGCATCACCGCCGGACCGTAGAAGACGGTGAACCACAGCCCGGCGAACAGGGCGCCGGCGAGCGCGAGCACGCGGCCGGGCAGCAGCCCCCGCCACACCCACAACGACAGCAGCAGACCGGCGCCCGACAGGAAGGCCAGATAAACGCGCAGGGCAGCCACCGACGAGGTCAGCACGGTCACCGGGGCGACCAGGAAGGTGATGCCGCGGGCCCGTGGCGCGCTGAAGAACGCCGCGGGCGCGTCCGGGCTGACCTGGCTGACGTACACCGTCTCGTCCCAGCCCAGGCCCGAGCCGGGCAGTACGAGCACGAGCTGGACCAGCGTGTACGCGGCGGCGACACCGGCAGGCCAGGCGAAGTCGCGCGCGGCTCCCCGGCTCCGGCCGGGGCGGCCCTTCGCCCCGCGCGCGCTCGGCACCACGGCTGAGGTCTGAGTCATGGCCGGGCCTCACGGGGGATCGGGGACAGCGGACGGCTCCACGTGCCCACCACGCTGCACCCGCCGGGCGGCCCCGGCCACCGGAGCCCGCTGGTCGGGGGAAACAGCCGCTGGGACGAGCGGGCTCAGCGCACCCCGGCGATGGACCGGTCGGCCCACACCAGATGGCCGGCGCGGCCGGCGTGCGCCCCCCAGTCGTCCGCGAGCGCGTCGACCAGCACCAGACCTCTGCCGTGCTCGGCGAACGTGCCGCCCGACGGCCGCCAGGAGGCGGTCACCTCCGCCGGGTCGAAGCCGGTGCCGGTGTCGGACACCTCCAGGCGTACGAATCCGTCCGTCCGGGGAGCGGTCAGCAGGTACAGGCTGAGGGCGAGGGTGACCGGCGCGGTCCCGTGCCGCACGGCGTTGGTGACCAGTTCACTGGCGATCAGCAGCAGGTCGTCGACGAGGTGGAGCAGCCGCCACGAGGCCAGCTGCTCGGAAACGATCCCGCGGGCGACGGCGGGGGCGTCGTCACCGCCGGGAAGACGGCACGACGCGCAGGACTCCGGACCCCTGCTGTGGTGAACGGCGAGTGTCGCGGTCATCACCTTCACCTCCTAGGAGTGGTTCGTCACCGCCCCACCACCGGATTGGGATGACTGCGGGCCCCCAACGGGGGCAAACGTGTGACACCTCGGCCCCCGTCGGGTGATCGAGCCGGAACCGCGGAAGGGCAGTGTTGTGCGCAGCGTCGGAGTGGAGGAGGAACTCCTCCTGGTGGATGCGGAGACGAGCGAGCCGCGGGCCCTGTCGACGGCGGTGCTGGCCGCTGCCGCCCGGGGGAGCGGCGGCGAGGAGCACGCCTTCGAGAAGGAGCTGCACCGCCAGCAGCTGGAATTCGCCACGCACCCCCAGACGGGGATGGGCGAGCTGGCCGCCGAGATCTCGCGGTGGCGCACGGAGGCCAACCGTCACGCGGGGAAGCTGGGGGCGGCGGTGGTCGCTCTGGGGACCTCACCGCTCCCGATCGGCCCCGCCATCAGCTCGGGCGAGCGGTACCGCTGGCTGGAGGAGCACTTCGGGCTGACCGCTCAGGAGCAGATCACCTGCGGGTGCCATGTTCATGTGTCGGTGGAGTCCGACGAGGAGGGCGTGGCGGTCCTGGACCGGATCCGGCCCTGGCTGTCCGTACTGCTCGCGATGAGTACGAACTCGCCGTTCTGGCAGGGCGAGGACAGCGGGTACAGCAGTTACCGAAGCCGCGTCTGGGGCCGCTGGCCGACGTCCGGTCCGGTGGAGACCTTCGGTTCCGCGGACCGGTACCACGAGCAGGTCCGGGCCATGGTCGGAACCGGGGCGCTGCGGGACGAGGGAATGATCTACTTCGACGCCCGGCTCTCCCACAAGTACCCCACCGTCGAGATCCGGGTCGCGGATGTGTGCCTGGACGCGTCCACCACGGTGCTGCTGGCCACGCTGGTGCGCGCACTGGTGGAGACGGCGGCGCGCGAGTGGCGCGCGGGCGAGCCCCCCGCCGGCCACGGGGTCGGCCTGCTGCGCCTCGCCGCCTGGCGGGCCGGCCGGTCGGGACTGGACGGCCTGCTGATCCATCCCGGCAGCATGTGTCCCGCGCCCGCCGAAACGGTCGTGCGGGCGCTGTTCGACCACGTACGGGACGCGCTGGAGGACTGCGGCGACCTGATCGCCGTCCAGGAGGGTCTCGCCGGACTGCTCAAGACCGGCAACGGCGCGCGTGTCCAGCGCGATCTGCTGCAGCGGACCGGCAGTCTGCGCGACGTCGTCGCCGCGTGCGCCCGCCGGACCTGTGGCTAGGCCCTGCCCGGGGCCGTACCTCTACCGGGTGACCGCTTCTCCCCCCGCTAAACGCTCCCGGGCGGCTCCTAGTGTCCTGAGT
>NZ_JBSOPZ010000011.1:0-199007 GCF_053763515.1 Streptomyces mabaensis
GCGAGAGACCGAAGTGGCCTGACGTCTGGGGACGTTCGTCTGTACACAACTGGGGAGCTAAGGCCGTACGCCGACAATCGGCGTCCAACTGATCCCAGTGCGGGGGCTGCGCTTCGTTCACGGCGGGACCTCTCTGAAGTCATTGACATGTGGTAGCCCGTGCCCCACCATCCTAGTCATCTGATCGAGTCACTTGACCAAGTTGATCACCCCATGCGAGATCCGGAGCGGCCGATGCGCGGCGCGCGCGATCTCCCGAAGTCGAAAGGACTGGAGGATGACCGAAACCACGACGGTCCCTGCGGTGTCCGGCGCAGAGGCGGCCCTACAGGTCGACGTACGGATCGAGGACGACGCGACTCCCCTCGTTCGGCTGATCGGCCGCACCCTGCGGGATTCCGCCCGCACGGGCCATGCGCTTCCGGCACTCCAGAAGGCGGCCGCCACGGTGGCGATCCGGTCCCACGACACGCCGCAGGCGGCGACGATCACCTTCGGCGGCGGCGTGGTCGCCGTTTCGAGCGGAGTCCCCGCCGAACCCGACGCCGCGATCACCGTCGACCTGAACGCCCGCTTCGCGCCCGCTGAAGCTCTCTCGGGCGACGCCGAGTTCGCTGCGGACGTGCTGTTCGCGCTTTCGCCGCCGGTACCGGGCTGGCAGGCCGCCGCCGAGCACTTCTGGACTGCCGCGCGTTCCGTGCCGGGGATTCCTGACGTGCTCGTCGCGGTCACCGAAGGCCCCGAGGGCCTGGAGCAGGTCGTGCTCGGCGAGGGTACGACGCAGTACCTGATCGCCGGAGCCCCCGAGACGCTCGCCGGCGTGTTCTCCGGAGCCGACGACCTGCTCGCCGTTTTGTCCACGGGTGTGCTCGGGGTTCAGGGCACCCTCTCTCAGCTGTCGGTCATGGTCGGCGCATCCTGGAAGGTTCGTTACGATGTCTGAACTCACCCAGCCGGTCGCGGGAGTTGATGTCCGCGATGCCCGAGCTCGGGCCGTCCGGCTCGAGGCGACGAACCACGACGGCTCGTTCCTCGGCAAGACCGTGGCGCCGAAGAAGTTCGCCTCGGGCGTGAACTCGGGGTTCGCCTTCGCCGACCTCCTGTTCGGGCTCGACCTCGGCAACGCCCCGGCCTTGGGTTTCGCCTTCCCCGACTGGCGCGGGCATCTGGACGACGTCTACTTCCGCCCCGACATGTCGACCCGGGTCGAGTGGGAGCCGGGTCTCGACGCCGTGATCGGCGACTACTGGCTGAAGGACGGCACGCCGGTCCCCATCTGTCCGCGCAACCTCACGCGGAAGATGATCGGCCGCCTCGCCTCGCTCGGCTTCACCGCGACCGTCGCCGTCGAGATCGAGGCGACTGTCTTCGAGGAATCCGTCCACGAGGCGCGCGCACGCGGATACCGCGACCTGACACCGCTGGGCGGGAGTGCGGGTACGGCCTATCACCTCGCGAAGTCGAAGGACTGGAGCGGGTACATGAACGCCGTCGCCGACCGGCTCGACGCGGTCGGCATCGAGTGGGAGGCCTGGAGCGACGAGGACGCCGCCGGTCAGATCGAGATCAACCTGGCGCCCGGCGACCCGATCGCGGTGTGTGACGCCTGGGCGCGGACCCGCCAGATCATGCGCGAGGTCGCGTTCGACCGCGGACACACGGTCACCTTCATGGCCAAGCCCACCGCGGGTTACGGACAGGCTTCGCACATCAATCTGTCTCTCCAGCGCGACGGCGCCAACGCGTTCTACGCGGAGGAGGGACCGTCGGAGACGATGCGCCATGCCATCGGCGGTCTGCTCGCGACGCTCGAGGGCAACTGCTCGATCGTGCTCCCGCAGATCACCTCGTACCGGCGCCTGGTGGATCTCAGCGGCCCGCCGGTCACCGTCAGCTGGGGCATCAGCAACAAGACCACCGCGGTCCGGGCGGTCTGCGGACACCCGTCGTACTCCCGCCTGGAGTACCGGGTCCCGGGCGCGGACGCGAACCTGTACCTCGCGCTGGCCGGCGTGCTGGCCGGTGTGATCGCGGGTCTGGAACGCAAGATCGAACCGCCGGAGCCGGTCACCGACATGGCCTGGTGCATGCCGCCCGGGATCATCACACGCCTGCCGGACACCCTCACGAAGGCCGCCGCCGCGCTCGAAGCGGATCCGATCCTTCGCGACCTCCTCGGTTCCGAATTCGTGGACTACTGGGTCGGATCGCGCCGGTGGGAGTGGATGCAGTTCCACACCGCGGGCGGCGACCCGTTCGCCGAACTCTCCCCGTGGGAGTCCAACCGATACTTCGAACTGCCGTGAGCGGGCAGGGCGATGCGTCGAACGCGGTGCGGCCGCTCATAGGCATCACCGGCCGGCGGTTCCGGCTGGACCTGATCAGGGGTGCGGACCCCCGGTACGGCGATCGCTGCGTCGACAGCTACATGTCCGACTACGGGATCCGGATCGCACGGGCCGGCGGTCTGCCGGTGAATCTCTCGTACGAGACGGATCCGGAGGCGGTCTGTCACTGGCTGGCCGGCGTCGTCATCACCGGCGGGCAGGACCTGCATCCGGCGTGCTGGGGCGGGGACCCGTCCGTGGTCCGCGACGTCGACCCGCGTACGGACCCGATGGTCCACGACTCCGAGCGGGACGCGCACGAGCTCGCACTCGTGCGTGCCGCGCTCGACCGGGGGATCCCGGTGCTCGCCGTGTGCCGGGGCCTGCAGATCCTCAACGTCGCGCTCGGCGGCACGCTCATCGCCGACCTGCCGCCCGGTGAGGTGCAGCATCTGTCGCAGGAGGCCGCGCTCACCGACGGCACGGACGATCACCTCGTGACCTTCGAGCCCGGCTCGATCGTGGCGGGACTGTTCGGAGCGCAGGCCGTCACCAACTCGTGGCACCACCAGGCCGTCGATCGTTGCGGCGCGGGGCTCGTCGTGACGGGCCGGGCGGCCGACGGCGTGGTCGAGGCGGTGGAGCTCCCGGACGCACCGGTTCTGGGTGTCCAGTGGCATCCGGAATGGATGGAGAGCGACGATCCGACGATGACGTGGATCGTCGAGGAATCCGTGAAACGCCTGTGACGAGGGGGATCTGAGTGCGTCCGCTCGTGGCAGGCGGCAGACGCACTCGGGTCCGCCGTCCACCGCCGAGCCTGGCGGACTCGGAGGCGCTCGTGATCAGGCGAGCTTCGCGGCCAGCCACGCATCGAGGACGTCGATGACGATCTCAGCCTGCTGGGCGGCTTGGGCGCGATCGGCGTACGTCAGCCAATTCATGACGAAGCCGTCCGACAGGGCGGCGACGACGTAGCCGATCTGGTCGATCGTCTCGGGCGTGATGTCCTGTTCGGAGGAGGCGCTTTCGAGGATCGAGCGCATGACCTTGAACGCCTCGTTGTAGACGGTCTCGGCCGGACGCTCCTTCTGGCGTTGCGCCCAGCTGATCAGCTCGATGGTCGCGGAGGCGAAATCCGAGGACTCGTCGAGATACCAGTTCGTGAGTCCGCGGAGGATCGCACGCGCCGTCGTGGTCACGTCGCCGTGCACATCGTTCGCGACCAGAACCTCGCGGTACCGCTCCGCCAGTTTCTCGAAGACGGCTGCGAACAGCTGCTCCTTGGACTGGAAGCAGTAGTGCAGCGTCGCCAGCGGAGCGTTGGCCTGCTCGGCGATCCGGCGGGTCGTCGCACCGTCGACGCCGTGGCTCGCGATCACTTGGATGGCGGCGTTCACCAGGTCGTTGCGCCGCTCGGCCGCCGGTACACGTGCCACTTGTGCCCCCTGCAGAAGTTGGACGATCGATCAAGTCAGCGACCAGGCTAACAGCGGACTTCCCCGCATCAGCCCAGGCCGCAGCCCTCGCGGACAAATAGTTGGTCCAATGACTTGATCGGACGACCATGATGAAGCAGCATAAACCTCACCCCTCGCGACGGCCTGCCGCCCTCGCCGATCTCGACCGGAGGGACGACCGATGTCCTCACGTGCAGCCCGGAGCGGATCCGGAAGCTCCCGGTAGAGATTCGGCGAGCCCTCGACCGGTCGTCGGAGGCCTCAAGGAACTGAGGAAAAATGGAACTCAAGAACTTGCTCTTTCTGCTCGCCGACGTCTGGATGATCGCCGCCGGATTCATCTTCGGATGGAGATTCATCCGGAACTACGGGAACTACCTTCTCGGCCTCGAATGGATCATCGTCGCCACCTCCGGGTCGAACTTCCTCGTCTACGCGCTCCTGGGGGCCGACGAGGAGAGCCCCATGTACACCGCGGCGCATTTCCTCGACGCGTTCTCCCGATCGGTCGGCATCACGCTGATTCTCGTCATGGGCCTGATGGGTGTGACGCACCGGTACAAGCCGTCCAAGGCAACCGATGTCGGGGTGTTCGCGTTCGCGGCCGCCGTCGGGCTCGTCCTGCAGCTGTTCGGCGAACAGCTGGGTCTGGGCATGGACATCTTCTACGTCGTCGTCAATGTGCTGACCACTCTGTTCCTGATCTACTTCTCGAAGCGGCTCTGGGCGATCGGCGCGAAAGGAATGGCCATCGGCGCGGGCTTGGCGACCGCTGCCGCATTCGTCATCGCCGCGACGTACGACTTCGTCCCCATCCCAGGCGACGACGAGGCGCACACCCTCTTCTACACCGCCGCGCTGAGCACCTGGGGATTCCAGATGTGCATGTACTACTTCGCCTACCGCACCCTGCACGCCCACAACGAGGCGGCCGATGCGGCGCCGGAGCGGCGCGAACAGAGCCCCATCGCCGGCGCCTGAGCAGCCGCGGTTCAAGGCAGAGAACCAAGGAGAACGTTCCATGCAGAGGAAGCAGCCGTCGCCGTGAAAGAAACACCTCAGCGAGAGGGAACCATGGCCTCGCACCGTCCGCGACCGGCCGTCAGGCCCGAGCAGATGGGGGAGGACCCGTCCACCGCGACGATGACCGGCTTGCTGTCCGAGCGCGCGCGGCGATCGCCGGATCAGGAGTTCCTGCGCTTCGGAGACGAATCCTGGACCTTTGCCGAGATCGACGCCTGGACCTCCAGGCTGGCGCACCGGCTGATCGAGGTCGACGGTGTCCAGGCCGGCGACCGCGTCGCGATCATGCTCCCGAACATCGTGCACTGGCCCGTCGTGTGGCTGTCCGCACTGAAGGCCGGCGCTGTGGCGGTACCGGTCAACTCCTCGTACAAGCGGGCTGATCTCACGTTCCTCCTGCGGGATTCGGGAGCCCGGGTCGTGTTCAGCGACCGCGAGCGGGCAGCTCTCCTGACGGAAGTCGCCGTCGGTGAGAGTGACTTGGCGGACCTGCGCATCGTCGACGTCGCCGCGGACGGCTCCGCGCCGTTCCCGGCGACCGCTCCGAAGGTGCGCCCCACCGCCGAGACCCTGGCGAACCTGCAGTACACGTCGGGCACCACCGGCTTCCCCAAGGCGTGCATGCTCACCCACGACTACTGGGTGCGGCTGGGCTGGACCTGCGCCGCGGTGACCGGCCTCGGGTCCGAGGACGTCCTGCTCACCGCTCAGCCGTTCTCCTACATGGACCCGCAGTGGAACACCGCGCTCGCCCTGACGGTCGGGGCCCCGCTGGTCGTGCTCCCGCGGTTCTCCGCGTCGGGCTTCTTCGCCGACGTCCGCCGCCATCGCGCGACCTTCTTCTACGTGCTCGGGTCCATGCCGACGCTGCTGTTCAAGCAGCCGCCGAGCCTCGACGACCTGGACAACGAGGTGCGCCTGGTGCTCTGCTCGGGCGTGCCGGTCGGGCTCCACGCCCAGCTGGAGCAACGCTGGGGCGCGCCGTGGCGGGAGATCTACGGTATGACCGAGACCGGCGTCGACATGTTCAGTCCCGTCGACGACGTGACTGCCGTGGGGAGCGGGAGCCTGGGGCTTCCGGTGCCGAACAAGCGGGTTCGGGTGGTCGATCCGCAGGGCGCCGATGTGCCCGACGGCGAGCCCGGTGAGCTGATCGTCTCGGGGAAGCCGATGATGCGCGGCTACTGGAACCGTCCGGAGGACACCGCCCGGGTGCTGCGGGACGGCTGGCTGCACACCGGAGACGTCGTCGTCCGCCGGCCTGACAGCGGCATCCAGCTGGTCGGGCGGATCAAGGACATGGTGCGTCGCGGCGGCGAGAACATCGCGAGCGCCGAGGTCGAGGCCGTTCTCGAACGTGACGACGCGGTCGTGGCCAGCGCGGTCGTCGCCGAACCCGACGAGACGTTCGGCGAAGAGGTCAAGGCCTTCGTCCAGCTCGCCGCCGGGATGCCGGCCGACCGCACGACCGCCGCGCGGATCATTGACCGGGCCGGTCGGCAGCTCGCCCGCTTCAAGGTGCCGCGCTACGTCGAGTTCGTCGCCGACTTCCCCCGTACACCGTCCGAGCGCGTGTCCAAGCCGGCGCTCAAGGAGCGCGCCGCGGCCGAGCTCGGCGTCACCTACGACCTAAGCGCCCGGCGCGGGACCACCGTCCCATCCACGGACTTCCTCGGCGTCGACGTCGTCCGCGGTGTGGCGGTGCTGACACTGCGCCGTCCGGAGAAGCTGAACGCCATGGACGTAGCCACTCGGCTGCGGCTGGCGAGCGTCGTCCGGGAATACGGCTCCGGCGAGAACGTGCGCGGGATCGTGCTCACCGGCGAGGGCCGGGCGTTCTCGTCGGGTGAGGACCTCGGGTCCGTGCCGACCTCGCACGCGCAGGTCCGCGCGGCGTTCGAGAGCTTCCACGACATCACCCGAGCCATCGTGGAGACGCAGGTTCCCGTCATCGCGGCGGTGAACGGTCTTGCGGTGGGGGGCGCCTCGGAGATCACCCTCTGCTGCGACGCGCGGATCGGAACCTCGGCGACGGAGTACTACCAGCCGGAGAACGGCCGAGGCATCACGATCTCGAACGCGTCGAGCCTGCTGCTGACCCGCCTCGTCCGGAACCACGCGATGCGCATGGTCCTCGGTTCGCCGCGGATCGGCGCCGAGGAGGCCGTGCGGATCGGTCTCCTGGACGAGATCGTCGCGCCGGACGAACTGGTCGACCGGGCCGTCGACTTGGTCGTCGAGTGGACGCCGGAGAGCAACACGACGGCCCTTCACCTCGCGCTCCTGCGCCCGCAGCCCGACGAGATCGAGCAGGCCTTCGCCCGTGAGGAAGTCGCCGCGCAGAAAGCCTGGGAGAGCGGGGTGTTCAGCGCCGGCATCAAGGGCTTCTGGGCCGCGAAGGGCGCCGGCGAATAGCTCCGGGACGGGGGGCGACATCGCACTTTTACGAAACGAACGACAGAGGAGACTTGGACGTGATCGACACAGAGGCCGCGGTGCTCACCGCGGTGAACGAACCGCTCGAGATGACTGCGATCCAGGTGGACGACCCCGCGCCCGACGAGGTGCGCGTCGCAGTCGTGAACGTGGGGCTGTGCCACAGCGACCTGCACTACATGACCGGAACGGTGCCGACCGAACTGCCGGTGGTGGTGGGCCACGAGGTGGCCGGCGTGGTCGAGGCGATCGGTTCCGCGGTGACCGGGCTGCGCCCGGGCGACCGCGTGGTCGGGGCGCTGACGCCGTCGTGCGGCCGGTGCGTCAACTGCGAGGCCGGCCGGTCGACGCAGTGCCGGAGCGTCGAGGAGATCCGGCGTCGCCCGCGGCCCGCTTTCCAGCTGGCGAACGGGCAGCCGGTCGAGCGGCTCGGCGCCATCGGCGCGTTCTCGCGGCACACCCTCATGCGGGAGAACGCGCTGGTGAAGCTGGACGACGAGGTGCCGCTGCACGTGGGGTGTCTCCTGGCGTGCTGTGTCATCACCGGCGTGGGCGCCGTCTTCCGCGGCGCCCGGGTGCGTCCGGGAAGCACGGTCGCGGTGATCGGCTGCGGCGGCGTCGGATCGGCCATCATCCAAGGAGCCAGGCTCGCGGGGGCCTCGGCCATCGTCGCGATCGACCTGGACGAGGCGCGACTGAAAGCGGCGCGCGGCTACGGCGCGACCCACGTCGTGAACGGAGGCGCCGAAGACGTCGCCGCGGAGGTGCGGAACCTGCTGGGCGACGGGGTCGACTACTCGTTCGAGGCCGTCGGCTCGGCGCGCACCGCGGCCACGGCGCTGTCGGTGCTGCGGGCGACCGGCACCGCGTGCCTGGTGGGCATCGCCCCGGCAGGCACCGAGCTCACACTGCCCGCGTCGGACTTCTTCTTCGGCGAGAAGCGCCTCATCGGCTCGTACATGGGCTCCGGTCAGGTGCGCCAGGACATCACCCAGCTCGCACGCCTGTACCGGCAGGGGCGGCTGCTGCTCGACGAGATGGTCACGCAGGTCATCCCGTTCGGCGAGATCAACGAGGGCTTCAAGGCGATGCGCAGCGGTGACGTGACCCGCATCGTCGTCGACCTGAAGGCCTGATGAACACGGACGCGGAGATGACTCACATGTCGAGCAGCGAGACGGCCGTTCCCCGGCCGGTGAACTACATCGCGGACGCCTGGAGCGACTGCGAGACGGTCCAAGACGAATGGAACGTCGACCCCAACACCCGCCGACCGGTGCACCCCATGGTCACGACCGGACCCGGGGACGTCGAACGGGCATTGCGGTACGCGGAGCGCGTGTACAGCGTCGGCCGGTGGGACGACGAGGCCCGTCGAGAGCGCGCGGACATGCTGGAACGCGTCGCCGTGCTCATCGAGAGCCGAGCGGAGGACATCGCCCGCACGGATTCCCTGACCAGCGGCGTGCCGATCGGCGTCACGCGGAAGGTGGCCGCCTTCCTGCCCGCCAGGATCCGGGCGACGGCAGCGGAACTGCTGAGCATCCCCCGCGTGCGAGCGCTGGCGGCGGACGGCCGTGACGTCCGCCTGTACAAGGTCCCGTGGGGACCGGCCGCGATCCTCACCCCGTGGAACGGCCCGAGTTTCATCCCCGCGGCCAAGGTCGTGAGCGCGGTCGCGGCGGGGTGCCCGGTGATTCTGAAGCCGTCGGAGCACGCTCCGGGCAGCGCCCAGATCATCGTCGAGTGCTTCGTCGAAGCCGGACTGCCCGCCGGCGCCCTGCAGCTCGTGCACGGCCGCGGCGAGGTGGGTGCCGCGCTGACCGGTGACCCGCGCATCAAGATCGTTTCATTCACCGGCGGTCCGGTCGCCGGCCGTGCGATCGCCCGCGCCGCCGCGGAGGATTTCAAGGTCCTTCAGCTGGAGCTCGGCGGCAACAACCCCGCGCTCGTCCTGGACGACGCCGACGTCGAGGTCGCCGCCGACGGCATCATCGAGGGAATGACCAAACTGAACGGTCAATGGTGTGAGGGACCGGGCAAGGTGCTCGCCCACAGGAGCCTGGTGGAGCCGCTGCTCGAAGCGCTGACCGAGCGCATCGCCAAGGTCGTGGTCGGTCACTCGCTCGATGAGAGCGTCGAGCTCGGCCCGATTTCGAACGCACCGCACTTCGCGACGCTGGAGAGCCGGATCGAAGGACTGCGCGCCCTGGGAGCCACGGTCCACCAGCCGGCCAGGCTGCCGGATCTCGACGGATTCTTCCTCTCGCCGACCGTCGCCGCCGGGGCCGACCCGGCGAAGGCCACCGCGGAGCTGTTCGGTCCCGTCGTGTCCCTGCACGCCGTCGATTCCGACGAGGAGGCGCTGCGTATCGCGAACTCCAGCCCCTCGGGACTCGACGCCTACGTCTTCGGTGGCGACACCGAGCGAGCGATCGAGGTCGGCTCGCGGGTGCTGTCCGGCGAGGTACGCGTCAACGGCGCGAAGGTCGCGGACCTCGGCGACGATTCCGCGCAGAGCTTCTGGGGGCCGGCCGGCATCGGCGGTCACGGCCCGGCCGAGTCGGTGCGCGTGTTCTGCGGCGACCGGGTGGTCGGCGTCGACTCGCCGGACCTTCCGTTGTGAAACGCGTCGCCCGATGACCGAACCCATCGCCGCTGGAGAACCCCCATGCTGAACCTCTCGATCCTCCTCGAAGACTCCGCCCGCACGTACCCGGACCGGGACGCACTCGTACTCGGCTCGAACCGGCTGACCTACCGCCAGGTTGACGCGGCGGCGAACCAGGTCGCCAACCTGCTGGTGTCCCGCGGTATCCAGCCCGGCGACAAGGTCGCACTGAGCTGCCCCAATCTCCCCTACCTCCCCATCGTCTACTACGGCGTCCTCAAGGCCGGGGCGGTCGTGGTGCCTCTCAACGTCCTGCTCAAGGGCCGCGAGATCGCGTACCACCTGGACGACGCGGACGTCTCGGCTTACTTCTGCTTCGAAGGAACTCCGGAGCTCGCCATGGCCGCGGAGGGCCATGCCGGATACCGCGAGGTCAAGACGGTGGAGCACTTCTTCGTCATCACCGCCGACCCGGAAGCTCCCAGTCCGATCTCCGGTACCGAGACACTCGGTCAGGCACTCGCCGGCATGAGCACCGTGTTCGAGTCGGTGGTCAGAGAGCCGACCGACACCGCGGTCATCCTGTACACGTCGGGAACGACCGGCCAGCCCAAGGGCGCCGAACTCTCCCACGCCAACACGATGATGAACGTGATGGCCAACAACCGGCTGTTCCGCAGCGAACCGGCCGCCGACAGCCAGTTGGTGTGCCTTCCGCTGTTCCACACCTTCGGCGCGACGGTGCAGATGCACGCGGGGTTCTCGGTCGCCGCGACCTTGCACCTCGTGCCGCGCTTCGCCGCCCGTGAGGTGGTCGAGCTGATGAACCGCGAGGTCATCACGTTCTTCGCCGGTGTTCCGACCATGTGGTGGGGACTGCTCAACGCCCTCACCGACGACATCGACGTCCACCGGATCGCCGCGCACCTGAGGATCGGGATCTCAGGCGGGGCGGCCCTGCCGGTCGAGATCATCAGCCAGGTCAAGCAGCGCCTCGGCATCACCGTGCTCGAAGGGTACGGGCTGTCCGAGACGTCACCCGTCGCCACGTTCAGCGACCCCCGGCTCGAAACCCGACCGGGCTCGATCGGCGTCCCGATCTGGGGTGTGGAGCTGAAGCTGATCCGGCCGGACTGGACAGAGGTCACCGAGGCCGGGGAGGTCGGCGAGATCGCGATCAGGGGCCACAACGTCATGAAGGGCTACTACAACCGCCCGAAGGCGACGGCCGAGGTGATCCGCGACGGATGGTTCCGCACCGGAGACCTCGCACGACGCGACGAGGACGGTTTCTACTACATCGTCGACCGCGTGAAGGACCTCATCATCCGCGGCGGTTTCAACGTCTACCCCCGCGAGATCGAGGAGGTACTGCTCACCCATCCCGCGGTGAGCCTGGCGGCGGTCATCGGCGTCCCGCACGACAGCCACGGCGAAGAGATCAAGGCTTTCGTGATCCTCGAGAAGGACGCCGCCGTCACCGCCGAGGAGCTCGTCGCCTGGGGCAAGGAGCAGATGGCCTCCTACAAGTACCCCCGCATCGTCGAGCTCGTGTCGAGCCTGCCGATGACCGGCACCGGAAAGATTCTCAAGCGCGAGCTGGCTTGAGGCCGAGCAGAGCCGGAACGACACCCCCTGCTGCGTACGACGCGAAACGAGGAACAGTGAGATGCGGACGGACAACGTCGAGTACACCACCTTCAGCGGGTGGGTCGACCCACCCCGCGATGTCCAGCCCGCCCTGCGAGAAGACGTCACCTGTGAGGTCGCGGTCGTGGGCGGCGGCTTGGCGGGCATGTCGACGGCGCTGCGGCTGGCCGAGCGCGGCCGGGACGTGGTGCTGCTGGAGGCCGAGTTCTGCGGCCACGGCTCCGCCTCGCGCAACGCCGGGCAGGTGGCAGGCGCCCCGGGGGGCGACATCCAGCTCCTGAGCATGCTCTACCCCAAGAGGTTTCCCGGCATCGTCCAGTTCGCCGAGAACGCCGCGCACTTCGTGGAGCAGCTGATCGAACGACTGGACCTCGACTGCGACTACGAGCCGACGGGCAACGTCTGTGCTGCCGTGTCCCGGGGGCAGATGGGTCGCGTGCGTCGCGTGACGAAGCTCCTGCGGAAGGCCGGCGCGAAGGTCGAGCTGGGCACGAGCGCGGAGCTCGGGATCCCCCGCGGATTCCTCGGCGGTATGCGCGAGTCCGTCGGCGGGATGATGAACCCCGGCGAGTTCAGCCTGGGCATCCGCCGCGCCGTCCTCTCGTCGAGCGCCCGGGTCTTCGAGCAGACGCGCGTCACCGACGTCACGCGGAACGGCGATCATGTCATCGTCAGGACACCCGGAGGCGAGGTGCGCGCGAACAAGATCGTGCTCGCGACGAACGCCTTCGGCGGCGAGCTGGCCATCGCTCCGAAGCGACTCTCCGTGCCGATCTGGGTCACCGAGGTGGAGACCGAGCCGATCGATCCCGCGCGCCTGGCCGCGCTGGGGTGGACCAGCCGGTCGGGGGTGGTGACCCAGCACAACGTCATGGAGAACTACCGGCTGACCTCACGCAACACCATCGTGTTCGGCGTCCGTCGGCTCCAGCGGGGGAAGAACCACCCGCTTCCCCTGAGGAAGCCGGACGAGGCTGTCGTCGCCGATCTCGCACGCGCCTTCGAAGGGCGCTTCCCCGCGCTCGCCGACGTCGCGGCCGCGCGAGCCTGGGGCGGATGGGTCGCGATCACCTCGTCGTGGCTTCCGCTCGCCGGCAAGATCGGCGACAGCGTCTTCTACTCGGTCGCCTGCGTCGGCCACGGCTTGGCCCAGGCGCCGTACGTCGGTTCCCTCATCGCCGACCTGATCGTGGACGGGGAACAGCACGAGGACTTGAAGGCGCTCTGGGTGAAGAAGCCCAGGTTCCCTCGTCCTTTGATGATGGGCGCTCTGGGGCTGCGGACCATCTGGACCGTCGACCGTTTCAACGACCTGATCAACGGAAGCCGGCGGAACGCCCGACGCGGCGCGGCTCCGGTGAACTGATCAGGGTTGCAGGCGGCGTACCTTGACGTTCCGGAGACCGCAGTAGGTCACCCCACCGGTACAGGACCGAAGTAGACGTGCCCCGCACGCATCGGCTGGTGTCGTTCGCTGCCAAATCCGCCACCGCCGGGCCAGCCGCTCGATCGGATAGAAGTTCTCTTGAGGCTGCCCCGTCAAAACGCCGGGGGCGATGGTCATTCTCGTGGCCCCCGCGGCGTTGATTTTATCGAAATCGATTCGAGTTTTGTTAACTGGCTGCCGGCTCGCCCGGCCGCGAGGCAGCGAACCTGGAAACGGTGCAGAACGATGACGAACAGGCAGAAGGAGTCGCGAGTCATGGCCGCAATGGAACGTGTAGACGAGGAGACCGACGTCGTGGTCGTCGGCGCGGGAATGTCGGGTCTCATGGCGGCCACAACCGTCGCAGGCAAGGCCGACGTCGTGGTGCTCGAGGCGGAGGATCGGCCGGGCGGACGCGTCGAGACGGTCCGGAATGGCGACTACTGGATCAACGTCGGGACCCAGTTCACGGAGGGGACCGGGCCGTTGATCGACGCTCTCAACCAGCACGGTATCGAGATGGGATCGCTGGCCGACACGAGCGTGGGGCTGGTCCTCAACGGGGTCCTGGTCGACACGTCCAACATGTTTGCCCTCATGTTCCGCACGCGGATGAGTTTCATGGACCGGGTCGGCATGGCGATGGTCGGTGCCCGTATCCTCTCAGCCGTCCCGTTCCTGGAGTCTGACAGCCGGCTGGCGAAAAGGGTGCGAGCCTACCTCGACAGGCGTCTCGCATCCGACCTCCTGCGCGGTGTTCGCTCCGATCTGACTCGGGCCGTGGTCCGGTCCTGGTCGGGCCAGTGGATGGGGTGCGAGCCAGCAGAGACGGCGGCGACCCAGCTTGTGGTGTCGATCGGACTTGCCCTCGCGGACCCGGCGAAGGTGCCGAACTTCGCCCTGCCGGTCGGCGGCAATCAGACCTTGACCGACATCCTTGCCAAGGACCTCGGCGAACGCCTTCGGCTCAAGTCGACCGTCCGGTCCGTGGAGAAGAGCGGAGACGGGGTCGTCGTGAACTACGTCGACGCGGGCCGCCCGGTGAGGATGCGCGCGAAACGCGCCATCGTCACGGTTCCCAGCGACGTCGCGCTGCAGATCCTTCCGGAACTTCCGCAGACGCACCGTAACGCGTTCGACGACATTCGCTACGGCCGGTACGTGATTGTCGGCTTCTTCACCGAAGAGGAGGGGCCTCAGCCTTGGGACGGACTCCTCGGCGTTTCCACGCCGCAGCTCTCCTTCCAAGCGATGTTCAACCACGCTGCCGCCATGCGCAAAGCCGACCCGCGCAAGCCGGGCGGTGCGCTGGCATGCTTCGCGGGTGGTGCGTCGGCCGACGCCTTGTTCGAGCTCTCCGACGAAGAGATCGTCGCTCGGTTCTCCAAGGACTTGCTCTCGGTCTACCCCCAGCTCGAAGGGAAACTCGGGGACGGGATCGTGCGACGCCACCATCGCGTGGTGCCGTTCTGGGCGCCCCGGGGACGCGAGTCGTTGCCGACGCTGCGCAACCCCCTCGGACCGATCTACCTGGCCGGCGATTATCAGCTCGACATGCCGTCGCTCGCTGACGCAGCGACCTCGGGCGAGAACGCGGCAAAGGCGGTTCTCTCGAGCCTGGAACGCTGACCCGGAATCTCGCCATGGCCGTGGTACAGAAAAGCCGGGGCCGGCCCGCGCCGTCGGCCCCCTGGGCGGGGCCGGCGACCGCCTCGCCCTCCCAGCCGGTCGGCGCGACGAACTCGGCGGGCCGGCCACCAAGACAAGCGCCGAAATACGGCAAGGGCATGTGGAGTGCTCGGGGCTGATCCAACCGGCGTACCGGTCATGACACCGATCCGGGTCACGGAGGTTCCGTCGGCGGCATGAGCGATACCGAAGTCCAGGACTCGGGGGCCGGCCGGTGTGAGGATGACGTTTTGCGGTTTCACATCCCGATGGACGACGCCGGCGATGTGGATGGCGGCGAGTGCCTGGGCGGTGCCGGTGGCCAAGGCGTACAGGGTGCCGCCGTGAGCGCTCCGTGGGTGGCGAGATGCTGGTCGAGGGTGACTCCGGGCGCGTAGGCGGTTGCCAGCCACGGGGTCTCGGCATCCGGGTCTGCTGCGAGGAGGGGTATGAGGCATACGGCCCGTGCACGCGGGAGGAGAGCTGGACCTCTCGGCGAAAGCGGGCACGGAACTCAGGGTCCTCGGCCTGCGCAGAGTGGATCACCTTCACCGCGGCACGGAGGCCGTCAGGGTCGAGACTGGCGTGGACGGTGCCCATGCCGCCCGAGCCGAGACGGCCGATGATCCGGTAGGCACCGACCCGCTTCGGGTCACCGGAGCGGGCAGGCTGTACCCGCCCTTCTACGCGAGCGATGCTCACAGGGTGTTCGTTCCTCTTCTGCGATGGAGCGCCATGAGACTGGACACACACCCGTGAATGGAGCCCCCCAGCCCAGGAACGGGATGGTATCGGCAGACTGCCGTAATAAGTGGGGCAGTTCCCAGCTTCGTTGTCGCTAGGACGCATCACAGAGAGGCACGGGGCTGAGCGAGGGCATGAGGTGGGGACCAGTTGGGGACCACACGGTGTGCCCGTTGCTGCACGACGGGCCGTCATGTGCACTGCCTGCGCCCGGATTAAGGACTCTATATCCAGAAGTGGTCCAGGCGGAGCCCGTCCAGTTCCTCGGCCTGATGCTGCTCAGCCGTGACTGACGCAGCGGTGACCGTCACTGCCAGCAGCGGCGCGTCGGCCGCGGAAGAAGGCATAGGCGCGGTCCCAGGCGGGCAGGGCGCGCCATCTGCAGACGGCCCTCCGCCTCGGCCCTCCAATCAGGCCGGCACCGGCAGCCGAACGGCATGTCCCTCGCCGTGGGTCATGTCCGACGGTACCCGCGTCGGACGGTCGGCATGTTGCCGTAGGCGTGCGCGAGACGTTCATACGGGGAGGAAGCCGAGTTGGGCTCCGTCGACCCTTACGCGTAGAACTGCAACGACGGGCCTCCAGATGGAGGCGAGAAGGGTCCTACTGGTAAACGGTCCTGATAGGGGTGCTCACCGTGGTGCTTGCCTCGTCTGCCCGATAGGCGGCGGTCCAGAGTGCTCGGCTTTGGTTCGGGTCTCCGTACACACTTCCACCCTGTTCGCAAGTGTAGTTGAGGCGCTGGCCCACCAGCGCGTCAGTTGCGCCTGAGGCGAATCGGCAGATATCGCCGTTGACGAGCTCGAGGAGCAAGGGTGTCGGGACCGGGCCGCCCGGAATATGGAAGTTGTTTCCGGGAAGCGATTCCGTGAGCGTCAGGCGCAGCATGCGATTCGGGTCGGCCTCCATGCACAGAAGCATCGGGTGTTCCGGGCCTGCGTCGGGAGCGAAGCACGGGTCGAGGACGGTGCTGTCGTCGGTGCAGCGCCAGGCGTCGGTGCGCTGCGTCTTGCTGGAGCTGCTCCAACACGACCCGACGGCCTCCATCGTGATGACAATGTCCTTGGCTGGCATGCCGCCAATGGCCCAGGGGGCAATGGTGCGGACTTCCGTCCGTGTCAGCCCCGGCGCGGAGGTTGTCGGTGCACTGCCGGACTCGCCCGCATGGGCGGTGCTGGATTCTTTGGCACTGTTCGAGGGCTGAGGGCTCCCGGATCGCTTGTCGCTCTGGGCCTGAGGGGCTGATGTGGCCGAACCGGCCAACGGCTTCTTCGGTGAGGCATCGTGCGGGACGAGAGTGAGGAGCACGCCGCCGAGGGAGCCTACGGCTGCGGCGGCCGCGATGAGCGCCCCGCGGCGCAGCCAGACTCTGCGCCTCCCCAGGGGGTGCTGGGGAGTTGCGCTCCAAGAAGGGTCCTCGACGGTAGGTATGCGCCACAGCGTGGACATCAGGTCGTGGACCGCTGTGGGCTGCTCCGGGCCGCGGGAAGTACCTGGGTCACCGCGCGGCCGAGCAGATCGGAGGTGACGTCCGCCAGATCAGCAGCGGTGAGGCGCTGTCCCGGGTCCTTGGCAAGACACGACGTGACCACTTCCCGGAGCTCCTGCGGAACGCCTTCGAGGTCGGGCGGCTGGAGCAGCACGCGGTAGGCCACCACGTCCGGCGTGCCAGTCCCGAACGCGGGTCGACCGCTGGCGGCGTACGCGATGAGGGAGCCCCAGGCGAAGACGTCTCCTGAGGAGACCGTTGTGCCGTCACGGTACTGCTCCGGGCTGATCCAGCCCGGAGTGCCGGTCGTGATGCCCGTCCGGGTCACCGCGGTTCCGTCCGCGACATGGGCGATGCCGAAGTCGAGCACGCGGGGACCCTGCGGCGAAAGGATCACATTGGCCGGCTTCAGGTCGCGATGGACCACACCCGCGGTATGTACGGCAGCGAGTGCGGCCGCCGTCCCCGCCGCGAACAGGTTCAGCTGGACACCGGACAGCGGGCCGTACATGGCCAGATGCTGATGCAGGGTGGGGCCGGGTACGTACTCGGTGACCAGCCACGGGATGCCGGCGGCCGGGTCGGCGTCGACGAAGGGAACCAAGTACGGCCCTGAGACCCGCCGGAGCACCCCCACCTCACGATGGAAACGTGCACGGAACTGCGGATCGGCGGCGAGCTGCTGGTGCACCATCTTGAGCGCGACCCTGCGCGCGTGGCCGTCCACGGCGGCGTATACGGTACCCATTCCACCCGAACCGAGCCGGCCCACGAGCCTGTACGAGGCGATCTGCGGTGGGTCGCTGGGCAGAAGCGGGCTGATCACAGAAGTCAAGGCTGATCCCCAACGATTGAGCATGGTGACAGATGTGCGGTACGGCGCCTCAACGCTATCGGGCAGCCGGCCTGCCCGCCTCGCCCTCGGTCGACTTGGTTGTGTGACAGGGCCGCATGACGGGATGCGGTAAGAGGGAGTGGGTCATGGACACAATGACAAGAATGGGAAGAGCTGGTCGGGACCGGCCTCGAGTTCTGCTCGGTCGTGCCCGATTGAACGGGGCGACTCGTACATGGAGCTCAACGCGACGCTCATCACGCGGATGAGAGCCTTGGATTCGACTTCTCCCGAGCGACGAGCGCCCGTCTTCCAGGACTCGCCCGGCCGGGTCCAGGTCCGCGCCGCCGTGACGATAGACCCTCCCATCACGTATTTCACACAGCGGTGCGGCCTGCGGAAGGCACGCACGCGGCGTAATGGATCCTCGGCTGGTTGCGGCGCCGATAATGCTCACCTGCTGGCGGCTACGGAACCGTTCCCTGACTCCGTAGCTCCCATTAGACTGCGGCGTGTCTGGTGGAGAGTGTCCGCAAGGCCGGGCAGCCTGGGGTGATATCGGTGGCAAGGGCTGATGCCTGCGTGCGTGAATTCTTCCAGCGCAGGCCATCTGTGCCTTTATTGACAGTTTGGAACGTTCTCAATGTATAGCGCGTGGTTCTGACGAAAGGCGTTGGTCACGTTGATTGAATCCTCTGGTGCAGCAGGCTTACCAATTGGCCGCAAGCCCGACGGGTAACCTTTCTCCCATGAGGCGCCTTGGGTATCGACAAACTGGACAGATACCGTCTTGCTGGTCGTCAGATCGTATTGCTCCAGGTAGCCTTCCATGCTCTGTGCGTTGGCAACTAGGGGTTCGATCCGCTCCTGCCTGCAGGCCGAGATGCGATCGAAGTACAGATAATGCATTTGCTCTTTGAAGTGCACGAAGATTTTATCAATTGCTGCCTGGCTGCGATTCTCAACGACAAGCCTTATCGCCTTCCCCTCCGCGTCGTGGTCGAAGTAGTATTCCACCCATTGAGCCTGCGCCTTCCGGTGTTCTTCGTTGGCCTGTTCTTGTGCGTCCCTGGCGCGATCTTCGGCTTTATTTGCCAACTGGGCCGTGAATATGGAAGTCCCAAGCGCGACGATCGCTACCGTTACGCCGGCCCAGGCTGCCCAAACCGAAGGGTCTCGCAGTTTACTGGCGGTCGGCCCAGATTCCCCGGCGTCGAGTTCCTCGGAGTTCACACCTTCAAGCATCACGTAGCTGTCGGCTGTGTCAACGCGGAACGTCCATTTCGGGTGGGGAGACTCGTTGATTCCCAGTCTGTTCATCCTCGAATCTTCTTTTGCGTGGTTGCCTCTCGTCGGCCAATCCACCGGTGGCGCAGCCGGTCGAGCGTACGACGTCAAGCAACAGGGGCGAAAGGTCGGATTATGGCGTTTTGCGCATTTTGACGCCTCGGAGGACCGTGTCGGATGAGGTGGTCGTCACTTCGTTTTGCACTTTGTTGCAAAAGGGCCCTCCGAGGGTCTAGAACTGTCCCGACGACCCGCCCCGAGGAGGCGCCGAATGAGCCCGTACCCGCACCTGCTGAGCCCGCTCGACCTGGGGTTCACCACGCTGCCCAACCGCGTGCTCATGGGGTCCATGCACGTCGGGCTGGAGGAGGCCGAGCGCGGCTTCGAGCGGATGGCCGCCTTCTACGCCGAGCGCGCCCGCGGCGGCGTCGGGCTCATCGTCACCGGCGGCATCGCCCCCAACGAGGAGGGGCGGCCGTACGAGGGCGGCGCCAAGCTGACCACCGAGGCTGAGGCCGAGAAGCACCGGACCGTGACCGACGCGGTGCACCGCGAGGGCGGCAGGATCGCGATGCAGATCCTGCACTTCGGGCGGTACGCCTACCACGAGAACCTGGTCGCCCCCAGCGCCGTCCAGGCGCCCATCAGTCCGTACGTCCCGAACGCGCTCACCGACGCCGAGGTCGAGCAGACCGTCGAGGACTTCGTCCGCGCGGCCGGGCTGGCGAAGCTGGCCGGCTACGACGGCGTCGAGATCATGGGCTCCGAGGGATACCTGATCAACGAGTTCATCGCGAGCGCCACCAATCACCGCGAGGACCGGTGGGGCGGCTCGTACGAGAACCGCATCCGCTTCCCCCTGGAGATCGTCCGGCGCGTCCGCGAACACGTGGGCCCGGACTTCATCCTCATCTACCGGCTGTCCATGCTCGACCTGGTCCCCGGCGGCTCCTCGCTCGACGAGGTGATCGCTCTCGCCCGCCGGATCGAGGCGGCCGGCGCGACGCTCATCAACACCGGCATCGGCTGGCACGAGGCGCGCATCCCGACCATCGCGACCTCCGTGCCGCGCGGCGCGTACACCTGGGTCACCAAGAAGCTCATGGGCTCGGTGTCCATCCCGCTGATCACCAGCAACCGGATCAACACCCCCGAGGTCGCCGAGCAGTTGCTCGCCGAGGGCCGCGCCGACATGGTGTCGATGGCCCGCCCCTTCCTCGCGGATCCCGACTTCGTCGCCAAGGCCCGGGACGGCCGCGCCGAGGCCATCAACACCTGCATCGGCTGCAACCAGGCCTGCCTGGACCACACCTTCAGCGGGAAGCTCACCTCCTGCCTGGTCAACCCCCGCGCCTGCCACGAGACCGAGCTCGTACTCTCCCCGACCCGGCACCGCAAGCGCATCGGCGTCGTCGGCGCCGGACCCGCCGGGCTCGCCTTCGCCGTGTCGGCCGCCGAACGCGGCCACACGGTCACCCTGTTCGACGCCGCGGACGACATCGGCGGGCAGCTGAACATCGCCAAGCGCGTCCCGGGCAAGGAGGAGTTCGACGAGACCCTGCGCTACTTCCGTACGCAGCTCGCGGCGCACGGTGTGGACGTACGGCTCAACACCCGGGCCACCGCGGCGGACCTCACGGCCGACGGATACGACGACGTGGTGATCGCCACCGGTGTCACCCCCCGCACCCCCGACATCCCGGGCGTCGACCACCCCAGCGTCGTCAGCTACCTCGACGTCCTGCGCGACGGCGCGCCGGTCGGGGAGCGGGTCGCGATCCTCGGCGCGGGCGGCATCGGCTTCGACGTCGCCGAGTACCTCACCGACGGCGGCGACGCGGCGAGCCTGGACCCGGACACGTACTTCCGGCAGTGGGGCGTCGACACCGACTACCGCAGCCCGGGCGGCCTGCGCGCGCCCGAGCGTCCCAAGCCGCCCCGGACCGTGCATCTTCTCCAGCGCAAGACCAGCAAGGTCGGCGCCGGACTGGGCAAGACGACGGGCTGGATCCACCGGACCGAACTCAAGCACCGAGGCGTCACCATGGTGGCCGGCGCGACCTACGACCGGATCGACGACGCGGGACTGCACCTCACCGTCGACGGCGTCTCCTCGGTGCTGCCGGTCGACACGGTCGTCCTGTGCACCGGACAGGAGCCGCGGCGCGCGCTGTACGAGGAGCTGACGGCGGCCGGCGCCTCCGTCCACCTCATCGGCGGCGCGGACGTGGCCGCCGAGCTGGACGCCAAGCGGGCCATCAAGCAGGGCACGGAACTCGCCGCCGCCCTCTGAGACGCCGCCTGAGACGCCGCCCTCTGACGCAGGGGGAGTTGTAGGGGGCCGCCCGGACCGCCACAATCTCCCTGTGACGCTGACCCTCATCGAGGCAGACAAGATTCTGGCGGACAACTTCGCGCCGTGGGTGCTCGACCTCGGGCTGTCCGTGGTCGAGACCGGCGACCGGCACGCCGTGCTGCGGCTGCCCTGGTCGGACCGGCTGGCCCGCGACGGCGGCGGCCTGTCCGGACAGGCGCTGATGGCGGCCGCGGACACGGCGACGGTGATCGCCGTGGCCTCGGCCCGCGGCGGCTACGGGCCGATGATCACCGTGCAGCAGTCGACGAGCTTCCAGCGCGCGGTGCTCGGGGCGGATGTACTGGTCGACGCGCGCATCACCAAACTCGGCCGCCGGCTCGCGTTCGCCGACATCACCATGACGGCCGAGGGAGCGGAGGAGGCCGCCGCCCGCGCGTCGACCGTGTACGCGCTGCTGGGGTGACACCGGGGCTGACCCCGGGGCCGGGGCTCCGGGCTCAGGCGATGGACGCCGAGACGATGGCGGACACCGCGAGGTTGCAGGACGCCGTGACCCACACCGCCGGGTGCGGCTCCCGCTCGACCAGCGTGGCGCCCAGCTTGCCCGGCGTCACCAGGTCCACCACCAGGAACGCCACCGCCATCATCACCAGGCCCAGCAGGCCGAACGCGGCCGTGGACACCAGGCCCTTGGCGAAGTCCTCGTACGTCGTCCAGATCGACGTGAACACGATGCCGCCGATGCCGAGCAGCGCCGAGCTGAGCAGCACGGCGGCATTGCGGTTGCGCTCCTCCCATATCTGCCGGCCCAGCTTTCCGGGCGTCAGCAGATCCACCAGCACGATGCCGAGGATCAGCAGCACCACGCCGAGAGCACCGTAGGCGGTGGCGCGGCCAAGTCCGTTGACGATGTCGCTCATCCAAATCTCCTTGCGTGGAAACCCCCAGCTTCAGCCGGGTGAGGAAACGCATCCTTGGCCCCGGGGGCGCGGAGCCTGAGCGTTGTTGCGTACGTGCTCTGACGGTTTGACTTCTCACCAACTAGTCCATAGTTTGTGAGACGTGAAGACCGAGCATATGAAGCGGGCGTTCAAGTACCGCTTCCGCCCGAACGATGCGCAGGCAGCCGAGCTGTCGCGCACGTTCGGGTGTGTGCGGAAGGTCTACAACATGGCGTTGGATGCCCGTACGCGGGCGTGGTTCCAGCGCCACGAACGGGTGAACTACAACGCGACCTCCTCGATGCTGACGGAGTGGAAGAAGACGCCGGAGCTGGCGTTCCTGTCCGAGGTGTCGTCGGTGCCGTTGCAGCAGACACTGCGGCATCTGCAAGGAGCGTTCTCGAACTTCTTCGAGGGCCGGGCGAGGTACCCCCGTTTCAAGTTGAAGAAGAGGACGCGCCGTTCGGCGGAGTACACCCGCTCCGCGTTCAAGTTCCGGAACGGCCATCTGACGCTGGCGAAGATGGCGGAGCCGCTGGACATCGTTTGGTCCCGCCCCCTTCCTGAGGGCGCCGAGCCGTCCACGGTCACCGTGTCGCAGGACAGCGCCGGGCGCTGGTTCGTGTCGTTGCTGTGTGAAGACGCGAGCATCAAGCCGCTCCCGGCGGTTGACGCGGCGGTCGGGATCGACGCGGGAATCACAAGCCTCGTCACGCTCTCCACCGGGGAGAAGGTCACCAACCCCCGACACGAACGCCGCGACCGCGCCCGCCTGGTCAAGGCTCAGCGGACACTGTCCCACAAGGCCCCCGGCGCCGGTGCGAACCGGGCCAAGGCCCGCCGGAAGGTCGCCCGTGTCCATGCCCGGATCGCTGACCGCCGCCGTGACTTCCTGCACAAGCTGACTACCCGACTCGTTCGTGAAAACCAAACGATCGTGATCGAGGACCTGACCGTGCGCAACATGGTCAAGAACGGCAAGCTGGCTCGCGCTGTCTCTGATGCTGCGTGGACCGACATGCGGATGATGCTGGAATACAAAGCCGCCTGGTACGGACGCGAGCTGATCACCATCGACCGGTGGTTCCCCAGTTCGAAACTGTGCTCCGCGTGCGGCACCATCAGAGAAACCCTGCCGCTGAACACGCGCGAATGGCGGTGCGACTGCGGCACCCTGCACGACCGCGACGTGAACGCGGCACGCAACATTCTGGCCGCCGGGCTGGCGGTGACAGTCTGTGGAGACGGTGTAAGACCTCAACGGAGCACTCCTGAAAGGCAGCGGTCAGCGAAGCAGAAAGCCCGAACCGCGAGGGAAGGAATCCACGCTCTCTAGGGGGTGGAGGATGTCAATGAGAAGCCTGTCTCCCCGCCGCCGCTGCGGCGCATGAAGGTGATCGTTGCCAGTGGGGAACGCAAAGTTATCGCACGGAAGTACGGCGACAGGGGTGGGAGGGGCGCCGATGCTGAGGGCCTGAGCGGCGCGGGCGGAGGAGGCGGAGCAGCTGGCCGAGCTCGTGCCCCGGTCCGAGGCGCAATTGGGGGTACGACGAGCGCTTTATGGCGGCCTGCCGGGACGAGCTGCGGATCCGTGCCGGAGGAGATCGCAGGGCGCCGGATCGGTGGCGGGCCGCGAACTGCCCCGCTTCGAGGTTGCGTTGCCCGTGCGCGCCGGGTCGGGACAGGCGTGGACCGGGGACTCGCCCGGACGTTCGCGGATCCGGGTCAGCCTCCGTCCGCCGGGCCCGGACGCTGCCGTGTCGCGTACACGGCGACGATCGCCGCGGCGATCATCAGCGGGACGTTGAAGACGTGGACCAGAGCGGCCTGGTGCGACCAGTCGTCCTTCGCGGCCAGCCGGTGGAAGTTGTCCTGCGGCCACCAGGAGACCAGCAGATACACGAGGGCCAGATGCGCGGCCCGCGTCAGCCCCCGCGGTCTGCCGGCTTCGCGCATCCGCGAATGTCCGGTGAACAGGAACATCACGCCCGCCCCGAAGGCCAGGCACTCCACGAGGTACAGCACCCGGAAGAACCCCGACCACTGACCGGGCACGGCGGACAGGTCGGTCGACCCGGGCCAGATCGGGTCCGTGAACATCAGCGCGAGGAACGCCACGATGATCATGCCGCAGCCGGCCGGCAGCCCGACCCGGACGACGTCGTCGCTCAGCAGCGCCCTGTAGGCCCTACCGACCCCGGCCACCCCGCCGCCGGCCGTCCCCGCGGGCTGCGGCAGCGCGCCCCGGTCCTCCTGCCCGGCCCGGTTGCGGGGCAGCGACCGCAGCCGTACGACGGTCCGCGGTATCTCCTCGTCGGGCACCTGGCCGGTCAGATATGCCCGGATCCCGGCGGCGTCCGGTACGTCCGCGCCCGACGGCACCACGTACGCGACCAGCCGCGGCGTACGCGCCCGGCCGTCCGCCGCGGTGACCAGACACGCGCCGATCCGGGGATGGTCGCGCAGCACGGACTCGACGCGGTACGGATCGAAGGACCGGCGCCCGATCGTGACCCGGTGCCGGGCCCGGCCCCGGTACTCCAGCAGCCCGTCCTCGCGCAGCCGCCCGAAGTCGCCGGTGAGGACGGCGTCACCGCCGTCCGGCGGAGTCAGCCGTATCTCGCCGACGCCCTCGCCGCTGCCGCTGCCGTCGCCGTCCGTCTCCACCCGGCATCCGGGGAACGGCGTGCCGAGCAGTGAGACCCGGCCCGGGTGCTCGGCCGGCGCGGACAGTTGCGAGAGCTCGAACCAGGTGCCGCAGCCGGCGGCCTCCGTGACTCCGTAGACGTTGAGCAGCCGGGCCCCCGGCCGGAGCCTGCCGCGCAGCTCCTCCAGTTCGTCGAGGTGGAGCCGGTCGCCGGTGACGGTCAGCAGCCGCAGCGACGACAGGGCCGGGTCGGGTCCCGCCGTACGCCGCAGCAGCCGGACCGCGCCGGCCGGGTCGGTGTCCACGACGGTGACCGACTCGGCGGAGATCAGCCGGTGCGCCTCCCCGGAACGCCGCTCGGGCAGCACCAGCGCGCCCCCGGAGCCCAGCGCCCGTATCCAGCCGCCGGTGAACACGGTGGCATCGGGCCGGGCGGTGACCAGGTGCCGGTCCTGCGGAGTCAGCCGGTAGACCTCGGCCCATCCGTCGTACGCCGCCAGCAGCCGCGCATGACCGACCGGCACGGCGCGCGGGCTCTCGGCCGCGGTGAAGAGGACCACGGCCGTGGCGCCCGGCGGTACGTCGAGCGGTTCGGCCGGCCGGGCGGCGATCGCCTGCGCCTCGGAGTCCAGGCAGATCGTCCGACGGCCGTCGCCGTGGTCCGGCCGGGCCCGCCGGCCGTCGTCCGTGATCACCGCGTACGGGTCTGCCTGCGCCAGCTGCTGACGTACCGCCAGGGGCGCACTCCGCGCGTCGACGACCGTGTACGCCCCGCCCGCCTTGAGTACGGCGAGGACGGCGACCAGGACGTCGGGCATCCGGTCCGTCTCCACGGCCACGGTCCGGCCGGCCGGCAGCCCGGCTTCCCGGAGGTGGTGTGCCAGCCGGTTCGCCTGGAGATCGAGTTCCCGGTAGCTCAGGTGCGTGTCCCCGGTGACCACGGCCTGGGCATCGGGAGTTTCGCGGACCCATCGATCGAAGAGGTGGATGATGGCCTCAGGGGTGCGCGGGCCGGGGTCTGCGGACTCGGATTCCTGCAACATCCCCAGATGATGGCAGCGGGGGCGGTAGCAGACGAGAGTCCGGTCGAGAGTCCGGTCCACCGGGGACTTGACCTCAATCTTGGTTGAGGTCCTAGCGTTCACGGTGCGCTCACAACATCTCGGAGGCACCTCATGGACATGGAAGTCACCGCGTGGACATCGCTGCACAGCGCGATGAACGCCCAGCAGGACCGGCGGCCCTTCTCCCGCGCGACGCTCCGCAGGATCGCCGCCTTCGCCCGGCCGCACCGCCGGCAGATCGGCCAGTTCCTGCTCCTCAGCGTCATCACGGCGCTGCTCGCGGTGGCCACCCCGGTCCTCGCCGGTCAGGTCGTCGACGCGATCGTCAAGGGCCAGGCGGCCGGAGTGGTCATCCGGCTCGCCGGCCTCATCGCCGTGATCGCCCTCGCCGAGGCCGGCCTCGGCCTGCTCACCCGCTGGCTCTCGGCCAACCTCGGTGAGGGACTGATCCTCGACCTGCGGACCGCCGTCTTCGATCACGTCCAGCGGATGCCGGTCGCCTTCTTCACCCGTACCCGCACCGGTGCGCTCGTCAGCCGGCTGAACAACGACGTTATCGGCGCCCAGCGGGCGTTCAGCAACACGCTGTCCGGCGTCGTCTCCAACCTCGTCACCCTGCTGCTGACCCTCGCCGTCATGCTCAGCATCTCCTGGCAGATCACCCTGCTCGCCCTCGTCCTGCTGCCGGTGTTCGTGATCCCCGCCCGGCGGATGGGCTCCCGGATGGCCAGGCTCCAGCGGGAGGCCGCCAACCACAACGCCGCCATGGGCACCCAGATGACGGAACGGTTCTCCGCCCCCGGCGCGACCCTCGTCAAGCTCTTCGGACGGCCCGCCGACGAGTCGGCCGAATTCGCCGCCCGCGCCCGCCGGGTGCGTGACATCGGCGTCCGTACCGCCATGGCGCAGTCCGCCTTCATCACCGCGCTCACCCTGGTCTCGGCCCTGGCGCTCGCGCTGGTCTACGGACTCGGCGGCTTCTACGCGCTGCGCGGCACGCTGGAGCCGGGAGCCGTCGTCGCCCTCGCCCTGCTGCTCACCCGGCTCTACGCCCCGCTTACCGCGCTGGCAGGCGCCCGCGTCGAGGTGATGAGCGCCCTGGTGAGCTTCGAGCGGGTCTTCGAGATCCTTGATCTGAAGCCGCTGATCGCCGAGAAGCCGGACGCCCGGCGGGTACCGCAGGGGCCGGTGTCCGTGGAGTTCGACGCCGTGCGCTTCGGCTACCCGTCCGCCGACAAGGTCTCGCTCGCCTCCCTCGAAGAGGTCGCGACCCTCGACACCCGCGGCGGCACGGAGGTGCTGCACGACATCTCCTTCCGCGCCGAACCCGGCCAGATGGTGGCCCTCGTCGGCTCCTCGGGGGCGGGCAAGTCGACGATCGCCCAGCTCCTGCCGCGGCTGTACGACACCGAGTCCGGCTCCGTACGGCTGAACGGCATCGACGTACGCGACCTGAGCGCCGAATCGATCCGCCAAACGCTCGGCATGGTCACCCAGGACGGCCACCTCTTCCACGACTCGGTGCGCGCCAACCTGCTGCTGGCCCGGCCCGACGCCGCCGAGGACGACCTCTGGGACGCGCTGCGCCGCTCGCGCCTCGACGGCCTGGTCGCGTCGCTGCCCGACGGCCTGGACACCGTCGTCGGCGAACGCGGCTACCGGCTCTCCGGCGGCGAACGCCAGCGGCTGACCATCGCCCGGCTGCTGCTGGCCCGCCAGCGGGTCGTCATCCTCGACGAGGCGACGGCCCATCTGGACTCCACCTCGGAGGCCGCGGTCCAGGAGGCGCTGGCCGAGGCGCTGGACGGCCGTACCGCCGTGGTGATCGCCCACCGGCTGTCGACCGTGCGGGCCGCCGACCTCATCCTGGTGATCGAGGACGGCCGGGTCGTCGAACGCGGCACCCACACCGCCCTGCTGGCCGCCGGTGGCCGCTACGAGGAGCTGTACCGCACCCAGTTCGAGCGGCCGGGGACGGAGACGGCGACGGAGACGGCCGAGCCCGTTCACTGAGGCCGGGCGCCGACGGCGGCACCGGCGAGCCGGCGCGGGTCCTCAGCGCCGGCCGGAGGCCCGCGTGGTGCGGCGCCACCCGAACGGGCCCGGCAGGTTCATGGACATGGTCCGACGGCCGGTGCTGCTGCGGGTGTGGCGCGGGCCGTTCTTGCCACCCGTCGTGATCGACCAGGACTTGCGATTGATGTTCAGCGTCACGCCCGGCAGGATCCGGAAACTCTTGCGGAAGGTGAGCGGCATGGTGTCTCCTCGGTTCGGCGGGCCGACTGCCCTGTGGCGGCGACCAGTTGGTCACCGTCTTGCCCGAGGACCGATTTCCATGTCTCGCTGTCCGGCCGAGGTCAACGGCCGCCTGTCCTGACCGGATCCCGAGGGCGTCCCGGTCGGCCGATCGGCGGCCGACCGGGACATCGGGCTCAGGGCAGGTCGAACCGGTCGAGGTTCATCACCTTGTTCCACGCGGCCACGAAGTCACGCACGAACTTCTCTCCCGCGTCCTCGGACGCGTAGACCTCCGAGACGGCTCGGAGCTGGGAGTGCGAACCGAAGACGAGGTCGACGGCGGTGGCGGTCCACCTCACCTCGCCCGTGGCGCGATCCCGGCCTTCGAATACGTTCTCGTCCGACGCCGACGCCTTCCACTCCGTGCCCATGTCGAGCAGGTTGACGAAGAAGTCGTTGGTCAATGTCTCCGGCCGGTGAGTGAAGATGCCGTACGGAGACCGCTGGAAGTTGGTGTTCAGGGCCCGCATGCCGCCGACCAGAACCGTCATCTCGGGAGCGGTCAGTGTCAACAGGCTGGCGTGGTCCAGCAGGAGCGTCTCCGGCGACAGCTTCTCTCCCGCCCGCACGTAACTGCGGAACCCATCCGCCCTGGGTTCGAGCACGGAGAACGACTCCACGTCGGTCTGCTCCTGCGAGGCGTCCGTGCGCCCCGGTGCGAACGGGACCGTGATGTCGTGCCCGGCGTTCGTCGCGGCTTGCTCGACGGCCGCGCACCCGCCCAGGACGATCAGGTCGGCGAGCGAGACCTTCGTTCCCCCGGCCGAGCGGTTGAAGTCCTGCTGGATCTGCTCGAGGGTCTGCACCACCTCGGCCACCTCGGGCAGGTCATTGGCCTCCCAGTCCCTCTGTGGCGCGAGCCGGATACGTGCCCCATTGGCCCCGCCGCGCTTGTCGGTGCCGCGGAAGCACGCCGCAGATGCCCAAGCGGTGGTGACCAGCTGGGAGATGGACAGTCCCGAGGCGAGGATCCTGCCCTTGAGGGCAGCGATGTCCTCATCCGTGACGAGTGCGTGCTCGACCTCGGGGACGGGGTCCTGCCACAGCTGTGGCTCGGGAACCCACGGGCCGAGGTAACGGGAGACGGGTCCCATGTCGCGGTGCAACAGCTTGTACCACGCCTTGGCGAACGCCACCGCGAGCTTGTCCGGGTTCTCGTGGAAGCTCTTCGCGATCGGCCCGTAGACCGGATCCAGCTTCAGCGAGAGGTCCGTCGTCAGCATCATGGGCGCGTGCCTCTTCGACGGATCATGGGCATCGGGCACAGTGCCCTGGGCCGAGGGATCCGTGGGAGTCCACTGCTTCGCACCGGCGGGGCTCGTCGTCAGCTCCCAGTCGTACCGGAACAGGTTGTCCAGGTACCCGTTGTCCCACCTCGTCGGCTCGGAGGTCCATGCGCCCTCGAGCCCGCTGGTGAGCGCGTCCGCGCCGGTGCCGCTGCCGTACGTGTTCCTCCAGCCGATGCCTTGCTGCTCGATGGGGCAGCCTTCGGGCTCCGGGCCGATGTGCTCGGCATCGACCGCACCATGACACTTGCCGAACGTGTGGCCGCCGACGATGAGCGCAACCGTCTCCTCGTCGTTCATCGCCATACGCCCGAACGTCTCGCGAATGTCCCGGGCAGCAGCCATCGGATCCGGGTTGCTGTTGGGCCCCTCCGGATTGACGTAGATCAGTCCCATCTGCACGGCGCCGAACGGACCGGCGAGTTCCCTGTCGCCGCTGTAGCGCTCATCTCCGAGCCATGTGTCCTCGGGCCCCCAGAAGATCTGCTCGGGTTCCCAGATGTCCTCTCGCCCGAAGCCGAACCCGAACGTCCTGAACCCCATCGATTCCATGGCACAGTTGCCGGCGAAGACCAGAAGGTCGGCCCAGGAGATTTTCCGTCCGTACTTCTGCTTGACCGGCCAGAGCAAGCGGCGTGCCTTGTCGAGGCTCGCGTTGTCCGGCCAGCTGTTGAGGGGCGCGAAGCGCTGAGCGCCGCTGCCGCCACCGCCCCGGCCGTCGGCGAGGCGGTACGTTCCCGCGGCATGCCAACTCATCCGGATGAAGAGGGGCCCGTAGTGGCCGTAGTCGGCAGGCCACCAGTCCTGGGAGGCCGTCATCACCTCGAAGACGTCCCGCTTCAGCGCGTCGAGGTCGAGGGTCGCGAACTCTTCCGCGTAGTTGAAGTCCTCGCCCATCGGATTGGACTGGGGCGAGTGCTGGTGGAGAACCTGAAGGTCCAGCTGATTCGGCCACCAGTCCTGGTTTCCCTTGGGCCGAGTCGGCGTGGGGGTAGGGGAGGGGATTACTGGGTTCTCGCTCTCGCTGCCGGGCACGTCCGTCCTTCCTGTTGGCATTGCTGGTGCCGAGCACTGCGCACCGTGCTCGGCGTCCGTATGGTCGCGCACAGCAGACCGCACCGCTACGAGAACACGCAGAGCCTCCCGTCTGACAAGAACTCAAGTCTCGATCGCAGATCGAAGGCTGCCAGGGCATCGCAGCTTTCCCCGGGCCGGAGAAGGCCCGGGGAAAGCTGACCGGACATGCGGATCGTTGTAGGTGCGGAGACCGCCCTTGACCTGCAGAAAGCAGGCAGGGAGCAGACGAAACGGGAGCTTCTCCATGCTTCGTACCATGTTCAAGTCCAAGATCTAGCATTTGGACGTCTGCGCAGGCCAGGGGCATGCTGGAGGCCCCTCAGGTCAGCAAAAGGTCAGCATGCGTCGCAGCCTTGTCTCCGCTTCCTGGCCTTCCGCCCTCTGCGCAGTGCCTGTGCATGGTTGCCCGCTACCGCTCGGAAGCCTCGATACGTGGCCCGACAGCTCGCCCGTGGCATGGGGTTCTGAGTGGTCAGCATGAGGCTGATCGTGATGAGGGGGCAGCGGGCTGAGGGCAGCATTCCGCCGATCGCGTCACCCATGATCTTTCCTCTGGTCCGGGAATGAGCGGAACGCCTCTCCGGCCGCCGCACGGGATAGGCGTCTGTGCTGATCCTGTTCGGCATTCCTGGCGAAGGGGCGACGGTGAGGGCTAAAGGGGCGAGGGGGGCAGGTTCAGTGTCAGTCGTCATCTGTGAACGGGATCGAGTCCAGGTCCCCGTCGAATTCCCAAGCACCCAGCAGTGGGTCGGCAATGTCAACGGGTCGGCCGTCCGCGCCGGGCAGCGCCTGTTCGGTCCAGATGCACTTCCCGGTCCCCGTGTAACGAGTCCCCCACCGCTGTGACAGCGCGGCGACGAGCTGCAGGCCACGACCGCCTTCGTCCGTCTCCGAAGCACGTCGGACGTGGGGCATGGTCAGGCTGCCGTCGTAGACCTCGCACACGAGGCTCGCGCTGTGCAGCAACCGCAGCCGTGCTGGGCCCTTCGCGTACCGGAGAACGTTTCCGACCAGCTCGCTCGCCAAGAGTTCCGTCGTTGTCACCAGGTCGTCCAACTCCCAGGCAGCGAGCTGCTCCCGGACGTGCTTGCGGGCCTCGCCGGCCGCCTGCAGGTCGTCCGACAGCGACCACGAGGCCATCCGGGCGGCGGCCAGCGCATGGACGCGGGCCACGAGCAGTGCGGCGTCGTCATCGGAGGAGTCTTGTTCCGTGGTGAGCAGCCCGGTCGCGAGGGTGTCACAGAGCTGGTCGAGGTCTTTCACGTCGGCGCTTTTCAGCAATCGGGCGAGATCGGCCATCCCCTCGTCGATGTCGCGCCGCCGGGATTCGATCAAGCCGTCGGTGCAGAGCACGAGGAGAGTCTCCTCGGGCAGCACGAGCTCCACCGTCTCGAAGGGGGGCTCCGCCGCGCCGAGAGGTGGATTCGGGTCACCCTCGAGGAAGCGAAGGGTTCCGTCGGGGTGGACCACGGCTGGCGGCGGATGTCCGGCGCTCGTGAAGGAGCAGAGCCGAGTCGTGGGGTCGTAGAGCGCGTACAGGCAGGTGGCGTACGAGTCGTCGCCGAGGCCGCCGACGATCTCGTTGAGGTGGACCATGACCTCGTCGGGGGGGAGTTCGAGATCGGCGAGTGTCCGGACGGCGGTACGCAGCCGCCCCATCGTGGCCGCCTCGGACAGTCCATGACCGACCACGTCGCCGATGACGAGCGCCACGCGCCCGGAAGACAGCGGGATCACGTCGTACCAGTCACCGCCGACCTCGCTGCCGCGCCCCGCGGGAAGGTACCGGGCGGCGGCCGTACAGGCGGGCAGGTCGGGCAGCTCACGGGGGAGCAGGCCGCGCTGGAGCTCTTGAGCCCGGGCGTGTTCGGCGTCGTACAGCCGGGCCCGCTCAAGTGCCTGCGCGACGAGGCCGCTGATCGCGGTGAGCAGGGTCCGTTCCTCGCCGGTCAGCCGACGTGGGCGGTCGAAACTGATCACGCAGACGCCGAAGGGTCGCCCGGACGCGGCCAGCGGCAAGAAGGCCCAGGACTGCGCGCCCGCCTCGCCTGCCCCCTCGGCGAGCTCCGGGTATCGGGCGGCCAGCTCTTCCGGCGAGGAGACGAACACGGGAGTACCTGTCAGCAGGTCGTCCGCGATCGGACTCGTGGCGGCGAGCGGCCGACCGTCAATCCGGTCCAGGAATCCCTGCGTGTAGCCGACGGCCCCGACGTTGTACACCCTGCTGCCCTCGACGGCCTGCACGATGAGTCCCGCTGCGCCGAACGGCGGCAGCACTCGGGACGCCACGGCGTCCACCACGTCGCGCGAGGTCGTCGCCGTGGCGAGCGCCGTTGTCAGCTCGGCGATGCGCGCGGCGCGTTCGGCCGCGGCCCTCTCCGCTGCCTGCTGTTGGGCGTCGCGCCGCCGCTGCTCGGTGACGTCTGTGAAATAGCAGGTGGTGCCGCCGGGCCCCGGGATGAGCCGCAGGTGGTACCAGCGCCCGGTGCCGGCAAGCTCCATGTCGAAGCCAGCCGCAGTGGACGTGGCGGCGGCATCCCGGCAGCAGGCCTCCAGGTCCGCCACCTGCCGCAGGGTGCGGAGTTCCCACAAGACGTGGCCGATCAGCTCCTCGGAGGTACCGAGGGTGCGCTCCGCCTGCACGTTGACGAACACGATGCGCCAGTCGTCGTCCACCGCCAGGAATCCGTCGCTCATGTGGCGCAGGGCGCGGCTGAGCGCGTCCCTGGCCGAGCGGGATTCCGTGCTGTCCCACGCCATGCCGACCATGCGTACCGGTTCCCCCTGATCATCGAGGACCACCTTGGCGCGCGACTTCGTCCAGCTGTAGGCGCCGTCCGGGCGGCGGGCCCGGTACTCCACCTCGTAGACGCTCCGGTCGCGGATCGCCTTCTCGAGCACGGAAAGCGTCCACGGCAGGTCATCGGGATGGACGATCTTCAGCCAGCTCTCGACCGGTGGTGCGGGGTCGGTCGCCTCGATTCCGAAGAGGGCCATGCTCGCTTCGTCCAAGGCCAGCTCCCGGGTCGTAAGGTTCCATTCCCACGAGCCGACCCGGACCTCTTGCAGAGCCTCCCTCAACTGGCTTCCGGTGAACTCCGTCCCAGGCGGCCGGGCAGGCGGCTGCCCCTGGCTCATTCGCTCCTGGGCCCAGCCTGCAACGGCTCGCAAGACATCCCACTGGCCGGGGGTCGGTTCCCCTTCGTCGCCCGTCAGCACGGTGAGCGCGCCCACCGCGTGCTCGCCGCTGAACACGGGGGTTGCGGCCAGGCCCGTCCCGGGCCACAGCTCGGCTCCCTCGCCGGGCACCCACACGCCGGTGCTCTGGCGTACGGCGCGCGCCGGCGCCTCGGTGCCCTCAGGGTCGACGATCTCCCAACGCCGGGTGACGGCCGGGGGCAGCCCGGTCGAGGACACCAACCGCAGCGCGGTCATGTGGCCACGCAGATGCATGGTTCCGCCCAGCCCGCCCAGCTCGGCCACCGCGTGCTGGAGGGCCAGCCGAAAGGCCTCACTCTCCGTGACGTCAACGTCCACGGTGGCGAGCCAGGCCAGCCGCTCGCTCATGGGGCAACTGTACGTTTTTGCAACGCGAGGGGCCTGTCGCCAGGTCCAAGTCTGGTG
Organism: Streptomyces mabaensis; assembly: GCF_053763515.1. NCBI lineage: Bacteria > Bacillati > Actinomycetota > Actinomycetes > Kitasatosporales > Streptomycetaceae > Streptomyces > Streptomyces mabaensis. The sequence continues at coordinate 34,211 of NZ_JBSOPZ010000011.1, forward strand.
ATCGATCGTGGTAAGGACCGTGCTAGATTCGGCAGATGTTCGAAAGTGGGGATACGGCTCGCGCATCGACGTCGAATTCGATGCTCAGCATGCATCGCGCTATGCAGATGCTCGAATATCTCGCCGAGAAGCCGATGCGAGCCACCGAACTCGCCGAACGCACCTCCACGAAATGGGCGACGGCCCACCGCACCCTGTCCTACCTCCGGGATCATGGATTCGTACGTCGGGACGAGGCCACGGGCCTGCACTACGTCGGACGCCGGTTGTTCGCCATCGGATCGGCCTATCTGAGTGAGCACCCCCTCTTCCACACGGGCGAACCACTCATGCGGACAGCGGCCGACCGGACCGGAGGGTTCGTTCAGCTGGCCGAACGCGACGCGTACGCGTCCGTGGTGATCGCGAGTGTCGAACCGCGCGACCCGATCCCCAGCCTCTCGTACGCCAACACGTACCGCCCGTACCCCCTGCACGTCGGCGCCCGGGGACTGGTACTCCTCGCCTTCGCCCCGGACGAGTTCATCGACGCGTACATCGACCACTTCTCGACGGCTGAGGAAGAGGGCGCGATCGATGACCCTGCTTCGATGCGAGCCATCCTTGAGCGCACAAGGGAATCCGGTCTGGCGACCACCGACCGCGACATCACCAGGGCCACGACGGCGACCGCCGCTCCTGTGCGCAACGCCGAGGGCGCAGTAATGGCGTCCGCCTCCATTGTCAACGCGCGCGACGACGACCACGACCCCAAGGAAGCCCGGGACGCCGTGCTGGGCCTGGCGGCCTCCTTGTCCCAGATGCTCGGGTGGCGCGGGCAGATCGCCCCTCGCTAGTCGACCTACGCGCGCAGTCGTACGGGCACATACGCGTGTGGCCCTTGCCGGCATCATTTCCGGCGAGGGCCACACGCGGTGGGGAGTCCGTGGTGGACGGCCTAACGGGGACATGTGCGGAGTCAGCCGATCTGCGGGGGTGCGGATGTGACGGTCGATGGCACTGGAGCCGGAACGCCGCGCCTTCCGACAAGGCCGATCAGGGCAGTCAGCACCGACACCGCTCCGAGCACGACCCAGCCGGCGTCGAAGCCGGCCACGGGGACGACCCTGCCGAAGGCCACGGGGACGAGGAAGCCGCCGACCGCCGCGAGAGACAGCATGAGACCGATGGCGGTGCCGACGTGCTCGGGGTCGATGCGGGACACCACCACCGGGATGCAGAGCCAGGCCGGGAAGCTGAAGAGGAACAGGAAGCCCACGACGGCTGAGACGACCCACAGCAGGGGCGCGGGAACCAGGGGAACCAGGAGCAGAGCCGCTCCCATGGTGAGGAATGGAAGGACGATCACGAGCCGGTAGTTGTTCACCCGGTCCGCGACCCGTCCCCCGACCAGGCTGCCCGGGATGCCGGCGAAGGCGAGTACGGCCCCGAGCATGCCTCCTTGGCCGGTCGTGAACCCGAGCTCGCTCACCGCGTACTCACCGATCAGCTGTGAGGCCGTGAAGTAGGCGCCGTAGACGCCCACCATGGCGCAGCCGTAGATCCACAACTGCCGGTCGCCCATTGCCTTGGCCAGGCCGGCTCGGGTGATCTCCCCGCCGGACAGTTTGGCCACGCCGGCGGGTGTGCGGAACCAGAACGCGTTGGCCACGGCCAGTGCGACGCTGAACGCTCCGCAGACCACGAGCATCGTGCGCCAACCGACGGCCTCGGTGAGGACCGCGCAGGCGTACAGGCCCAGCGCGACACCGGTGCTGAACGCCGCACCGCCCGTGATTCCCTGCGCCAGGTTGATCTCATGGTTCCGGAACCACACGCTCACCGCTGCCACCGAGACCGACAGGAAGATCGACGCGCCGATGCCCGTCACCACGCGGTACACGGCCAGATCGCCGTACCCGACGGCGAGCCCCGACAGCGCTCCCCCGACGCCCTGCATCAGACCGCCGAGGACGAGGGTGCGCTTCATGCCGAACCGCGTCGCAAGGATGCCGGCGGGCATGTGGACGACGCCGTATCCGATGAGGAACAGGGCGATGAGGAAGGCGAGCTGGGAGAATGAGGCGCCCAGGTCCGTGCTGATCGGCGCGAAGGCCGAAGCGATGTTGAACCAGTTGAGCGTCAGGCCGATGTATCCGGCCACGAGGAGAACGAGCATCTGCCAACGAGCGGCGTAGGGATCTCTGTGTGCGTGAGAGGACACGCGTCTTCCTTCTCTAGGAGTGAATGCCCGTGACCGAGCGAGGGCCCGTCGGGCACGCGGCGCACGGGACCGTACCGGGCGGAGGGGCAGTGGCCCCGATCCGCCCGGCTGGGAGGCGACCCGTCAGCAGGGGGCGATCAGTGGTCGGTGTCCTCGGAGGGCCAGAGGGCACCGTCGGCGACAAGTGCGTAGTGGCGCATCAGCGCGCGGGGCGCGTCGACGGCCAGTGCCGCCGTGGCGCGTCCGTCGCGGGTGTAGATCGCGACCAGCCCGGACTCACCCGGGGTTCCGGCGACGATGTGGACGTGGTCGTCCGCGGCCGGCGACCCCACCAGCTGCATACGAGTGCCGAACTGGTCGGTCCAGAAGGAGGGCAGCGCGTTGAGTTGTGAGGCGGCCTCGTCGTCGACCGTCAGAGTCCCGGCGACGATGTTCTCCGCCACGACCGCGGCTTGCAGCGGTACGTGGTTCCAGTGCTCCGACCGCACGGCTTGTCCATGGCGGGGTGAGTGCCAGCTGGCGGCGTCGCCGAGAGCGAGGACGCCGGTGACGGACGTACGGCCCGCGTCGTCGCAGACCACGCCGTTGTGCACGTCTACCCCCGAGCCACGCAGCCAGTCGGTCTCGGGGACACCTCCGAATCCGATGACGACCAGGTCCGCGTCCAGAACGCGGCCGTCGGCGAGCCGCACACCGGTGACGCGTTCCGTGACGATGAGGCCCTCGACACCGGTTCCGAGTTCGAGCGCGGTGCCGTGGGCCCGGTGCAGTCGTGCGAAGTGGTCTCCCAGGACGGGGCCCAGGACCGCGTGCATCGGTGACGGCTGCAGATCGACGAGTGTCACGTCGCGGCCCAGGGCGCGAGCGCTGGCGGCGACTTCACACCCGATGAAGCCCGCGCCCAGGACCACGACCTTCGTCGCCTGCACCAGTTGGGTGCGTAGCGCGACGCCGTCCTCCATGGTGCGCAACACGTGCACACCGGCGAAGTCGGCAGGGAAGGGAGGCCGGCGGGCGGAGGAACCCGACGCGATCACGACGACGTCGGCGTCGACCGTTGAACCGTCGTCGACGGTCACGGTCTTCACCGTGCCGTTGATGCTCAGCCCGGTGGCCCGACGGCCGGCACGCAGGTCGATCGAGAGACGGGCCAGCTCCTCCTCGCTCATCAGGTAGAGCGACTCGGTTTCGGCGCTGCCGGTGAGCAGGTCCTTGGACAGTTGGGTGCGGTCGTAGTGGGCCCGGACCTTCTCCGCCCCGAGTACCGTCACTCGGCCGTCGTGGCCGAGCCGCCGAAGCTCCTGGACGAGCGACATCCCGCCGAGCGAGGCGCCGACCACTACCACATGCTCAGGAGACGTCATCGGTCCACCACCTCAAGGGCACGGGCCGGGCAGGAGCGGACCGCACGCTCGGTCTTGGCGCGCAGCTCGTCCCCCGGCTCGTCATCGAGCACGACCACCCGGTTCTCGTCCTCGTCCAGGTCGAACACGGCGGGGGCCTCGAGCATGCAGCTGCCGTAGCCGCGGCACTTGTCGAGATGGGCGATCACTTTCATGGCTTTACCTCTGGATTTTCGGTTACGAAGGGGCGCAGGGCGGCTGCGGCGGGAAGGCCGGCCGGGTCAGCCGACGAGATAGCCGCCGTCGATGGGCAGGACGGCTCCGGTGATGTAGCGGGAGCGGTCGTCGGCGAGGAAGACGATCCCGTCCGCGACCTCGTCGACCGTGCCTGGCCGTTGCATCGGAACCGACCCGCCGACGGGCGTCGGCTCGTCCGGGACGTCTCCGGACCGCGCGTCGGCGCGCAACGCGGCGGCGCTGGTCTCGAAGAGGCGGGTCGGGATCCAGCCGGGGGCGACCGCGTTGACGCGGACACCCTGCGGTGCCACCTCGGCGGCCACTTTCAGGGTCAGACCGACCACCGCATGCTTGGACGCGATGTACGCGGCGCCGCCGCCGCGAGGGACGATTCCTGCCGACGAGGCCACCGTGATGACGCTGCCCCGTCGCCGATCGACCATGGCGGGGAGCACGGCGCGCAGAACGTTGGCGGTGCCCTGGACGTTCACCCGGAGCACGGCTCCCCAGACGGAGTCGGTGAGCTCGGCGAACGGCTGGTTCTGATCGAAGATGCCCGCAGCGTGTACCACGACGTCGAGTGGACCCAGCTCGTCCACCGTCGCCCGGACCGCCTCGGAAACGGCCGCGTCGTCGGTCACGTCGACGGCGTACGCCGCAGCCCGGGCGCCCGACGCCCGTATCTCCTCGACCGTTTCCTTCACTCCGAGGCCGGACAGGTCCCATGCCGCCACCGCGTAGCCGGACCGGCCGAGAGCCCGGGCGGTCGCGGCTCCGATGCCACTGGCGGCGCCGGTGACCAGCGCGGCGGGCCGGGCCGCGACGGGGACGGGGGCGCTCATGATCCGGCCGGCTTCTTGACGCGGAGCAGGTCGACCGCGTGGCCGATTCCGGCCGCCCGCGCGCTCTCGAACACCGCGCGGGCGGCGATGAGATCCTGCAGCGCGGTTCCGACCGACTTGTACACCGCGATGTCCGTGGGGTTTTGCCGGGGCGATTCGTCCACGGTGAGCTGCGCCAGCGACCTCAGCTTGTCGTCCAGCACACCGGCCTCGTGTGCGGCGATCAGGTCGCCGGACTCTCCGCGCGCCTGGGCCGGCGCATCGCTGACGACGAGGGAGGCGCGGGCGATCACGTCGACGTCGAGCTCGCGCAGTGCGGGCATCGTGGAACCGATCGACAGAACGGTCGCGCCGGCGCTGAGCCACTCTCCGCGCAAGGCCACGCGCCCGGTTCCGATCCCCGTGTTCGTGGCGACGACAACCACGGGTGCTGTGGCGGCCTCCTCGGCCGCGTCCACCGGGTCGACGGCGATCCCGAGCCGCTCGGCCATGCGATCAGCGAAATTCTTGCGCCGCTCGGCGTTGGGGCTGAACACCGAGACCCTGGTGACGTCGAGGGCGGCGCAGACTCCCTCGAGGTTTGTCTCGGCTTCGAGTCCTGAACCGATCAGCCCGACCTCGACTGGGGCGGTGGGACTCAGCAGCCCGGCGGCGACTCCGGTCGCGGCGCCCGTGCGTGCGGCGGTGAGGTAGGCGCCGTCGAGCTGGGCGAGAAGCTCGCCCGATGCCTCGTCGTACAGACCGATCAGGTATTGAACACCGCCGCTGGCGACCTGGTTGAACACCTTGAAGCCCATCACGCCGGCGCCGCCGACGACTCCGGGCATGAGGCGGAAGAAGCCCGGCTGCGCATCCAGGTTGATGCGATCGGGGAGCTGGGTGCCGCCTTCTGCCTCGACCCGGTACCCGTCGCGCAGCGCATCGACGAGGTGATCCATTCGGAGGGAAGCGCGGACTTGGTCGTCCGTCAGGAGAAGCATGGTCGACATCTCATTTCTCGACCGCGTGAGCCGCGGTCGGGTCACAGGGGCTGGGAGCTGGCTTCGGGCCCGAAGGGCTGGTCCAGGAACCGGGAGAACGTGTCCGGTGACTGCCAGCTGATGCTTTCGAGGGCGAGGGGATCCAGGTGCACGTGATGGCCCAGCCGAAGGGACCGGATCTCGACCCGGTGTCCGTTCCGGGTCCTGATCTTGCTGATCCGCACGGCGGTGAACTCGTTGATCACCGTGAACTCCGCCTCGACGACGTCCCCTTCGGCCGGGGGGCCCGCACCCGCGTGCGGGGCATCGCCGGACACTCAGACCACCATCCGCAGATGGGGCAGACGCACGACGCTCTCGTCGAAGGTCACGGTGCGGCTCACCAGGCCCCAGCCGTCCGGACGACGTCGCACGACGTCGCGGCGTCCGGCCGGCGCGATCACTGCGGGGTGCGACTGGTGCACGGCGCTGATGAGTACGTTGCTGTCGACGACGTATTCGCCCTCGCTCTCGCCAGGCTCGGCCACGACGTTGGTGACGAAGCGGCGGATGCGGTGCAGCGGTACCTCGCCCCACGCGAAGTCGATGTGGTCGGGCTCGAAGCGCCGCGCCCAGAGCGAGGCCAGTGAGTCCTTCGACTCGTCGACCAGATACGCCCCGGGGACCGTGGGTGACAGCGCCGGATCGTCACGCGTGACGGTGACGGGAACGTGGTAGGTGAACTCGTCCTCCAGGAGAGGAAGCCAGTTCGGGTAGTCGTACCTGTCCAGCAGCCGTGCCTCGATGTCGTAGAAGAGGCGCAGCGAACCGGATGTCACGCCGTCCGCTGCCCAGCTCTGTGTGAGGTGTTCCGTCTTGGCACTCATCGGGCCGTCCTCCGTCCCGTTCCCGTGGAGACGAACGAGTCGTCGTTCATGAGCTCCGCCCAACGGCGGTACAGCTCACGCTGGTTGGTCTCCGAGTGGTCGATGTCGTAGACCTCGCCGGGCCAGGACTTCTCGGTGTCCACCGCCGCGTCGAGGCCGCCCTCGTAGACGAAGTCCGTCGTCCGGGAGACCGGGCCACGGCTCATGTCGGCGACACTGGTCCAGTTCTGCAGATCGTCGGTGTCGAAGATGCCGGCCAGGCCGACCATGCGCAGGTTGGCCCGCTGAGAATGCGCGCGCTGCTCGTCGTCGTACCACTTCGGCACGAGTGTGAAGAGCATCAGTTCGCTGTGCATGCTGTCGATCGGCCGCCACAGGCGGAACTGCACGTACGACACCGCCGGTGTGTCGTCGCCGGAGGAGAGCGCCGGGGCGTCGATGAACGACAGGTTCGGGAAGATGTTCCCGTGGAATACCGACAGCCGTGACATGAGGTCGATCTGGTCGGCGTCGAGACCCTGTGCCATCTCTTGCCACTTCTCGTGCGGGTAGCCGAAGAACATCGGCTGGTCACCCGGCAGGTCGTAGTGCTGGACCCGGAAGGTGTGGCCGTTGCCGGCGACGATGCACCGCCCCCGCATGTCAGCCATCGACACTCCTGCGAGCTGAGGCAAGGCGTCGGTGTTGAGGTAGGTGCCCAGGTCGATGGGGCTCTTGTGTGTGGTGGCCAGGTGGTATCCGTCGCCGGCGAAGTTCTCCGAGCCGAGCTTCCAGTTGGTACGTACGCGGGCCCTGGCCGGCGGGCCGACCGCCACCAGGTCGCCGGCCTTGTCGAGAATCCCCTTGAGGTACCAGGCGGCGGGTCCGAGTTCCTCGATGAGGGGTGGTGCGTCGGGGTTCCAGCTCGCGAAGACGAGCCCGTGGAAGCTCTCCACATGGGGGACGCGGACGAGGCCGAACGCCGACTTGTCGAAGGAGGCGTCGAAGACCTGCTTGCGCTCCGGGACGCCCTTGAGATCGCCGGAGTTGGAGAACGTCCAGCCGTGGTAACTGCACCGGAAGTGTGACGAGTTGCCGAGATCGGCGCGGCACAACTGCGTGCCCCGGTGGGTGCACGAGTTGAGGAACGCCCGGATCTCCCCGCTCTCGTCGCGGGTCACGATGACGTCCTCGCCTCCGAGGTTCCGTGTGACGTAGTCACCGGGACTGGCGATCTCGCTCTCGTGCGCGACGAAGAGCCAACATCGCCGGAAGATTCGCTCCATCTCCCACTGGAACGCGTCGTCGCCCCAGTACGATTTCCGGCTCACTCGTGTGTCGGTCATTTCTGCCTTGATCATCTGCAGACTCCTGTCGTCCAGCACAGTGCGGGCGGCATTCAGAGAGTGGTATCCAGATAGTGGATAAGGCATCCACTTAGTGGGTGCCGCGAAGGTACAGCCGTGCGTATGGGGTGTCAACGCCTGGCGAATTGCACGAAAAGATCTGGTTTTCGCTGTGCGCTGCCGCCGTGCGTGTCCCGGATGCGGTGAGAGGGGGCTCGGGTGCGTCCGGGTCTGGCGGTGATCTCGGATGGCCCGTTGACCGGCCTGGAGCCTGTTGCTAACCTCCGCACATCCACTTAGTGGTCACTGTATCCACTATCTGGATATCGCACGCGCGGCTGGTCGGATCCGCGCTCAATCCAGTCGAAGGAGCATCCACCCATGAGTTACTCGCGTCTCGAGGCCCGTGACTGGGCGAAGCAGAACATGAAGGGCATCTGCGGATGCCTGCTGCCGACCTTCACCAGCGACCTCACCAAGATCAATGAGCGTGCCGTCCGGCACGACATCGATCTCGAGAAGAAGATGGGCATGTCCAGCGCACTCATCGTGTCTGAGTGCGGCACCACCTTCGACGAGCTGCTCCAGGTCACCGAAATCGCCATCGACGAGGCCGGGGACGAGCTGCAGACGGTGGTGCACGCCGCACTGCCGACCCTCGAGGACAACATCCGCCTCGTCCAGGAGTCGGAGCGCCTCGGCGCGACCTACGTCCTCCTGTCGTACCCGCTGACCTTCTACCCGACGACAGAGCAGGAGGTGTTCGACTACACCAAGGCCGTCGCCGACAGCACGAACCTCGGCGTCATCATCTTCGCGATGCACCTGTGGAACTTCCGCCGGCTGCACCCGAGCCACTTCTCACCGCAGCTCATCGGCCGGATGATCGAGGAGATCCCGAACGTCGTCGCCGTGAAGACCGAGGTCGGCGGACCCGGCGTGGGCGGCATCGCCGAGATCTTCCACAAGTACCGTGACGAGGTCATCGTCATGGATCCCATCGAGTCCAACTCCCCGGCGTGGCACTCGATGTACGGAATGCAGTGGATGGGGACGTCGAACTACGAGGCGTACGGCCCCTGGGTGGCGCGCTACTTCGACCTCATGCGCGAGGGGAAGTTCGACGACGCGATGGAGATCTACTGGAAGATCCACCCGGTGCGCGAAGCCGACTCCGCCGTCGTGGGGCAGGCCGTGGCCGGCACCGCCATGGTCCATCGCTACCTGTGGAAGTACCAGGGCTGGCTCAACGGTTTCAACGGCGGCCCGATGCGCGCACCGCTGTCCCGGATCAACGACGGGCAGATGGCCCAGCTGCGGGCCGCGGCCGTCGCCGCCGGGCTCGACGTCACGGACTCCCCTGACCAGGAGTTCTTCCTCGGTCGCAACCCTGCCTGACTCAACCTCCCCACCTCACGTAGCGAAGGATCCTCGATGACAACGTCCACCGAATCGCTGTACTCCGATCTCGTCATCGGCGCGGCACCCCCGAGCCGTGGACGCGAGGTGATCGACGTGCTCGATCCCTCGTCCGGCAAGCTTCTCCACCGCGTCCCGGACGGAACCGTCGAGGATGGACTGGCCGCTGTCGCTGCGGCGGCGGAGGCCTTCGGCTCCTGGCGAGCGACCAGTGCGCGCGACCGGTCCGAAATCCTCCGCCGCTGCTGGGAGTTGATGGCCGAGCGCGCGGACGAGATCGCGCAGCTCATTTCGGCGGAGAACGGCAAGACCCTCGCCGACGCGCGGGGCGAGGTCACCTATGCCGCCGAGTTCTTCCGGTGGTACGCCGAAGAGGCGGTGCGCGCGGTCGGGCAGCTCTCAGCGTCGCCGGGCGGCTCCAACAACATCCTGGTGTCGTACGAGCCCATCGGCGTCGCCGTCCTGGTCACCCCCTGGAACTTCCCCGCGGCCATGGCCACTCGGAAGATCGCCCCGGCCCTGGCAGCTGGGTGCACGGTCGTCCTGAAGCCTGCCGCCGAGACCCCGCTCACCGCCTACCTCATCGCCCGTCTGTGCAAGGAAGCGGGTGTCCCGGACGGTGTCGTCAACGTCGTCACCACCAGCCGCTCGGGCGACGTGGTGCGCGCGATGCTCCATGACACGAGGGTGCGGGCCCTGTCCTTCACCGGTTCCACCGAAGTGGGCCGCGTCCTTCTGCACGAGGCCGCGGACACGGTCCTCAAGTCCAGCATGGAACTGGGCGGCAACGCACCCTTCATCGTCCTCGACGACGCAGTACCGGACGACGTCGTCGAGGGGCTGATGGTCGCGAAGATGCGCAACGGCGGACAGGCGTGCACCGCTGCCAACCGCATCTACGTCCATCGCTCCCTGGTCGAGGAGGTCGCGCGGCGCCTGGCTGACAAGTTCTCCGAACTCGCCATCGGTCCGGGGACCGACCCCGCGACCGAGTGCGGCCCGCTGATCAACGAACGCGCCGTGGACAAGGTCGCGGCCTTGGTCGAGTCGGCCGTGGCGGCCGGAGCGCGGGTCCTCACCGGCGGCGAACGGCTCCTGCGCGACGGGGCGTTCTACGCACCGACGGTCCTCGTGGACGTCCCGCCGCAGGCAGACATCGTCCGCGAGGAGATCTTCGGACCGGTCGCGAGCATCATCGCCTTCGACACCGACGACGAGGTCGTCCGGGCCGCCAATGACACGAACCTCGGGCTCGCCGGCTATGTCTACACCTCCGACCTGCGCCGTGGCCTTCGGGTGGCAGGCGAACTGGAAGCAGGCATGGTCGCCGTCAACCGCGGACTGGTGTCCGACCCGGCGGCTCCCTTCGGCGGCGTGAAGCAGAGCGGCCTCGGCCGCGAGGGCGGGGCCGAAGGAATGCTCGAGTTCATGGAGTCGAAGTACATCGCCACCTCCTGGTGACCGCGGTCGGATCACAAGAAGGAGACGTCCGACCGCACGGCAAGAAAGTGAGAATCACATGTCCATCCCCACTCCCCACCCGATCACGAGCGTGCGATCCGTCTCGATAGCGGTCGAGGACCTGTCCGTCGCGCGGGCCTTCTACCGCGACCTCTGGCAGCTCGACCTGGTCAACAAGGAGGAGGGCAGGAGCTACTTCGGCTCCGGCTGTCCCAGCAACTACATCATCAAGCTGCGCCAGAACGATGTGGCCGGGATCGAGCTGACCACCTTCGATGTCCGCGACCGGGCAGGGGTCGACCTGCTGTTCGAACGGGTCGCTCGCAGCGGCACCAAGGTCATCCGCGAGCCTGGCGACCGGACGGAATTCGGTGGTGGGTACTCCTGCGCCTTCTTCGACTGCGACGGCCGCGCCATCGAACTTGCCGCCGAGGTCGAACAGCGCGCCCACCGCCCCGTCGAGCGCGGCGAGTCGAGGCCGAAGTTCATCAGCCATGTCGTCTTCAACACCAACGACGTAAACCGGACCGTCGCCTGGTACGAGACGGTCCTCGGCTTCAAGATCTCGGACTGGCTCCAGAACTTCTTCTGCTTCATGCGCACCGGGAGCTGGCACCACATCCTGGCGTTCGCCCAGTCGAAGCACACCAGCCTGAACCATGTGTCCTTCGAACTCAACGGCATCGACGAGTTCATGCGCGGGACGGGGCGTCTCATGCGCGCCGGCCATCAGCCTCTCTGGGGCCCGGGTCGGCACGGCGCGGGTGACAACACCTACTCGTACTTCCAGGAGCCGTCGAGCGGTTTCGTCATGGAGTACACGACCGAGTTGATCCAGATCGACGAGGAACACGGCTGGACGCCCAAGGTCTGGGGCACGACCCCGGAGGAACAGGACCAGTGGGGGACGGCCAATGCCTTCGACGAACTGGTGCTCGCGAAGCTGACGCCGGCCAGTGACCCGGTCCTGTGGACGCCGCCGAGTATCTGACGCCGCGTCCGCCCGGACTCGCTCGGCCCCGGTGGGTGCTCCTGGGGCCGAGCGATCACTGAGACCGGGCGGCGCCTTCCGTGTGACTCAGTCGAGTCGCCAGCCCAGTGCATGCGACAACGACCGAGCGAGGTCCACGATCGCGCGAGGGGCCGCGGCGGCGCGGTCCCGGTCTTCGTAGTAGTTGATGACGGCGGCCGAGGCGACGACCGCCCCGTGCTGGTCACGGATCGGCGCGGCCGTCGACACGCTCCACATCGTCACGTCCTGCGCGGTCACGGCGAATCCCTGCTCGCGCGTCTCCTCCAGCTTGTCGCGCAACTCCTGGGCGTCGGTGATCGAGAACTTCGTCAGCGGCTCCAGGGGAGATGCCAGGTACTCCTCGACGAACTCCGTGTCGGCGTACGCGAGAAGTACGAGACTCCGTGCACCGGTGTGCAGTGGGTAGCGCCTGCCCAGCATCGAGGACGCCGTGATCGAGTCGGCCGGTGACCGGGGCTCGACGCTGGCAATCGCCGTCGAGAACGTGCCGTCACGCTCGGCGATCTGGACGAACCCGCCGATCTCGTCGGAGAGAGTGCGCATGGCCGGCAGGCTGTTGTTCAGCAGTGCGTGGTGGTTGAGGTAGGCGGCGCCGATCGAGAACATGCGCCGGCCGACGTAATGGAGCCCACTGTCCTCGTCGCGCCACACATAGCCGTTGTCCCGAAGGTAGGTCAGCGTGCGGTGGGTCGTCGTCCACTTGGAGCCCATGGCGTCGGCCAGGTCCTTGGCCCTCATGGGTCGTTCGGCGAGCAGCTCGAGGATCCGCATTCCCCGGTCCATGCCCTGCAAGGTGGATGCTGAGGCCGATGCCTGTGTCTGCGCCATATGGCCACGCTATCAATGCGGGATCTCGCATCCGCAGGGCGGGCAAGAGGGTGCGGATTGCCTCCTGAGCCCATCTGAACTGTCGTTGACATGGATTCCTTGCGGTGAGTAGCGTATTCGCTTAGCGGTCGATGTATCCGCTGAGCGGGTACATAGTCCGAATCTGAGCGAACTGACGGCGAGGCCGTGCGAGCGGGCTGACACGGCGCCGCTGTGCGGGCGAAGACATGCCGCACTGGCGCGTGCGACGGCCGAACGCTCCGACACCCCTGGACAGGCGGGAATCTGCAGATGAACCTCAGTGACGGTTGGAGGCTGCTGGCCGAGGCGCCGGCAGTGGCGACGAGAGTCCGACGGGCGGCCGACGTGACGGATGCCGTCGGCCCGAGGAGCTTCCTCCACGCGGGCCCTCCGCTGGGCCAGGACGACCTTGTCGGCCCGATGCGCGGCGCCGTTCTCGGCGCACTCGTCCTCGAAGGCGAGGCCGAGGATCTGCGAGCGGCGGCGAAGCTGCTCGATTCCGGTGAGGTATCGCTGGCGCCCTGCCACTCCGCCGGCGGTGTCGGCGCCATGGCGGGGATCGTCTCCCCGAGCATCCCCGTCGTCGTGGTCGAGGGAGTCGACGGACGGACGGCCTTCGCCCCGCTCAACGAGGGCCTCGGCGAGGCGCTGCGCTTCGGCTCGACGAACGAACGCGTGATGACACGCCTGCGGTGGATGAGCGATGCTCTCGCCCCGGTCCTCGACGACGCCCTCGGCATCCTGGAGGGCGTCGACGTCGTCACGATGCAGGCCGAAGGTCTGCGTCGCGGCGACGAGTGTCACAACCGCAACGTCGCGAGCACCGCCGCACTGCTGGCACGACTGGCGCCGGCCGTCGTCCGCGTGGCCCCGGACACGGCGACGGCCGTTTCGGTCCTGGAATTCCTCTCTGGAAACCCGCACACCTTCCTCTCCTTCTCGATGGCCGCAGCGAAGGCGATCGGCGACGCCGCCCATGCCGCGGGTGACACACCTGGCCTCGTCACCGCGATGTGCGCGAACGGCCGGCGGTTGGGCCTGCGGGTGAGCGGCGTGGGCGGGTGGGTCACCGCACCTGCGCCGACGGGGCAGCCGAAGCTGTTCGCCGGATACACCGTTGAGGACGCGTGCCCCGCGATGGGTGACTCGTTCATCACGGAGACGGTCGGTATCGGCGCGTTCGCCCTCACTGCCGCTCCGGCCATCAGCTCGTTCATCGGAGGCAGGCCCGAGGAGGCCGCGGAACTCGTCGGAGCGATGCGACGCATCTGCCGGGGCCGCAGCGAGCGGTTCCTCGTCCCGTCCGACGGTTTCACCGGTACGCCCGTGGGCATCGATGTCGAGCTCGTCCATCGGACGGGGATCGCCCCGGTCGTCAACAACGGATTTGCACACCGTGAGCCGGGAGTCGGCCAAGTCGGCGCCGGCATCACCCAGCTGCCCATCGCTCCGTTCCTCGAGGCGCGCGATGCCCTGGTGGCCTCCTCCGGGAGTGCCCGGTGACGCGCGCCGGTAGAACCACCGGCCGTGGGCGCCTCGACGCGACGGCGTTCGCGGAGGCGGTGCGGGCCGGTGCCCTGTCCGCCGAGCAGCTCTGCCGACAGGCGCTGGCAGCGGCGGTGGAGGCCGAGGGGGTGTTCTGGTCGGTGGACCGTACGGCGCTGGAGGCGGCGCGCGCCATCGACCGCCGCGTCGCGCGCGGGGAGCGGCTGGGCCCGCTCGCCGGTGTGCCGGTGGCCGTGAAGGACAGCTTTGACGTGGCTGGGCTGGTCACCACCGTCGGTCTGCGCACCCCGATCCACGGCGCCGAGGCCGATGCGACAGTCGTCGAGCAACTGCGCGCGGCCGACGCCGTGGTCGTCGGAAAGACGGCGATGGACCAGCTCGGCTGGAGTATGACCGGGCAGGCTCCGGGAAGGCCGCCGTGTCCCAACCCTGCCGTGCCGGGCGCCCTGCCCGGTGGTTCCTCCGGCGGATCCGCGGCGGCCGTCGCGGCCGGCATCGTCCCACTGGCGATCGGCACTGACACCGCCGGCTCGGTGCGTGTGCCGGCTGCCTGGTGCTCAGTGGTAGGAGCGAAGCTGTCCCATGGGGCCGTCGCGATGAACGGCTGCGCGCCACTTGCTCCGTCCATGGACTCCGTCGGCGTGTTCGCCACGTCCGTCCGCGACTGCCGGACAGCAGCCGACGTGCTGGGAGTGACCGGCCCGGCCCTCGCCGGTACAGGGCTACGCATCGGCGTCCCGTCGAGCCTGGAAGCACACGGTCCGATGGACTCCCGAGTGGCCGAGGCGTTCCGGACCACCGTCGAACGCCTCGCCGGTCTCGGCCACACCGTCGCCGACGTCGACGTCGAACTTCGGCCCAAGGGCATGGGGCGCGTCCTCGTATGTGAGTTGGCCGCGGGGTGGGCAGGCCGCGTCGTACCCGACGAGCCGGACCTGCTCTTCGCCCTCGATCACGGTTCGCACATGGCATCCGATGTCTATGAGGCTGCCCGGGCAGCCGTTTCGCTGGCGGCCCGACGTACGGCTGCGGCGTTCGCCCGGGTTGACGTGATCGCGCTGCCCACGGCGCCAGTACCGCCACCGGCCGTTGCTGAGCCGGCGGGGGTACTGGACGCCTCTCGGTTCACCCGCGCCGCCGGTGCGTACGGCTGGCCGGCGATCTCCCTGCCTCTTGTGCCGGGTGATCCCTCGGCCGCGCTCCAGCTGATTTCCCCTTACGGAAAGGACCACCAGCTCATGCACCACGCCGAGCAATTGATGGAGGCAGTCGCATGGTGAACGCAGACGTCGCCGGAACGAGGCCAGTGCTGTGGTCGCCGTCCGAGGAATGGATCGCAGGCAGCGAGCTCACCCGCTTTCAGGACTGGCTCGCTGACCACCGAGGCGCATCCGACTGTCGCGACTACGACGCGCTCTGGCAATGGTCGGTCGAGGACATCGAGGGGTTCTGGAAAGCGATCTGGGACTACTTCGAGGTACGCGCCGACGGCGACCCCAGCACGGTGCTCGCCGACCGGACGATGCCAGGCGCCCGCTGGTTCCCCGACGTGGCGCTCAACTACGCCGAACAGATCCTCACCGGACGTGACCCTGAGCGAGTGGCGATCGTATGCGCCGCCGAGGAAGGTCCGACGGTGGAGGTGACATGGGCGGAGTTGATCGACCGCGTGACGCGTGCCAGAGCTGGGCTCGTTGCCGCGGGCGTGGGGCGCGGTGATCGTGTCGCCGCGTACCTGCCCAACACCGTCGAGGCGGTGATCGCGCTCCTGGCGACGACGAGCCTCGGTGCGATCTGGTCCGTCGTCGCGCCCGAGATGGGCGCGAAGAGCGCGCTGGATCGCTTCCGGCAGATCGATCCCTCGGTGCTGATCACCGTGGATGGATACCGGTACGCCGGACGTGAGTTCGACCGCCTCGACGTGGTGCGCGAGCTCGTGGACAGCCTGCCGACGCTGAAGAAGGTCGTGGTGGCGGACCGCCTCCACCCCGGCAGAGCCCTCACCGGGCTCGGCGACGCCATCACGTGGCAGACGTTCTCCGCCGACCGGGCTCCGCTGACGTTCGAACGGGTGCCCTTCGATCACCCCCTGTGGATTCTCTACTCCTCGGGTACGACCGGTGCACCCAAGCCGATCGTCCACGGCCAGGGCGGGATCACGCTCGAACACCTCAAGAAGCTGCATCTGCACGTTGACGCCCGCCCACATGACCGCATCCTGTGGTTCACCAGTACGGGATGGATGATGTGGAATTTCCTCGTCGGCGGCCTGCTCACTGACGCGGCGATCGTCCTCTACGACGGAAGCCCCCGCCACCCGGACACCGCTGCGATGTGGGACGTGGTCGAGGCGACGCGGACCACCTGCTTCGGAACGAGCGCCGGCTTCCTGACCGCGTGCCGCGCCGACGGGGTGCGGCCCCGTGACGGCAGGGATCTCCGGCGTCTTCGCGCCGTCGGTTCGACCGGGTCACCGCTCACCCCGGAAGTCTTCGACTGGGTCTACGAGGAACTCGGCCCGGATCTCTGGCTGTTCTCGTCCAGCGGCGGTACGGACGTCTGCACGTCGTTCGTCGGAGGCGTTCCGACCCTGCCCGTCGTGGCGGGCGAGTTGCAGCGCAGATCACTCGGCGCACCGATCGTCGCCTGGGACGACGAGGCGCGACCGGTGACCGGCAAGGTGGGGGAGTTGGTACTGACGGCGCCGATGCCTTCGATGCCGGTGATGTTCTGGGGGGACGCCGACGGAAGCCGATACCGCGACGCCTACTTCAGTCACTACGGGGTCGAACCGCTCGTGTGGCGTCACGGGGACTGGATCGAGATCACCTCGACCGGGGGCGTGGTGATCTACGGCCGCTCGGACTCGACGATCAACCGGGGCGGTGTCCGGATGGGCACCAGCGAACTCTACCGATCCGTCCTGGCGCTCGACGAAGTGGTCGACGCGCTGGCCCTGGACATCGTCGAGCCGGACGCGACATCGCGCCTGGAGCTCTTCGTGGTCCTTGCCGCCGGAAGCACGCTCGACGACGAACTGACGCGAGCGATCGCAGCGCGTCTCCGTACGGACTGCTCCCCGAGGCATGTGCCCGACGCCGTCCACCGGATCGACGAAGTGCCCCACACACGAAGCGGCAAGCCACTGGAGGTACCGATGAAACGGCTGCTGATGGGGGCGGAGCTCGACAGCGTGGTCGACCGGGATGCCGTGGCCAATCCCGAAGCGCTGGAGCCCTTCCGGCGACTGGCGAAACAGAGGGCGGACGGACGTGCGCACTGAGCCCGGCGCGCGAGCAGCCGTCCGTATCGAGGAGGCGGAACCAGGCATCACCGTCGTGACGCTCGACCGACCCGCTCGGCGAAACGCACTCGACGCGGGGACGCTCGACGAACTGGCCGCAGCGTTCGCCCGCGTCGAAGCCCGTGCCGTCGTGGTCACCGGCAGCGGAGTGGCGTTCTGCGCGGGCTACGACCTGCACAGTGTCGCCGGCCCGGATCTCGAAGAGCTCGCCGAGAGCCTGATCGCTCATCCCGCGCATGCCGTGTTCGACGTGATGGAGAACTCCGCGTTCCCGATCATCGCCGCGATCGACGGCCCCGCACTCGGAGGCGGCCTGGAGCTGGCGTCCTGCTGTGACGCCCGCGTCGCCACGCGCGGCGCGACCTTCGGCATCCCGGCCGGAGACCTCGGCCTGGTCTACTCCGACACCGGGATAAGCCGCTTCGCGGCGGTGTGGGGTGGATCGTTGACACGCGAGATGCTGCTCCTCGGGCGTCGGGTGGACGCGCGCCGGGCCTGGCATGCCGGGGCGGTGGCGGAGTTGGCCGATGCAGGAGCCCATGTCGACGTCGCGGTGCGGATGGCCAGGCGTGTCGCCGGTCTCGCGCCACGAGCAACCGCTGCCAACAAGCGGATCGTCGGTGCAGTGCTCGACCCAGCTTCCCCTCGCGCATCGCTCGACACGGCCGGCCTGCGCCGGGCGTGCTTCGGCCCTGACGGGGAGTTGCGCGCCGGAGTGGAGGCGTTCCTGAACGGTAAAGCCCGCCAACGCCCGTAATCCGCAGGCAGATGCCGCACGCGCCACCACGCCGTGGCGTTGCTTTGGCCTGCCCGTAGCCCTGACGCCCGCGGGCTGATTTGTCTGTCTGAACGAATAGCCGCACCCCATTGACGACACCCGACCACCCACCTAATGTCACGGACACGATATCCGCCAGACAGGATTCATATCCGCTCAGCGGATACAGATCCCATGAAAAGTGAGGCAGTCCCTTGGCCAAGCGCATCATCGACCTCTCGATGACCGTGGACACCGACCCGACTCTCGAGGGCAAGGGGGTCACGCTGGTTCCCCACTCGGAGGGGGCCCAGTGGAACAAGGACAACTACGACATCGACCCGCAGGACTGGCCCACCCCCGGTGAGGCCTACGCCATCTGCAATCTCGAGATCACCGACCACACGGGCACGCACATGGACGCGCCGTGGCACTTCGGCCCGGTGATGGCGGACGGCTCGAAGCCGAAGACCATCGAGGAGTGGCCGCTGGAGCGCTGCATCGGTGATGGAGTCGTCATCGACATCCAGGACTGTGAGGACGGCGAGGAGGTGTCGCTCGCGAAGCTCAAGCAGAAGTTCCGCGACATCGACTACACCCTCAAGCCGGGCGACATCGTCCTGTCGATGACCGGCAACGACAAGTACTTCGGTACGGACGTGTACATGACCCGTGGTGGCGGCATGAGCCGGGAGGCCCTGGAGTGGATGCTCGATCAGGGCGTCACCACCGTGGGGACGGACGCGTGGAGCTACGACCGCCCGTACGCCGCGTGGGCCGCGGACTACCACAAGCACGGCCACGACCCGAAGTTCCTCTGGCCCTGTCACCTGCTCGGGCTGGAGAAGGAGTACGTCCACATGGAGAAGATGGCGAACTTCGACCAGCTGCCCTCGCACGGCTTCCAGGTGATCGCCATGCCTCTGAAGATCGCCAACGGCACCGCCGGACCGGTGCGGGCCATCGCGATCACCGACGAGGGCTGACGTGGCCGCGGACCTGAACCTCGTCACCGACGTGCCCGGCGTCCTCTCCGGGGCGGCGTGGCACTGGGCCGGCACCGTGGGCGAACTCGTCTTCACCTCCGGTCAGATCGGGTGGGACGAGAAGGGCGACGTCGTCGGTGCGGACGACGCCGTCGCCCAGACCGAGCAGGCGTTCGCGAACCTGGCCCGAACCCTCGAGGCGGCCGGCAGCTCGATGGACCGGATCGTCAAGATCACCGGCTTCATCGCCAGGCCTGAGGCGCTCGAGGAGATCCGATCGGTCCGTGACCGATGGCTGCCGACCCGTCCTCCTTCGACGTTCGTGTTCGTCACCGGGCTCGTGCAGCCGGAGTTGATCGTCGAGTTCGAGGCGATCGCGGTCAGGAAGCAGTAGCCGACGTGGTGCCTCCCTCGAGCGGGCGGCGAGGGAGGCACCACGCGCACCATCACCGGACGGGCCGGGGGCTCCCCCGCCCGCCGGGCACCGCACCTCCGAGAAGGGAAGACCGGCTCATGTCATCTGACATCTACGCTGCTCGTTGGCGCATGCTCGCTCTCCTGGTGGCCGGGTACATCGGCCTGACACTGAACTGGTTCAACATCGCGTCGGCCTTCACGCCGATCAGCGCCGATCTGGGCGCGTCCTTCACGCAACTGGCCTTCCTGATCGCGCTGTTCCTGATCGGATACGGCGTGGTCCACATTCCCGCCGGCCTTCTCGCGACCCGGCTGGGCCTGAAGCGCACACTGGTCCTCGGCCTCGTGCTGGAGGGCGTCGGTGGCGCGTTGTCGGGAATCGCCACCGGCTACGGCGATCTCGCCGTGTACCGGGTGGTGGCCGGTATCGGCGGTTCCATCTTCCTCTCGGTGTCCGTGGGCGCGGTCAGCGTCTGGTTCCGCAATCACGAGATCAACTTCGCCCTGGGAGTCACCGGTGGTGCGGCGTTCAGCGTCGGCGCCGCCATCGGGCTGTACGGGTGTGTCGTCCTGACCGAAGTCATCGGCTGGCGACTGATGTTGGGGGTCTGCGGGGCGGTCAACGTGGTACTGGCCGCGGCCTCCGCGGCATGGTTCCGTACCCCGGTGGACGTGGCCGGCCTCGCCGGAGCGGAGATCACCCGGGAAGGCCTCGCCAAGGCTCTGGGGGAGCGGCAGCTCTGGATCTACGGCGGCGCCATGATCGGCGTCTACGGTGCGTACATCACCGCCTCGCAACTGCTCGGCGAGTACGCGATCGACGAACTCGGCTTCACGGCCGGGCAGGGAGGACTGCTCGGGGCGGTCTTCGCTCTGGCGGGCATCCCGGGAAGCCTCGTCGGCGGACATGTGGCCGACCGGCTGAAGAACTACCGACTGATCATGATCGTGCCGTTCCTGGCGATGAGTGTGGCCCTGTTCCTCGTCCCCATCCGCTCGGCTCCGCTGCTGTGGTTCCTCTCTGCACTCATCGGATTCCTGTTCCTCTTCAGCTTCCCCGCATGGCTCTGCGTCCCCACCGAGATCTCCCGCATCGACGCCGAGCACATCGGTACCGCCATCGGTCTCATGCTTACCCTCGCGGCGGTCGGCGGCTTCCTTCTGCCTATGGTCTTCGGCGAGGTCGTCCCCGCTGCGGGGTACAGCGCGGGCTGGGTCGCGTTGGGTGCGCTCTCCCTGTTGACGTCGCTGATCGGCGCATGGGGTCGCTCTGGCCCGCTGCGAAATCCCTGAGCATGCATGGCGGAGCGAGTGGAAGGCGCCCGATCCGGGCTTCATCCGGGTCGGGCTCCTTTGTTCATGCCTGTCAGTGCAAAGGCGCTACCGGGTCGCCGAGGTACTCGACCTCCTGGCTCAGGTCAAGGCGATCCCCGACCGGAGCGTTCACCGCTGACTCCGATGCGCGAGGTGCGCGGCGTCGAGCGGTTCACCGCACTGTGTACTCATGTGACTGATGTGGCGTCAGGTATGTCAGCATCTGATCAGTATCAGGCGCCGCACATTCCGAGACGGTGTCCGAACAGGCGCCTGGTCGGCGGCGTCACAGCAGCTTGGTTGGCTCGGAAGCACAGGCAGGGAGCCTTCTCGCCGGAGCGAAGCGATGTTTCTCACAGGCCTCGAGCCCTGGCGTGCCGTTATAGAGTGACGAACGCCCTTGACCTGCAAGAGCAGGCAGGGAGCCGAATTCTGGGAGCGCTAAATGCTGCGTACTCTGTTCAAGTCCAAGATCCACCGGGCCACCGTCACCCAGGCCGACCTGCACTACGTGGGATCGGTCACCGTCGACGCCGACCTGATGGAGGCGGCCGACCTGCTGCCCGGCGAGCTCGTCCACATCGTCGACATCGACAACGGCGCCCGCCTGGAGACGTACGTCATCGAGGGCGAGCGCGGCTCGGGCGTCATCGGTATCAACGGCGCGGCAGCGCATCTCGTCCACCCCGGCGACCTGGTCATCCTGATCAGCTACGCCCAGGTCGAGGACGCCGAGGCGCGCGCGCTCGTGCCCCGCGTCGTGCATGTCGACGCCGGCAACCGGATTGTCGCGCTCGGCGCCGACGCCTCGGCCCCCGTCCCCGGCACGGACACCGAGCGCAGCCCGCACGCCCGCGCGCTGGTGCCGGGACTCTGACCCGGCCGGCCGGCGGGACCGGCCCGGTACTCGCGCTGCTGCACACCTCGCCCGTCCACGTGCCGGTCTTCGACGCACTCAGGGACGCGGACCACCCCGGTCTCCGGCTGCGCCACCTGGTGCACGAGGACCTGCTCGGCCGGGCTCGCACGGACGGTCCCGACGCCGTCGCCGCCGACATCGCCGCCGTGCTCGGCACGGCGGCCGCCGGGGGCGCCGCGGCGGTCCTGTGCACCTGCTCGACCATCGGCGGTGTCGCCGAGGCAGCCGCGGCGGCGGCCCGGATCCCGGTCCTGCGGGTGGACCGGCCGATGGCGGCCGCGGCGGTGACCGCGGCGCCCGGCCGGACCGTCGTACGCATCGTCGTGATCGCCGCGCTGCGCAGCACCCTGGAGCCGACCGTCGGGCTCATCCGGGAGGAGGCGGCGCGGGCCGGCCGCTTCGCCGACGTACGTACCCGGCTCGCCGAAGGGGCCTGGGAACGGTTCGAGGCGGGCGACCGGGCGGGATTTCTCACGGCCGTCGCCGAGACGGTGCACGCCGTGCAGGCGGACACGGCCGCGGACGTGATCGTGCTGGCCCAGGCGTCGATGGCGGCCGCCGCCACGAGGGCCGAGGCCGGCGTCCCGGTCCTGTCCAGCCCGCGCCCCGGGCTGAGCGCGGCGGCC
This sequence comes from Streptomyces mabaensis, assembly GCF_053763515.1. Lineage (NCBI taxonomy): Bacteria > Bacillati > Actinomycetota > Actinomycetes > Kitasatosporales > Streptomycetaceae > Streptomyces > Streptomyces mabaensis. The sequence continues at coordinate 56,598 of NZ_JBSOPZ010000011.1, forward strand.
GCCCTCGCCCGCGCGCCGGGCGCGGAGGCCTCGGAACACCGCCTGGGCTGAAGGGCGTTCGCGGCGCCCCCGGCCACGCCTGCTGGGCGGGTACGGGACCGGGTCGACAGGCCGAAGTCCCGGAATACTCCGAAGAGTGGACCCGGCGGGCGGGGGCAGCCGCAGGGGGTGAGAGTGGGCGAGGAGGCCCACGTTCCCGACCACCGGAAGGCCCGTCATGACGCAGCCGCCCCCCGACCCCGTACCCCCGGCGCCGACACCGCCTCCCGGACCCGGCGGTCCCGACCCCGGGCCGCTGCCCGGACCGGTTCCGCCCTCCCCGGGCCCGCCGGCTCCCGGTCCGCCGCCGTACCCGGAGCCCGATCCGGTGCCCCGCCCGCCCGGGCCCGACCCCGTACCGGAGCCGAGCCCGCAGCCCGGACCGCTGACCTGACGACCGCGGTCCTTGTCCTTACGAGCGCTGTTCTGACCGCCGGCGGTCCGGCGGTCAGCCGGACTCCACCTCCGACCGGTCGCCGCCCCAGAGGGTGTGGAACGAACCCTCCCGGTCGGTGCGCCGGTAGGTGTGCGCGCCGAAGAAGTCGCGCTGGCCCTGGGTGAGGGCCGCGGGCAGCCGCTCGGCGCGCAGCGCGTCGTAGTACGCGAGCGCCGCCGAGAAGCCCGGCGTCGGCACCCCCTGCTGGGTGGCGGCCACGATCACCGCCCGCCAGTCGTCCTGCGCGGCACCGATCTCCTCGGCGAACGTCTTGTCGGACAGCAGGCTCGGCAGGGCCGGCTGGGCGTCGTACGCGGCCTTGATGCGGTCCAGGAACGCGGCGCGGATGATGCAGCCGCCGCGCCAGATCGCCGCCACCGCGCCCAGGTCGACGCCCCAGTCGTACGCCTCGCTGCCCGCCCGGACCTGGTGGAAGCCCTGCGTGTACGACACGATCTTCGACGCGTAGAGCGCCTGCTCGACCTGCTCCGCGAACTTCGCCGCGGCCGCGTCGTCGAGCGCGGTCGCCGTGGGGCCCGCGAGCCCGCGCGAGGCCTCGCGCAGCTCCGAGTGCCCGGAGACCGAGCGCGCGAACACGGCCTCGGCGATGCCCGAGACGGGCACGCCGAGGTCCAGCGCGATCTGCACGGTCCACCGGCCGGTGCCCTTCTGCTCGGCCTGGTCCGCGACGACGTCGACGAACGGCTTGCCGGTGGCGGCGTCGGTGTGGGCCAGCACCTCCGCGGTGATCTCGATCAGGTACGAGTCGAGCCGTCCGGTGTTCCAGGTGCGGAACGTCTCGGCGATCTTCGCGGGGCTGTAGCCGGCCACGGCTCGCAGCAGGTGGTACGCCTCGGCGATCAGTTGCATGTCCGCGTACTCGATGCCGTTGTGCACCATCTTCACGAAGTGACCGGCGCCGTCCGGGCCGATGTGCGTGGTGCAGGGGCTGCCGTCCGCCGCCTTCGCGGCGATCCTCTCCAGCAGCGGACCGAGCGACTCGTACGACTCCGCCGAGCCGCCGGGCATGATGCTCGGTCCGTGCAGCGCGCCCTCCTCGCCGCCCGAGACGCCGACGCCCACGAAGTGGATGCCCTGCTCGCGCAGTTCCCGCTCGCGCCGCCGGGTGTCGGCGAAGTGGGCGTTGCCGCCGTCGATGATGACGTCCCCCGGCTCCAGGAGCGGAGCGAACTCCTGGATCACGGCGTCCGTGGGCTCGCCCGCCTTGACCATGATCACCAGGCGCCGGGGGCGCTCCAGCGCCGCGACGAACTCCTCGGCGGTCTCGGCGGCCACGAACGTGCCCTCGTCGCCGAACTCCTCGACGAGCGCCCGGGTCTTCGCGGAGGTGCGGTTGTGCACGGCGACCGTGAAGCCGTTGCGTGCGAAGTTGCGGGCGAGATTGCGGCCCATCACCGCGAGCCCGGTGACACCGATCTGGGCTGTCTTGCTCATGGCTGTGCTCCTGCGGTCCGTCGGGGTGCGTACGCGCGCGACGCTACCGCTCCGCAGGCCGCGGCGGGCGCGCGGCGCGATCACCGGTGATCAACTGGCTGTACTTGGCGGGTGTTTGGTGGCCGAAGACCGTCTTGTCATGGCCTGTTCGCAGCGTCTAGTTTTGCGGCTCCTGATGTCTTGGAGGGGGCTCCCCATGGCCGTTCGGGGTCGACACCGCCGGTACCAGCCGAGCAGTATCAACCGGGCTTCGCTCTCGGTGACGGCGGGAGGCGCCGGGATGGTGCTGCCGCTCGTCGCGGCTGCCCCGGCCGACGCCGCGTCGGTGGACGTGTGGAACAAGGTCGCGGCCTGCGAGTCCACCAACAACTGGAAGATCAACACCGGCAACGGCTACTACGGCGGCCTCCAGTTCAGCCAGAGCACCTGGCAGGAGTACGGCGGCACGGTCTACGCGCCACGGGCCGATCTGGCCACGAAGGACCAGCAGATCGCGATCGCAGAGAAGGTGCTCAAGGGGCAGGGCCCCCAGGCGTGGCCGGTCTGCTCGGTACGGGCCGGGCTCACCCGGGGCGGGGACGCTCCCGACATCACACCCGAGCCGGGACGGCGGGCGGCGGAGCAGCCCCAGCGAACCGAGCAGCCCCGGCAGGCCCAGCAGCCTCGGCAGGATCAGCAGCCGCGGGAGACGCAGCAGGTCCGGCAGCAGCAGCCGCCGAAGCAGCCCTCGGCACCCACCGCCGGAAAGACGTACACCGTGGCGGGCGGTGACACCCTCTCAGGGATCGCCGACGAGCAGCGGGTCGGGGGCGGCTGGCGGCAGCTGTACGACGCCAACCGCAAGGTCATCGGCAGCGACCCGCACCTGATCTACCCGGGCCAGCGGCTGATCCTGCGGGTGCTGGACAAGCCCGCCACGGAGGCGGCCACCAAGCCCGCCACCGAGCCGGCGAAGTCGCGCCCCGCGCAGACCCGGCCCGCCGCCGAGGCACCGGCGACGAAGGCCCCCGCGGCCAGGACCCAGCCCCGGACCAAGCCCGCACAGCAGGCCGGCCCGGCGTCCTCAGCGAAGAAGACCGTGCAGGCGGGCCGTTTCTCCGCGCCCGTCGAGGCAGGGCCCAGTACCCCGTACCGCGCGGCCGGCGCATCCTGGTCCAGCGGCTATCACACCGGCGTCGACTTCCCCGTCCCCACCGGCACCACGGTCCGGGCGGTCGCCGCGGGGGAGGTCGTCTCGGCCGGGTGGGCCGGTGCGTACGGCTATCAGGTCGTCGTCCGGCACGGAGACGGGAAGTACAGCCAGTACGCCCACCTCTCCGCACTCACCGTGCGGGACGGTCAGAAGGTCGGCGGGGGACAGCGCATCGGCCGCTCCGGATCCACGGGCAACAGCACCGGTCCCCACCTGCACTTCGAGGTGCGTACGGGGCCCGGGTACGGCTCGGACATCGACCCCGTCGCCTACCTGCGGGCGCTCGGCGTCACGGTCTGAGGCGTCCGCGAGGCTCTGCTGCGCCAGGCTCTGCCCCGCCAGCCGCTCGGTCGTCAGCAGGATCAGGCCGCCCGCCGCGAGCACGCCGCAGCCGAGCGCCAGCATCATGCCGGTCGGGCCGTACCGGAAGGTCTCGCCGAACTGCGTGATGCCGACCGCTGCCGCGATCACGGGATTGACCACGGTGACGGTGGCCAGCGGTGCGGCCAGCCCGGCGCCCCGGTAGGAGGCCTGCGAGAGCAGCAGCCCGGCGCCCGCCAGCACCGCGATCACCAGCACGCTCGGCAGCTCGGCCAGGGGGGCGCCCGTCGTCCAGTCCACCGCGACGGTCTTGGTGAACACCGAAGCGATACCGAAGGCGACACCGGCGGCGCCGGCCAGGATCACGCTGCGCACGACCGGGCGGTGCACGCGGCGGGCGGCCAGGAAGAGCACGGCCACGGCGCCGGACGTGGCCAGCGCGAGGCCGGTCCGCTCCGCGCCGCCGAGAGTCTGGGTGTCGGCCTGGCCGGTCAGCGACAGCAGGCCGGCCAGCCCGGCCGTGGCCATGACAGCGCCGCGCCAGGCGGTCGGCCCGGCCTTGCGCGGCACGAACAGGGCGGCCATCGGCAGGGCGAAGACGATGGTGAGGGCGCCCAGGGGCTGGACGAGACTGAGCGGGCCGTACGCCAGTGCCGCCACATGCAGCAACGCGCCGACGCAGTTGAGCGCGACCGCCGCCCACCAGCCGCCGTTCCGCAGCGGGGCGTATGCGGCGTGGGCCGCGCCGGCGGCCGCGCGCTCCTGGAGGATCGCCCCGGCCGCGTACGCGACTGCGGAGACGAGTGAGAGAAGCACCGCCAGTGCGAGGGCACTCACGGGTTTCTCCGCTGCGATGATCGGTGGGCGTCCATGGCCCCAACGATGCCGTCGGGAGGGGGCCGGCGTCGTCGTCCTTGAGCACGCGATCGGGCGTACTACCTCCGCAGTACGAGCGGGGGCGGAGTGGTACCCCAGAAGGTCGGCCGGGCCCCGTCGGGTGAGGGACACGCGACGGTTACGGTGATCCCGGCGTGATCGTCCGGAGGGGACCGACGGGTGGGGGGAACGGGAGAGTGGACCTGACGGAGTCCGGTTCGGTCGGAGGTTTCTTCGCACTGCGAACCGGCAGCCCCGGCGACGGGCCGTACGTACCGCTGGCGCGCGTGTACGCGCCGGAGCCGGGCCCGGGGGACGGGCCTGGCCGCGGGGACGAGCCGGGGGACGGGCGTGGGGCGCTGGGGGTTCGGGTTGAGCTGGTTGCCGAACGACTGCGGGCACCCGAGCGCCGCGTCGCCGCGTCCATCGCCCACCTCGGCCTCGCCGCCCGGCTCTGGTCCGTCGCGCTGGGCCCGGCCGCGCTGTACGGCGAGATCCCCGACCTCGACCCGGCGGGCCTGTTCTGGGACCCGCACCGGACCTCCCCGGACGACCTGGTGCTGGCGGCGCCGCGCGTGCTGCCGGGCACCGCGGACTCGGTCCGCGAGGCGGTGCAGTACGGCCATCTCGTACCGCTCGCGGCGGCGCTGCGGCGCGAGTGCCGGATCTCCGAGCGGCTGCTGTGGGGCAACGCCGGCTCGGCCCTCGCGGGCGCCGCCCGGGAACTCGGGGTATGGGCCGCGCGGCAGGGCCGTCCCGAGGTGGCGGAGCGCGCGGCGGCGCTGGCCCGGGAGCTGTTCTCGCACCCCGACCTCCGGTCCACCGGCGTGCAGGGCGCGCAGTCCTACCGCCGCCGCAGCTGCTGTCTGTACTACCGGTGCCCGGGCGGCGGGCTGTGCGGGGACTGCGCCTTCGACCGGCCGCCCGACCGGCCGCCCGACCGCCCGTCCCGCAGGCCCTGAGTTCACCGGTTTGGCGCAAGGCCCTTCGGCTCCGTAAAGTTCCGCTTTTGGAACGTCACGCCGCACGCGCGCGGCACGAGTGATCGAGGAACTGCAGCGGCCATGACGGTGACAGAAGAGATCCAGGCGTACGGGCCGGGAATCGACCCCGAGCGCCTGGCCGTCTGCCTCAGCGTGCTCGACGAGCTCGACAAGCTGGACGTCGACCACCCGGACGCGATCGCGGTACGGCGCGCCACGGCCGGTATCTACCGGACCGTGAAGCAGCGCCGCCGCCAGGAGCGCCGGGCCGCGAAGACCGCACACGACCGGGCCGTGACGGAGGCGACCGCCACCGGCTCCGCCGAGCGGATCGACGACGAGACGGAGGGCCTGCTGCCGTCCTCCTCGGTCACCGGCGAGATCGCGGGCATACCCCAGCGCCCCCGGTCCTGCTACATCTGCAAGACCCGGTATGTCGAGGTCGACGCCTTCTACCACCAGCTGTGCCAGAAGTGCGCCGCCGAGAACCGCGCCCGCCGCGACGCGCGTACGGACCTGACCGGCCGGCGGGCACTGCTCACCGGCGGCCGGGCCAAGATCGGCATGTACATCGCGCTGCGGCTGCTGCGCGACGGGGCGCACACCACCATCACCACCCGCTTCCCGAACGACGCGATCCGCCGATTCAAGGCGATGCCGGACAGCGCCGACTGGATCCACCGGCTGAAGATCGTAGGGATCGACCTGCGCGACCCGGCCCAGGTCGTGGCCCTCGCCGATTCGGTGGCCGCCGAGGGTCCGCTCGACATCCTGATCAACAACGCGGCGCAGACCGTGCGCCGCTCCCCGCAGGCGTACAGCGAGCTGGTCGCCGCCGAGTCGGCGCCGCTGCCCGCCGGTGAGCTGCCCTCCGCCGAGGTGATCGGCGCGTTCGGCAGCGGCGCCCAGGCCGCGCTGCCGTCCGGGGCGCAGAACGTACTGAGCGCGCAGGACGTCACCGAGCTGGCCCTGGTCACCGGCTCCGCCTCGCTCGCCCGGATCGAGGCCGGCACGGCGATCGACGCGGGCGGCCTGGTCCCCGACCTGCACGACACCAACAGCTGGGTGCAGACCGTCTCCGAGGTCAGCCCGGTCGAGCTGCTCGAGGTGCAGCTGTGCAACTCCACCGCGCCGTTCATCCTGATCAGCAGCCTCCGCCCGGCGATGGCCGCGGCCGCCGCCCGGCACAAGTACGTCGTGAACGTCTCCGCGATGGAGGGTGTTTTCAGCCGCGGTTACAAGGGCGCCGGCCACCCGCACACCAACATGGCGAAGGCCGCGCTGAACATGCTGACGCGCACCAGCGCCCAGGAGATGTTCGAGTCGGACGGCATCCTGATGACGGCGGTGGACACCGGCTGGATCACCGACGAGCGCCCGCATCCGGACAAGATGCGGCTGGCCGAGGAGGGCTTCCACGCCCCCCTCGACCTGGTCGACGGCGCCGCCCGCGTCTACGACCCGATCGTGCGTGGTGAGGACGGCGAGGCGCTGTTCGGCTGCTTCCTGAAGGACTACGCCCCCGCCGCCTGGTAGCCGGCGGAGCCGGCCGCGGCGCTTACCAGCTCCAGCACCGGCCGCCAGTCCTCCATGACGCCCGCGTTCTCCGGACCGACGGTCTTCGCCGCCTCGTCGGCCTGGCGCAGCGTCAGCGCCGCCTCCGCGTGCGGGTCGTCCCGGAAGGCCGCCGCGGGCACGTCCGGTGCGTACGGTTCCGCGTGCAGTGCCGCGTGCAGTTCGACGAGCCGGGCGACCCGCGCGCCGAGGAGCGCACGCACGGCGTCGGCGGCATGATGGGCGTGCCCCGGACCGTCGCCGGGGTGCAGCACCTCCCCCAGACCATGGACGAGCCCTGCCACCTGGAGTTCCTTGTCGGCGGGGTGCGAACGGCGCAGCAGGTGCGCCGTTCGCAGGACGTGGTCGTGGAGATCGACGGGGCCGCCGCTGTGGCCGGGCGCGTCCCGGACGCCACGGCAGGCGTCCAGCAAGGACATCAGTTCCTCGACACTGCGTACATCGACACCGCGCCCTTCGGTACTGCTTACTTCGGTACTGGGAACTTCGGTACTGGGTACTTCCACGCGGACTCCTCCCCGGACCTGCCGCCGACACGCCGAGCAGATCACGGGCGGGTGAACACCGATCTGAACGGAGAGCGTCGAGGAGCGGACAGTCCGGATTCGAGCCCCTATCGAGCGGCACCCCGCTCAAATGGGTACTCTGAGGACCACGGACAGCCCTACAAGGCCGGATCCGACGGATTACAACGGCGCCACCGCGACCGCGAACAGGCATGTCCCCCCTGCCCGGACAGGCGGCCGCGGCGGTCGGCAGAGGCCGCGGCGGGAACGTCCGAAGGGTTACGCGACACATGAGGAGTGCGCGGTGACACCAGAGATGACGAAGGACGAGAAGGCCCCCGACGAGGGCGGTGAACGGGCCGGCCGGCCCACACAACTCCGCAGTCTCGAAGTGTGGGCACGGTCGGCACCCATCCGGCTCGCGGGATACGAGGACGACCTCGCCGAGCCGCACATCCTGCCCGGGATCGACTGAGTTCCCAAGGGCGTGAACGGGCACCCGTGAACCGGCACCCGTGAACCGGCGCCCCTGCGGCCCCGCGAGCCGCAGGGGTTCACCGATTCCGCTCTGAGCATGAGGGGGTTCCGGGACCACCGGACGGCGGGCAGGCTGCCTGCCATGAAGCTGCTGATGCTGGGTGGAACGGAGTTCGTGGGGCGCGCCGTCACCGAGGAGGCGCTTGCCCGGGGTTGGGACGTGACCGTGTTCCACCGCGGTCATCACCAGCCGCCGCCGGGTGTGAGCGCACTGCGCGGCGACCGCACCGCCGCCGACGGCCTGGCGGCCCTCGCCACGGGCACGGCGGAGTGGGACGTCGTGGTCGACACCTGGTCGGGCGCCCCGTCGGCCGTACGGGACAGCGCGCGGCTGCTGGCCGGCCGGGCGGGCCGGTACGTGTACGTGTCGAGCAGGTCGGTCTACGCGTACCCCACCCCGGCGGGCCTCGACGAGAACGCCCCTTTGGTGGACGGCTCGCCCGACGCCGGCGAGGTCGGGTACGCGGAGGCCAAGCGCGGTGGGGAGCTGGCCGCCGCCGCGTCGTTCGGCGACCGGGCGCTGCTGGTCCGGGCGGGCCTGATCCTCGGGCCCGGCGAGAACATCGGACGGCTGCCGTGGTGGCTGGGTCGTATCGCGCGCGGCGGGCCGGTCCTGGCGCCCGGGCCCCGGGAGTCGGGCGTGCAGTACATCGACGTGCGCGACTTGGCGCGATGGTCCCTGGACGCGGCCGAACGCGGGCTCGCGGGCCCGTACAACCTGGTCGGCCCGCCGGGGCACACCACCATGGGCGAGCTGCTCGACGCGTGTGTACGGGTCACCGGCTCCGACGCCGAACTGCGCTGGACCGACCCGGAAGTGATCCTCGCGGCCGGCATCGAGCCCTGGATGGACCTGCCCGTCTGGCTGCCGCCGGGGGAACAGCACGACACCATGCACCGCGGCGATGTGTCCAAGGCACTGGCGGCCGGGCTGCGCTGCCGCACGGCCGAGGAGACGGTCGCCGACACCTGGACCTGGCTGCAGGGGCTGGGCGGGGTTGCCCCGCAGCGCCCGGACCGCCCCCGGGTCGGCCTCGACCAGGAGAGGGAGGCCAAGGTCCTCGGGGTCGTCTGACGAAGGCGTCCCACACCGCCGGCCGTGTCCCTCAGTGCAGCGGTGCCGGCGGCGGTGCCGGTAGCCGTGCTGTCCGGGGCCAGGGGCGCACCTTCTCCAGCAGGGCCGCGACCTCGAGCAGCCGCTCCTCGCCGCCGGGCAGTGCGACCAGTTGTACGGAGCACGGTGCTCCGCCCGGGAGCGTGCCGAACGGCAGCGCGAGGGCGGGCCAGCCGGTCAGGTTCCACGGCGGAGTCAGCGGCGAGTAACGGGTGTTGACCAGCAGGTTGGGCAGCCAGCCGCGCTCGTGCCACGGCCCGGCCATCGGGCCCCGGCGGGCCAGGGCCGGGGTGAGCAGCACGTCGTACCGCTCGAAGAACGGCGTCAGCCGCTGCCGCAGCCGCTCCCGGTGATCGGTGCGCAGCAGCGGCGTACGGGCGGCCAGCCGCCCGGCGGCGGCGTGGCGGCGCGTGCGGCGGGTGAGCAGCCGCGGATCGAGGCCCTCCGCGTCCTGCGCGGTGCCGGCCGTCCAGCGGGCGAGGACGGCCGGGCCGAGACTGAGCGGATACGGCGGATCGGCGCGCCGGACCGTCTGCACTGCGCCCGTACCGGCGAGCACCCGGGCGGCCTCGCGGGCTGCGTCGGCGTACGGGCGGCTGACGGTCACGCCCGGCAGCGGGCTGCGGGTGGAGACGGCGATGCGGAGTGCGGCGGGTCCGGGCGCGGGCGTGGACCGCGGTTCCTCGTTCGCGCGCCCCGGGGACTCCGCAGGCCCCGCGATCCCCGTATGCCCCATGAGTACAGCCAGCATCAGCCGCGCGTCCTCGACTGTCGTCGCCAGCGGACCGTTCTCCGCCATCGCGAACCAGTCGCCGTTGCCGATCCCGGCCGGCACCCTGCCGAGACCCGGCTTCAGGCCGACCAGACCGCAGTTGGCGGCCGGGATGCGCAGCGAGCCCATCCCGTCGTTGCTCGGGGGGTGTCCGGTCGATCATGCCGGGCTCCCGTCGTCTGGCACGCACATCTGCCGCGTTGGCCAAATCCACCCATAGCTCCGCTATGGCCGAATCCGGCCGCCTTGCAGCTGCACGCACCAGACGCCGCTCGCTGATCCGGCCTGATCGACCGGACACCCCCCAGCGCCACCGGCACCATCCCGGCGGCCACGGCGGCGGCGCTGCCGCCCGAGGAGCCGCCCGCGGTGCGCGAGAGGTCCCACGGGTTGCGGGCCGTGCCGTGCACCCCGTCCGTCGTACCGAAGACACACAGCTCCGGTACGTTCGTCAGCCCCACGACGACCGCCCCGGCCGCGCGCAGCCGGGCGACCGTCACATGGTCCTCGTCCGCCGGCGCGGTGGAACTCGCGGCCGAGCCGTTACGCCTCGCCTCGCCCCGCACCGCCAGGTTGTCCTTGACCGCGACCGGCACGCCCGCCAGCGGGAGCCGGTCCAGGTCGGTGCGCGAGGCGAGCGCGTCAGCCTCGGCGAGGGCGGCCTGCGCCCGCACCGTACGGAAGGCGCCGATCCGGCCGTCCAACTCCTTGATCCGGGCGAGGTGCTGGGCGGCCACCTCACGCGGGGTGACCCGCTTCTCCCGTACGGCGGCGGCTAGGGCCTGTCCGGCGGATCAGGGCCGGATAGGACGCGGCGTCTGGTGCGGTGCATCGCAAGGCGCCGGAGTGCCCTAATAGCGGAGCTATTCGGGCATTTCGGCAACGCGGCGAGGTGCCGTGCCAGGCGTCGTGGCCCCGGCCATGATCCGCCGGACAGGCCCTAGGTCTGCAGCGGTGCGGTCCGTCCACGTCGTGGTCACGGCCGCATGATACGGGCGGGCGGCAGGAACTCCCGTACATAGGTCCGATGCCACCAGGCTCCGGTGGCGCGCAGCTCCCGCCAGGTCGTGAAGCGGTACCGGTAGACGCGGGCGCGGACGTAGGTGGGCGGGGCGCCGGGGAAGGGGTTGTGCCGCAGCAGGCGCAGGGTGTCCCGGTCGTTCTCCAGCAGCCGCTCGACGAACGCGCCGAACCAGGAGCCGGCGTAGGCGGGGGAGAGCGCCGCGAACCACATCATCCAGTCGAGTCGCAGATGGTAGGGGGCGTACTGGCGCGGCAGCCGGCGGAGATCACCGGGTTTGCCCTTGAATCCGTACTCCCGCCACACCGTGCCCTCGTGGAGAACCGGTTCGTCCGTGCCCTCGACCACCACCTCGTGCCGGACCCGGCTGATGCTGCCGAACGCGCCGTACGCGTTGACGAGGTGGAGGGGGTCGAAGGAACGGTTCATCGCCTGGTGGCGGGAGACCAGATTGCGGGCCGGCCGGTAACTGAGCACGAGCACCAGGGCGGTGACGGCGATCACCACCACCTCGTACCAGAGCGGCGGAGCGGCGAGCGGCGGCGGCTCGGCGATCAGTGAACCGTCGAACGCGGACAGCGCGAGCACGACGGTCAGCCAGTTGAGCCAGGAGAAGTTTCCCGAGAGCACCAGCCACAACTGGGTCGCGGCGATCACGCAGGCCGCCACCGAGGCGACCGGCTGCGGGGTGAAGAGCAGCACCGGGACGACCAGTTGGGTCACATGGTTGGCCGCGACCTCGACCCGGTGGGCGGGCTTGGGCAGATGGTGGAAGAACCAGCTGAGCGGGCCGGGCATCGGCTGCGTCTCGTGGTGGAAGTCCAGGCAGGTCAGCTTGCGCCAGCACGGATCGCCCCGCATCTTGATCAGCCCGGCCCCGAACTCGACCCGGAACAGCATCCAGCGCAGCAGCCACAGGACCAGGACGGGCGGCGCGGTGCGGTCGTTGCCGAGGAAGACGGCGAGGAACCCGGCCTCCAGCAGCAGCGATTCCCAGCCGAAGCCGTACCAGGTCTGGCCGACGTTCACGATCGAGAGGTACAGCGCCCACAGGACGGCCCACATCAGCATCGCGGCCCACAGCGGCACGGCATCGGCGGCGCCGCAGACCACCGCGGCGGCGAGCAGCGCGCCGGTCCATGCGCAGACGGCGAACAGGCGGTCGGAGTACCGGAGCTGGAACAGACTGGGCGCCCTGCGGAAGGGAACCCGCCGGACGAAGTCGGGCACCGGCAGCATGCCCCGCTCGCCGATGAGGGCACGGAACTGAAGGGCCGCCGCGAGGAACGCGACGAGGTAGACGCCGGCCAGCGCGCGCTGGAAGACCAGTCGGCTCAGCCAGTAGTCGGGTGCGGTGAACCACTCCATCGTGAGCGCTCCTTCGACGCCACCACCCCCGGCGGTCCTCCCAGTATCAGCCGCCGCGGACGATCCGCCGCAGCGCCTTCCCGCAGCGGCGGGCGTACAACCGCTGCAGCACCGGCACCAGCGGTCCCGCCGCCCGCGTGTACCAGAGGGCCGGGCGGCTGAAGGCGATCACCGAGAACCACACCGAGCCGTCTGCGGCCAGATGGACGACGAAGGACTCCTCGCCGCACTCGGGATGCCCGGCGAGGGTGCCGTACGCGAAGCCGGTCCGATCGCTCTCGTGCACCGCCCAGATCACCTCGCACGGCGCGGCGACCCACACCGGCCCGCCCCCGATCGCGACCTCGACGGCGCCGCCAGGCTCGGCGCGCTCCCGGTCGGCCCAGACGCGTACGCCGGCCCGCCGGTGCATCCGGAAGCTGGTCACCGCGGCCCCCGCGGCCTCGAAGTCGGCGCGGCCGTGCCCGACCTGAGTGCGGTGGTGGAGGTGGTTGTACCCGGCGGGCAGCGGGCGGTGGGCGGTCGCGCCGCGTTCGGGGTAGGTGGTCACGTCGTCTCTCCGCTGGGGGCGCGCTCAGGTCCGCATCGGACTCTATGCCGTGATGTGAACGCCCGGGTGCCGGGCGGCGGGTCCGGACGGACGCTTCTGGGTTGCGGGGGGGCGGGGCGTGTTGGAGACAATTGGGGCGACTTGTACTGATCGCGGCCGTACAGAACATGGCGGGAGAATCCTGTGCCTCGACCGATGCGCTCCTTCGCTCTGGCCGGCGCGCTGACCGTGTCTCTGCTCGTCCTCGGCGTCGGGGGCTGCGGAGGCGGCAGCACCGCCAAGGACACGAAGGACAAGACGGACGCACAGGAGATCCTGCTGCAGCCGGTCGCGGATCAGGGCCCCGATCCGTTCACCGGGTCGACGGCGACCTCGGACGCGACCCCGGTACGCCCGCCGGGCCCTGCGGGCAGCCCGCCGTCCCCCGCCAAGGGGCAGGTCGTCCGTACCGTCACCGGCTCCACCGCCGGCCTGTACGGCGGTACGCGATCCCTCGGCAGCTGCGATGTCGAACAGCAGGTGCACTTCCTGACCACCGATCCGGCCAAGGCGCGCGCCTTCGCGCGGACGAGCGAGATCTCCGAGGCCATCGTCGCGGAGTACCTGCGCGGTCTGACCCCGGTCCTGCTGCGCGCGGACGCGCGCGTCACCGGCCACGGGTTCCGTGACGGCGATGTGACGCCGTACCAGGCCGTGCTCCAGGCCGGCACCGCCGTGCTGGTCGACGGCCACGGGATGCCGCGGGTCCGGTGCGCCGGCGGGAACCCGCTGCGGCCCCCCGTGAACACCGCCGGGGCAACGGTCCACCGGGGCCCCACGTGGATCGGCTACGAGCCCGTACAAGTCGTCGTCATCAAGCCCGCCGCACGGGTGATCGACCGCCTGATGATCGTCAACATGACGGACAACACCTGGCTCGAACGCAAGACCGGTGACGACGGGGCCCAGGACCGGCTCCCGCAGATCCCGCCCGCGTACGGCCCCGAGGACGGCTTCCTGACCAACCAGCCGGATGCGGGCGCCTCCAGCGGGGCGCCGGCCGTACCCCAGCAGCAGCCTGCGCAGCCCGTGCAGCCCGTGCAGCCCGCCCAGCCGGCGCAGCCTGTTCAGCCGGCCCAGCCCGCTCAGCCGGCGCAGCCTGTTCAGCCGGCCCAGCCCGCTCAGCCGGCGCAGCCTGTTCAGCCGGCCCAGCCCGCTCAGCCGCCTCAGCCCGTGCAGCCCGCCCAGCCCGTCGTCCCCTCGCCGGCGGCTCCGCCGCAAGAGCCGCCCGCACAGCCCGTGCCGGCCGACCCGTTCCTGCCGCCCGAGGAGGCCGGGACGGGCTACGGCGACGTCTTCCGGGAGGAGGCCTAGGCCGATCCGATTCGTGTCGAAGGTGGATCGGTGCCGACCGCCGTATCGCTGCCGGACGACTGGCCCGCACACCCGGACCTGAGTCTCGCCCTCAACCGGATGGGCAGCTTCGACTGGGACCTGGCCTCCGGCCTCATGCACATGGACGCGCCCGCCCTCGACGTGTTCGACGTGCGCCGCGAGGAGTACGACGACCGACCGGAGTCCCTCGCCCACCGCGTCCCGCCCGCGGAGGGCGTCCGGCTCGACGCGCTCGTCTCCCAGGCCCTCAAGAACGGCGCGGCCACGTACGGCGCGTACTTCCGCATCCGCCGGCGCGACGGGCGGCTGCGCTGGGCCCACACCCAGGGCCGCATCCTGCGTCACGACGACGGCCGCCCGCACCGCATCATCGGCATCGTCCGCGACGCCACCGAGGAGCTCTCGCACTCCGCCGAACGCCTCGGCGTGGACGAGGAGCGGCGCAGACAGACCTCCGTCGTCGAAGGCACCACCGCCGCGCTCGCCCATGCCCGCACCGTGCAGGACGTCATCGACGCGCTCAGCGACCACCACGGCATGGAACGGCTCGGCTCGATGGGGCTCCTCATGGGCCTGGTCGAAGCGGGCCGCATCCATCTGGTCGCCGAGGGACCGCCGGGCAGCTTCGTCCCCGGCACCCGGTACACCCGTATCGACGAAGAGTTCCCCATGAGCGAGGTCGTACGGACCCTGCAGCCCCGCTTCATCGACTCCCGCGCGGAGTTCTCCACCCGCTACCCGCAACTGTGGTCGCGGATCTCGTGGATGGACTTCTCGGCCGCCGCCTACCTGCCGCTGATCGCCCAGGCCCGCCCCATCGGCGCCCTCGGGCTGCTCTACCAGGACAAGGGGCGCTTCTCCCAGGACGAGCGCAACCTCCTGGTCGCACTCGGCAGCAGCATCGCGCAGAGCCTCCAGCGGGCCATGCTGCTGGAGCAGGAACACGATCTCGCGGAGGGCCTGCAGCAGGCGATGCTGCCGCGCCGCATCCCCTCCGTGCCGGGCGCCGAGATCGCCGTCCGCTACCGTGCGGCGCGGATGGGCCGCGACATCGGCGGGGACTGGTACGACGTGATCCCGCTGCCCGGCGGCCGGGTTGGCGCGGTGATCGGGGACGTACAGGGCCACGACACCCACGCGGCGGCCGTCATGGGCCAGCTCCGGATCGTCCTGCGGGCCTACGCCGCTGAAGGCCACTCGCCTGCCACGGTGGTGGCGCGGGCGTCGGTCTTCCTGCACGAGCTGGACACCGACCGCTTCGCCACCTGCACATACGTGGAGGCGGACCTCTCGACCGGCGTCCTGCAGATCGTGCGGGCCGGACACATCGATCCGCTGCTGCGCGGCCGGTACGGCGAATGCCGCCGGCTGCCGGTTGAGGGCGGTATGCCGCTCGGCCTGTCCGCCGAGTTCGGCCGCCTCGAATACCCGGTCACCACGGTCGAACTCGACCCGGGCGACATGCTCCTGCTCTGCACCGACGGGCTCGTCGAACAGCCGGGCGCCGACCTCGACGACGGGGTCCAGCGCCTCACCTCCCTGGTCAGCGGCGGGCCCGCGGATCTCCAGAAGCTCGCCGACCGGCTCTGCGAGGTCGGCGACGAACGCGGCGGCGACGACGACATGGCGCTGCTCCTGATGCGCCGCCGCGCGGTCGACACGCCGCAGAGCGGCAGCCGGCTCCAGCAGCACGTCGCCCAGAACGACCCGGAAGCCCTCACCTCGGCCCGTCACATGATCCGCGCGGCGGTCCGCGCGTGGGGGCCGAAGGAGCGCGCGTACGAGGTCGAACTCGTCGCGGACGAGCTCATCACCAACACCCTGCTGCACACCGACGGGCCGGCGATCGTCACTATCCGCGTCCTGACCGGCCCGGACCGCCGCCTGCGCGTCGACGTGGAGGACCGCTCCAGCGTGCTGCCCCGCCGCCGGGACGCGGGCGAGTCCGGCGTCTCGGGGCGCGGCCTGATGCTGGTGGACCGGGTGGCCGACGTATGGGGTGTGGAGTCACGCGGCAGCGGCAAGTGCGTCTGGTGCGAATTCATCATGGACTGAGTACGGCGGCATGGACTGAGTACGGCGGCATGGACTGAGTCCGGTGGCAGGTGAGGCGGACCAGGTCCGGTTGAGGCACGCTGGGAGACATGCCGGAACTGCCGGAAGTCGAAGCGCTCAGGGACTTTCTGACCGAGCACCTCGTCGGTCGGACGGTCGCCCGTGCGATGCCGGTCGCCGTGAGTGTGCTCAAGACGTACGACCCGCCGCTCACTTCGGTGGAGGGCGAGACCGTCAGCGCCGTCGAGCGGCACGGCAAGTTCCTCGACATCACCGTGGGCGGCGGTGGTGGCGCGGGCGCCCTCCATCTGGTGACGCACCTCGCCCGGGCGGGCTGGCTGCACTGGAAGGACCAGGTGCCCGCCGCGCCGCCGCGGCCCGGCAAGGGCCCGCTGGCCCTGCGGGTCGTCCTGGACAACGGTGAGGGGTTCGATCTCACCGAGGCCGGCACGCAGAAGCGGCTCGCCGTGTACGTCGTACGGGACCCGGCCGAGGTGCCCGGCATCGCCCGGCTCGGGCCCGATCCGCTGGGCGAGGGCTTCGACCGGGCGGCGTTCGCCGCGCTGCTCGCCGGGGAACGGCGGCAGCTCAAGGGCGTCCTGCGTGACCAGAGCGTGATCGCGGGGATCGGGAACGCGTACAGCGACGAGATCCTGCACGCCGCGAAGATGTCGCCGTTCAAGCTCGCCGCGAGCCTGACGGACGACGAGGTGGGCCGGCTGTACGAGGCCATGGAGCACACGGTGCGCCAGGCGGTGGAACGCTCCCGCGGGGTGGCCGCCGGACGGCTCAAGGCGGAGAAGAAGAGCGGGCTGCGGGTGCACGGCCGGACCGGCGAGCCGTGCCCGGTGTGCGGGGACACCATCCGGGAGGTGTCGTTCAGCGATTCCTCACTGCAGTACTGCCCCACTTGCCAGACCGGCGGGAAACCGTTGGCCGACCGCAGGCTGTCGCGCCTGCTGAAGTAACCGCCCGGCGCGCGGGTCACATGCCGATGGTGACCAGTCGCCTGCCGTCCGGGGTGCGGACCTCGAAGTGGTCTATCTCGTCCCGGCCGAGCGCCGCGCCGCCCTGTGCCACCAGGGGCTCGTCGTAGCCGGTGGTCACCGCCCAGGTGGTGACGGTCTCTTCCTCGCCGTTCCGGCCCACCGCGACCAGCGAGCATGTCGACGGGCCCGGCACGTGCGCGACCCGCAGTCCCACGTCGGTGCCCCACTCCTTCTCCTCGACGGCGAGCGCGGCGGACACCCCGGTGACCGCGTCCGTCGCGGTGAGCTGCCGCCCGCCGTCCCCACGGTCCGCCAGCCCCAGCGCCGCCAGCGGTGCCGCGAGGATCAGCGCGGCCGCCGCGGCGACCAGCCGGAGCCGGCGCCTGCTGCTCCTGCGCCGGCGCGCCGCGACCTCGTCCATCAGCCGGTCCAGCAGGCCGGGGTGCGGCCGGGCGGGCGGTCCGCCGTCGCGCAGTGCGGCCAGCAGCGTTTCGACCCCGGCCAGTTCGCTGAGCCGTAGCACGCACACGGCACAGTCGGCCAGGTGCTCCTCGAAGCGGAACGATTCCACCGGATCCAGGACGCCGAGCGCGTACGCGCCGGCGTCTCGGTGCGGCTGCTGCGGGCTCATGGGCCATTCCTTGCGCGTTGCGGGGTGTGCGGGAGGTGTCACCCACGAGTACGGAGCCGAGGGCTCATCTGCTCACCGCCTGTGGACACGCGGTTCCGGGCCGTGGGAGTCCCGCCTACACTCCGCTGCATGCTGCGAGCACTGGCCGTCGACGACGAGAGACCCGCTCTCGAGGAGCTGCTGTACCTGCTGCGCGCCGATCCGAGGGTACGCAGCGCGGAGGGCGCGACCGACGCCACCGAGGCACTGCGCCGGATCAACCGCGCGCTCGACGCGGGACCCGACGGCGAGGACGCCATCGACGTGGTGTTCCTCGACATCCATATGGCCGGGCTGACCGGTCTCGACGTCGCGCGGCTGCTCGCGGGTTTCGCCCGGCCCCCGCACATCGTCTTCGTCACGGCCCACGAGGGCTTCGCCGTCCAGGCCTTCGACCTCAAGGCGGTCGACTACGTTCTCAAGCCGGTCCGCGAAGAGCGGCTGGCCGAGGCGGTGCGCCGGGTGTGCGACCGGTTCGAGGCGGCCCGTGACCTTCGTACGGTCCGGACCGGCGGTCCGCCCACTGGTCCGGGGCCGGCGGTGATCGGCGGCACCGACCAGATACCCGTCGAACTGGGCGGGGTCACCCGCTTCGTCCCGGTCGGCGACATCGCGTATGTCGAGGCGCAGGGCGACTACGCCCGGCTCTACACGGACGCGGGCAGCCATCTCGTCAGGATCTCCCTCTCCACGCTCGAAGAGCGCTGGGCTTCGCGGGGCTTCGTCCGTATCCACCGGCGGCATCTCGTGGCGCTGGGACGCATCGAAGAACTGCGGCTGGACGCGGGGACGACAAGCGTGCGGGTGGGCGAGGCCGAACTGGCGGTCAGCCGCCGCCATGCACGGGAGCTGCGGGACCTGCTGATGCGGCACGCCCAGGGCTGACGCCCCCGCCCGGCCCCCGGCACCCGCGGCCCCCCTCCGCACCCGGCCGCCGGACCGGCCGGCTCCCCGTCTCTCCCCACGCTAATCGTCGCTGCGTAGACTCCACTGCGCCCCGCCAGCCGCCGAGAGATGCCGGAGCGGACGACGATGTCTGCAGAGCAGTCCCCCCGCCGCGAGACCGTCACCGGCGTGCCCCGCAACGCCCGGCGGCGGCCCCCCGGACATGCGCCGGCCCGGTCCGAGATCACCGAGCAGACCACGCTGGGCACCACCTACGTCCGGTCACTGATGCGCAGCCAGTTGCGGACCGCGCTGCTCGCCCTCGGCATGCTGGTCCTGCTCGTCGGCACCCTGCCCCTGCTGTTCGCGCTCCCGCGCGCCGCCTCCGGAACGCTTCCGTCCGCCGCGCCCCTCCTGTGGGGAGTCCTGGGGGTCGCGGTGTATCCCGTGCTGCTGCTGATAGCCCGCTGGTACGTCCGGCGGGCCGAACGCAACGAGCGCGACTTCACCGGCCTCGTCGAAGGACGCTGACGCCGGTGAACCAGGCGTACGCCGTCCCCGCCGTCACCGTCGTCGTGCTGGGCACGGTGGCTCTCGGTGCGCTGGGCCTGCGGATATCCCGTACCACCTCCGACTTCTACGTCGCGTCCCGCAGCGTGAAGCCCGGCCTCAACGCCGCCGCCATCAGCGGCGAGTACCTCTCCGCCGCGTCCTTTCTCGGCGTCGCCGGCCTCGTCCTCCTGCAGGGCCCCGAAATGCTCTGGTACCCGGTCGGGTACACGGCCGGCTACCTCGTCCTGCTGGTCCTGGTCGCCGCGCCGCTGCGCCGGTCCGGCGCGTACACCCTCTCCGACTTCGCCGAGGCGCGGCTGGAGTCCCAGCACGTCCGCCGGCTCGCGAGCCTCTTCGTCGTCGGCATCGGCTGGCTCTATCTGCTGCCGCAGCTCCAGGGCGCCGGGCTGACCCTGGAGATCCTCACCGGCGCGCCCGACTGGGTCGGCGGGGTGGTGGTCGCCCTCGTGGTGACCGGGGCCGTCGCGGCCGGCGGGATGCGCAGCATCACCTTCGTCCAGGCCTTCCAGTACTGGCTCAAGCTCACCGCGCTGCTCGTCCCCGCCCTGTTCCTGGTGCCGGCCTGGCTGGGCGACGACGCGCCGCGCGCCCGCTTCGCCGAACCGGCGACGTTCCGCGAGCACACCGCCGTACGGATCGAGGACACCGTCCGGATCGAGATCGACGAACCGCTGCGGATCACCGTCACCGGGTCCGTCGACGAGGAGCGGTACGACGGCGAGCCGCTCGCCCTCGACCCGGGCACCCACCTCATCGAGGCGGGCACCACCCTCCGCTTCCCGGCCCGCGCGCAGGTGCCCGAGAAGGCCGAACCGGCCGGGGCGGGCGGGTCGAGCTGGTCCCAGCCGCTGTCCAGCAGCCTGGAGGAGCACCCGCTGTACGCGACGTACGGGCTGATCCTCGCCACCTTCCTCGGCACCATGGGGCTGCCCCACGTCGCCGTCCGCTTCTACACGAGCCCCAACGGCAACGCTGCCCGCCGCACCACCCTCGTCGTCCTCGGCCTGGTCGGCGCCTTCTACCTGCTGCCGCCGGTGTACGGCGCCCTCGGCCGGATCTACGTGCCCGAACTGGCCCTCACTGGCGAGGCGGACGCCGCCGTACTCGTCCTGCCCGAACGGATCGTCGGAGGCATCGGCGGGGACCTGCTCGGCGCGCTGCTGGCCGGCGGCGCGTTCGCCGCCTTCCTCTCCACCGCCTCGGGGCTGACCATGGCGGTGGCCGGCGTACTGACCCAGGACATGCTGCCGACGCGCGGGGTACGCCACTTCAGGCTCGCGACCGTGATCGCCATGGGCGTCCCGCTCGCGCTGAGCACGGTGACGACGAACGTGCCGGTGGCCGACGCCGTGGGTCTCGCCTTCGCCGTCTCTGCCTCGTCGTTCTGCCCGCTGCTGGTGCTCGGCATCTGGTGGCGCGGGCTGACCCCGCCCGGCGCGGTGGCGGGGCTGGTCGTCGGCGGCGGAGCCGCGCTGACCGCCGTCATGGCCACCCGGGCCGGCGTCCCGGGCGGGGGCTGGCCGCACACGTTGCTGGCCTGGCCCGCCGTGTGGTCGGTGCCGCTCGGCTTCCTGACCATGGTGCTGGTGTCGCTGGCCACCCGTAGTCGCGTACCGGCCGGGACCGCGGCCACCCTGGCGCGCCTGCACCTGCCGGAGAACCTCGCCCAGCAGAGCGGGGGAGCGGAGCGATGAGCGCGACCGTCGTCGCGGCGCTGGCCGCCGCCGCGGCCGTGGTCCTCGCCGCCGGCTTCGTGCTCGGCCGGCTGACGGCGCGGCGCGGTCACCGGGCGGACCTCGATCTGGGTACGCCCGTCGAACGGGCCACCTTCCACACCCTGCACACCGCGTCGCTGGCCGCGCCCCCGCTGCGGGCCGGGCTCACCGAGGACACCGCGCGCAAGGCGGCCCGCCGGCTCCGCTCGCTGCTGGGGACGGAAGCGCTGTGCCTGACCGACCGCGAGAGCGTGCTCGCCTGGGACGGGCCGGGGCGGGGTCACCACCAGGAACGGGTGATGCCGCGCGTGGCGGAGATGCTGGACTCCGGGCGGAGCCAGAGCGTCCGGACGCACTGCGAGGACCCCGAGTGCCCGCTGCGCTGGGCGGTGATCGCGCCGCTGACCGGTGAGGAGGGTGTGCTGGGGGCGCTCGTGGCGTACGGGTCGCGCGAGTCGGCCGTGCTGGTCAGGGCCGCGACCGAGGTGGCCCGCTGGGTCTCCGTACAGCTGGAGCTCGCCGAGCTCGACCGGTCGCGCACTCGGCTGATCGAGGCCGAGATCCGGGCGCTGCGCGCTCAGATATCACCGCATTTCATCTTCAACTCCCTCGCGGCGATCGCCTCGTTCGTCCGGACCGACCCGGAGCGGGCCCGCGAACTCCTCCTGGAGTTCGCCGACTTCACCCGCTACTCCTTCCGCCGGCACGGCGACTTCACCACCCTCTCGGACGAACTCCGCTGCATCGAGCAGTACCTCGCCCTGGCCGGCGCCCGCTTCGGCGACCGCCTGAAGGTGACTCTGCAGGTCGCCCCGGAGGTCCTGCCCGTGACGCTGCCCTTCCTGTGTCTGCAGCCCCTGGTGGAGAACGCGGTCAAACACGGACTGGAGGATTCCGTCGACGAGTGCCGCATCACCATCGCGGCCCAGGACGCGGGAGCCGAGGCGACGGTGACCATCGAGGACAACGGCGTCGGCATGGAGCCGGCACTGCTCCGCGCAATCCTGGCGGGGGAGAGCACCGCGTCCTCCGGAATCGGGCTCTCCAACGTCGACGAACGCCTGCGCCAGGTGTACGGGGACGACTACGGCCTGGTCATCGAGACGGGCCCGGGGGCGGGCATGAAGGTCACGGTCCGCTTCCCGAAGTACCGCGCGGGAGTGCACCCGCAGCCGTGAGTGGAGCCGCTCAGAACAGATGGATCGCCAGGTGGCCCAGGGGTAGGCCCAGTTGCCAGGCCGGGGTCCATACCTGGTTGCTCTCGTCGACCGTGAAGTCCGTCTGGTGCCAGGGGTTCGCCGTGTCCAGGTCCGTGGCCAGCAGTTCGGTGCGCTCCAGCCAGCGCCAGGTCGAGCGGGCGAGTTCGAGGTCCGGGTCGGTGCCGCAGCCGTCGGCGCGCTCCTCGTCGATCCGGTCGAAGCGTTCGCGCACCCAGTCCTGCCAGGGGTGGCCGTACGCGGTGAGCGAGAGCCACTCGTCGAGCCGCGATATGACCCGTATGCCGGAGAGTTCACCGGCGCTGTCCGAGAGGTAGATGGTCAGCGCCAGGGTCTGTCTGCCGGAGCGGAACTCCAGGGTGCCGGGCGGGATCAGGTTGCCGGTGCGCAGCAGCTCGTCGGCGATGTACTCGGCGTACAGCCACGCCATGGGTATCGCCAGTTCGCCCCCGCTGGTGCCGTTCGTGCTCTCGGGCCGCAACCGATCCACCTTCTCCCGGTCTTCCTCGCACGCCGTGCCGTCACTGACGAGCCTTCACTCTCAGACACGCGCGAGGGACGGGCTTTACTCAATTCGTCGCTGTGGTTTCGTTTTCTGTACGCCACGTGTTCACGCGGGCCGCGCGCGAGACCGGGCGTACGGCCGCGCGCGGCCGAGCCTACCGGCCGCCGTCAGCCTGCCAAGCCGTAGCCGCGGAGTTCCTTGCGCAGGGTGCGCAGCGCGTAGTGGGAGCGGGACTTGACCGTGCCCGGCGGTATGCGCAGCGCCTCCGAAGCCTCGGCCACCGACCGGCCGCGGAAGTAGACCTGTACCAGCACGTCGCGGTGCTCGGGGCTGAGCGCCCGGACCGCCTCGCGTACGTCGAGCACGGTGACCGACCGGGTCATGTGGTCCTCGGGGGAGGCGGACTGTTCCAGTGCGTCCGCGCCCACCTCGCTGGGCCGGGCCTGCCGGGCCCGGCGCGCGTCGATCGCCAGCCGGCGGCCCACGGTGAACAGCCAGGGGCGCATCGACTCGTGGTCGCTCTCCAGCGCCTCCGGGTGCTGCCAGGCACGTACCAGGGTCTCCTGCACCAGGTCCTCGGCACGCTGCCGGTCGCCGTAGGTCAGGCCGAGCAGAAAGCCGAAGAGGGCCGTGCCGTGCTCCCGCTGGAGCTCGGCCAGGGCCCGCTCGTCGGTGCGCGGCGGCGTCGCGGCCGGGCCGGGGTGCTGCTGGCGGGAGGTAGACACCGTGAACGCTCCTTCGGGAGACCGGTTGGCCGTCGACCGCGGCTGCCGCGGTGACCGGGGACTGGCCCCAGGGTCCCCGCGGAGATGTCCGCCGGTCGGCGTGCGGGCGGCAGTTCAGCGCCCAGCGGCCGAACGGACCCCGCAGCAGGTGCGACGAGCGGTCGAACGGTGCGGTGAACGGCTCCAGGGCCTGATCCGCCGGACAGGTCCTAAGAGGGCATCTGATCTAGGTAATTGGTGTTTTGGGATGTTCTTGTGACTGCTGGCGATGGTGCGTCGTTGCACAGTGGGTGAGCGCTCGTCGTCCGTACAGCAGTGATGTGTCCGATGCCCGGTGGGCTTTGATCGAGCCGGTGTTCACCGCGTGGCGTGCCGCGCGGACCGGGCCCGGTGTAGCCGCGCGGGTGCATGACCTGCGGGAGATCGTGAACGCGGTCCTGTATGTCAACCGCACCGGTATCCCGTGGGAGTACCTTCCGCACGACTTCCCGCCGTACAAGAGCGTCTACGACTACTACGCGAAGTGGGAGGCTGACGGCACCACCCAGCAGGTCCATGATCTGCTGCGGGACAAGACTCGCCGCGCACACGGTCGAGCCACGGAACCGTCGGCAGCCGTGGTGGATGCCCAGAGCGTGAAGACCTCGGCAAACGTGGCCGAGGCAAGCCAGGGCATCGACGCGGGCAAGAAGATCAAGGGACGCAAGCGTCACCTGATCACTGACACCCTCGGCCTGGTCCTGGCCGTCATCGTCACGGCTGCTTCGGTGCACGACTCGACCGGCGGGAAACTACTTCTCGACGAGCTGGCCGCCACGCATCCCGGCGTGAGCAAGGTCTGGGCCGACGGCGGCTACCAGAGCAGCGTCTTCCAGCACGGGGCCGGCCTGGGCATCGACGTCGAGGTGGTAAAACGGCCGACAGCGAAAGGCTTTCAGCCGCTGCCCAAGAGGTGGGTGATCGAGCGGACCTTCGGCTGGCTGATGCAGCACCGGCGCCTGGCGCGGGACTACGAAACTCTGCCTCAAAGGTCCCTGACAATGATCCACTGGGCGATGGCTAACAGAATGAGCCGCGAGCTCACCGGAGAATCCACCCCAACCTGGCGAATCGAAACGGGCGAATCGGCAAATTCGGCCTGAATGTTGATCAGATGCCCTCTAAGAACTCCTAACGAAATGATCTTCGGAGTGGTTGGATCACTTCGGGAACGTCAATCGCGGGAGTCATCGCCTTGTCCGAGCACGTCCGCCTCACCCAGCTCCACCACATCTCCGTCACCGACGCCGCCGCGTGGCACCAGCTCGTCGCCGCCTCGATGGCCCACGACCTGCCGGGCGTACCGCCCCCCGGCCCAGGGCAGATCCACGCTCAGCTCACCAAGCCCGCCCTGGACAGCCACCGGCTGACCTGGCTGGCCACCGGGGCGGACGGCGTCCCGGTCGGAGTCGCGGGCCTGCGGCTGTTCACCTCCCCCGGGAGGGACCACCTCGCCGAGATGGAACTCCAAGTCGACCCAGCGCACCGGCGCCGGGGAGCCGGCTCCCGCCTGCTGTCCGCGGTCGTGGCGGCCTGCCGTACCGAGGACCGGCGCAGTCTGATCGTCGAAGCGGCGGCCGACAGCCCGGGCGAAGCCTTCCTTCGACTCCGGCCTGACCATCACCAGCTGAGAAACCTGCTGACGCCTCCGACCCGCCCACCGCACCGCATACCTTCCGAGGAGCTGCCGTGAACGTCTCCGCCTCCACCCTGTCCCTGACCGTCGCCGACGTGGACGCGTCCCGTGACTTCCTCTGCACCCACCTCGGCTACAAGGTGGCCATGGCCGACGACGGCTTCGCCTCCCTCACCCGCGAGGACGCCGCCGTCGACATCGTCCTGCTCCGCAGGGGTACCGAAGTCCTCCCCGCGGAGCAGCGGCACCAGGAGGCGGCCGGCATGATCGTCGCGCTCACGGTCACCGACCTGGACGCGGAGGAAGCCCGTCTGCGCGCGGCGGGCGCCCCCATCACCATGCCCCTCAGGGAAGAGCCCTGGGGTGAGCGGCTGTTTCAGATGACCGACCCGAACGGGGTTGTCATCCAACTGGTCGAATGGGCCGCCCCGATCATCCCACCGTCCGGGACGTGAACAGGTCTGGACGGTCTACGCGGGCGTCCTTGAGGTGACCTGCGACGGCCGTACAGGGAGGGTCTCGGCCGGCCAGACCCTGGTCCTGCCGCCGAACCAAGAAACCACGGAAATTGGAGATTCACGAAGTGCGTGTGCTGTTGTCGACGTATGGGTCGCGTGGGGACGTCGAACCGCTGGTTGGGCTCGCGGTGCGGTTGCGGGAACTCGGCGCGGAGGTGCGGGTGTGCGCGCCGCCGGACGAGGACTTCGCGGAGCGGCTGGCCGGGGTCGGCGTGTCCATGGTGGGCGTCGGGCAGTCGGCGCGCGCGCTGACGACCGCGGCGCCGCCGCCGTCGAAGGGGAATCTGCCGCAGCGTGCGGCCGAATTGATTGCCAGTCAGTTCGAGGTGATACCCGCGGCGGGAGAGGGGTGCGACGTGCTGGTGGCGACGGGCGCGATGCCGGCTGTCGCCGGGGCGCGGTCGGTGGCCGAGAAGCTGGGCATCGGCTACGTGTCCGTGATCTTCCAGCAGCTGACCCTGCCCTCGCCGCGGCGCCCGCCGCTGGCGTACCCGGGGCGGCCGTTCCCGCCGGAGGTGACCGACAACCGGGCACTGTGGGAGCTGGACGCCCAGAGCATCAATGCGCTGTTCGGTGAGGCGCTCAACACCAGCCGGGCGTCGATCGGCCTGCCCCCGGTGGACAACGTCCGCGACTACGCCTTCGGCGACCGGCCGTGGCTGGCGACGGACCCGGCGCTGGACCCGTGGCTGGAGACGCCGGACCTCGACGTTGTACAGACCGGCGCGTGGGTGCTGCCCGACGAGCGGCCGCTCCCGGCGGAGCTCGTGACCTTCCTGGACGCCGGCGCGCCGCCCGTGTACGTGGGCTTCGGCAGCATGGCAGTGCGCGCAGGGGAGGATGCGGCCCGGGTGGCCATTGAGGCGGTTCGCGCGAAGGGCCGCCGGGTAATCGTCGGGCGCGGCTGGGCGGATCTGGGCCTCATCGACGACCGGGACGACTGCTTCGCCGTCGGCGAGGTCAACCACCAGCAGTTGTTCGGACGGGTGGCTGCCGTCGTGCACCACGGTGGCGCGGGCACGACGACGACGGCCGCTCGGGCCGGCGCTCCTCAGGTGGTGGTGCCCCAGTTGGCGGACCAGCCGTACTGGGCCGGCCGGGTGGCCGAGCTGGGCATCGGCGTCGCCCACGACGGTCCGGTTCCGACCGTCGAGTCCCTGTCAGCCGCGCTCAAGACGGCCCTGGACCCCGAAACCGGCGCCCGGGCGAAGACCGTGGCCGGTACGGTCCGCACCGACGGAGCGATGGTGGCCGCGAAACTGCTGCTCGACGCCGTCAGCTGAGAAAGGTCGGGCGGGCTCGTCCCATCGGGTGCATTCCCCGCCGTGACCGGTGTGGGGCGGGCAGGCGGGACGCCCCCCATGCGAGCCATTAGTCATGAAAGAGGATGAACCGCTTTTCGAGCGTCGAGCGCTGCTGCGCGCGGCCGTCTGCCTCGGCGCCCTCTGCGCCGCCGGGGTCCTGGCCAGGGAACAGACCGGCCGTCCGGGTCCCGGCGCGCCCTCGCCCGGCGCGCCCGCCGCCGGCCCCGGGGCAGGCGCGGGCGTGGGCCCTGGCCCTGGCGCGGGCCCCGGTCCGGGGGCGCGGGCGGTCCGCCCGCTCGGCCCCGCCTCGTACCGGCTCCTGCCCATGACCGCCCACACATCGCAGAAGTACCGGCCGGGGCTGCCGCC
The DNA here is from genome assembly GCF_053763515.1 of Streptomyces mabaensis. Taxonomy (NCBI): domain Bacteria; kingdom Bacillati; phylum Actinomycetota; class Actinomycetes; order Kitasatosporales; family Streptomycetaceae; genus Streptomyces; species Streptomyces mabaensis. Next base: position 83,917 of record NZ_JBSOPZ010000011.1, read on the forward strand.
GGTGCGGCGCAGGCCGATCCTGCGGCTGCCCCCGCAGGAGCGCAGCATGGTGCTGACCTTCGACGACGGACCCGACCCGCGGTACACGCCCGCCATCCTGCGCACCCTGCGCCGCCACGACGTCCGGGCGATGTTCTTCGTCTGCGGCGGGATGGCCGCCGACAACCGGGATCTGCTGCGCGAGATGGCCGACGACGGCCACATCGTCGGCAACCACTCCTGGTCGCACCCGCTCCTCACCAGGCTCCGGCGGCCGGCGGTTGCCGCCGAACTGGGCCGCACCAGCGACATGGTGGCGCGTACGACCGGAGCACCGCCGGTCTGGTTCCGGGCGCCGTACGGGGCCTGGAACGGGTGGACGTTCGAGATCGGCGCGGAACTCGGCATGGAACCGCTCGCCTGGACCGTGGACACCCTGGACTGGACCGAGCCGGGCACCAGGACCATCGTCGAGCGGGTACGGGAAGGCGCCGGCCCGGGCGTGGTGGTCCTCTCGCACGACGCCGGCGGCGACCGCTCGCAGAGCGTCAGGGCCCTGCGCCGGTACCTGCCGGAGCTGCTGGACGCGGGATACGGCATCACCCTCCCCGCCCTGCCGAGGTACTGAGCGGTCAGCGGGTCGCGACCATCCGGGCGAAGACGACGACGTTCCCGTCGTAGCCGCCCGTCTTCGAGTAGCCGCCGCCGCAGGTGATCACCCGGAGCTCCGGGTAGCCGTTGTCGCCGTAGACGCGGGCGCCGGGGAAGTTGTTCTTGCTGAACACCTCGACGCCGTACACCTCGAAGACCGCGACCCGCCCGTCGTACCGGGTGACCTCGATCCGGTGGCCCTTCCGCAGCGTTCCGAGGTTGTAGAAGACCGCCGGGCCGGAGGAGTTGTCGACATGCCCGACGATCACCGCGGTGCCCCGCTGCCCCGGCGCGATGCCGTTCAGGTACCAGCCGGCGAGATTGGCGTCCCCCGGCGGCGGTGCCTCGATCCATCCCTGGCTGTCGAGCCCCACCGTCATCACGGGCGCGTCTACATTGATCGTGGGGATGCGCACCCCCTGGACCGAGGAGTGCATCAGGGGCGCCAGACTCGAGGGCGGCGTCGGCGCGGCCGCGGCGAGGGAGTCGGATTTGCCCACGGCCGCGGCGGCGGCAGGCTGGGGCGGCCCGAGGGGCACGTCCGCACCGTTCCGCATCATCGCGAGCCCGGTGAGCATGACCAGAGCCAGGACACCCCAGGGGGAGCGCCTCCTGCGCTCCATGCCGGTCTCGTCCTCGGTCATGGTTCTCCCTTCCCGGCCCGACGCGGTCCGTCCCCGCGTTCACTGCCCCACCACGCACGCTAAGCGCGCGCGAGAGGGGCGGCGAGGAGAGAAGGGCGAACGGGTGGCGGCTCCGGTCCGGGTGCAGCCATCCGAGTATTGATACGACAAGCATCCTGACGGTGTGTGACCTGCGCGTCCGTCAGTGTCCGGGGCCTCCGCGTCGGCGTGTCGCTGCAGCCGGTGATCCTGTGCCGGAATGCGGTGAATACCCACTCCGGTGAGTGTTCGTCATGGGACGCGCTCTCGTCGAATCTCTCCCGGGGCACCGCCCTGGGGCGCTTCCCTTATGGAGGTTCACATGCGTGCTTCACGCGCTTTCCCGGTGATCGCCGCCGCCTGCGCCGCGGTCGCGCTCTCCGCCCCGGTGGCGACGGGCACCAATGCCCCGAACGGTGCGTCACCGAGCGGTGGAAACGGCGGGCCGAGCAATATCACTGTCAATCCCCGGCAGGTGTTCCAGGGCGGCACGCTTCAGGTGAGTGCCACCGGCTGTGACCGTGGCGGTTACGTGCTGTCCAATGACGGGACGTTTCCCCGCGCCGAACTGTCCTCGGGCCGGGTCGGATTCGCCAGGGTCCGGATCAACGACTTCGCGTCCCCGGGGCAGCACACGCTGGCCGTTCAGTGCCACGAGGGCGTGAGCCGCAACGGTTCGCGCGGCAACGGCCCGCTCGCCGACGGCTTCGTCGGGGGCGGTAGCGGCAGCGGAACCGGCCTTGGCGGTGACGGCTTTGTGCTTGGGGGCAATGGCCTCGGTGTCGACGGCTTCGGGGGCAATGGTTTCGGGGGCAATGGCTTCGGCGGTGACGGCCGGGGCGGTGACGGTTTCGGGGGCAACGGCTTCGGCGGTGACGGCCGGGGCGGTAACGGCAGGGATGGCAACGGCTTTGGCGGAGATGGCCGGGGCGGCAACGGTTTCGGCGGAGATGGCCGGGGCGGCAACGGCTTCGGCGGTGATGGCCGGGGCGGCAACGGCTTCGGCGGTGACGGCCGGGGCGGCGACGGCTTTGGCGGTAACGGCTTCGGCGGCAATGGCTTCGGCAACGACGGCCGCGGGGGTAACGGCAATGACGGCCGTGGCGGTAACGGGGACAACGACGGCCGCGGGGGTAATGGCAACGATGGCCGTGGTGGGAACGGGAACAACGACGGCCGTGGTGGGAACGGGGACAACGACGGCCGGGGCGGGAACGGCAATGACGGCCGTGGTGGGAACGGGAACAACGACGGCCGTGGTGGGAACGGGAACAACGACGGCCGGGGCGGGAACGGGAACAACGACGGCCGCGGTGGCAACGGCTCGCGCTTCGCGACCGCCCAGTTCACCGTGCTGTCGGCCCGCGGCGCCGCCGGCGGTATCGGCGGCTCGCTCGGCCCGACCACCACCGAGGTCGCGGTCGGCGCCGGACTGGTCGCCACGGCGGCCATCGGTGGTGGCGTGTACGTGATGCGCCGCCGCCGCGCAGTCGGTGGTCGGGTCTGACCGGCCGAACCTCCAGGTCAGTCCCTGAACCGCCCGTCGGAAGAAGGGAGGGTGGGGGGGGGGGGGGGGGGGGGGGGGGGGGGGGGGGGGGGGGGAGAGGGGGGGGGAGGGGGGGGGGGGGGGGGGGGTTTGTTTTCTTCTTTGGTTGTTTTTCCCCCCCCCCCCCCCCCCCCCCCCCCCCCCCCCCCCCCCCCCCCCCCCCTCTCCCTCTCCCTCCTTCCCCCCGACGGGCGGTTCAGGGACTGGGTTCGGGAAACTGCTGGATCAGTGGTGCCGGTGGCCGGCGCGGCGGCGTACGACGTACACCGTGCCGGCGACCGCGAGAACGAAGAGCGCGCCACCCGCGGCGATCTCGGTGGCGTTGACCCCGCCGACGCTGCCGCCCAGCCCGCCCCGGACTCCCTGCGCGGTGGTGGCCGGGACAGGCGGCCTCGGGGCCGGTGTGGCGCCACCGGCGATGGCGAGGTCGATCATGCCGGCCTCGCCCCTGCAGGTGAACGTCACCGAGTACAGGGCCCCGCGCCTGGCGTCGCCGTCGATCGTGACTCTGACACTGCCGTTGTTGGGGATCGTGACAGTGTCGAAGATGCTGGACGAGGCGCTGGCCGTGGGAGCGCCGCAGTTCGTCACGCCGAGCGTGACCTGGCCGCCCGGGGCGATGGACGCGGGGCTGAGGCTGAAGCCGAACGACGTGACCTTGGCGTCGGTGGCCGTCGCGGGCGGAGCGGTGAGTGGGAGAGCGGCGAGGCCGAGCAGAGCGGCCGACGCGACACGTATCGCGCGCATGTGGTCCTCCGGGTCCCCGAGGAGCAGCTGCGGAACCTTTTTCCGCATATGGCTGTCATGCACCTCGATGCCGGAAACGCTAGGTGTGCGCCCGCTCACCCGCGATCGGGGTCGCGCGAATGGGTCACACGGGTCCGCCGGTCAGGGGATCGGACCGCCGATGGACAGGACGTGGTCCCGGACGAAGGGAAACAGCTCGGCGAAGGGGCCGTCCGGGGCCGAGACGTCCCGGCCGTACGGGGCGTCGAAGTTCCAGATCAGGAAGAGCAGAAACGCGATCAGCGCGCTGAACAGGCCGGCCAGCAGCAGTTCGCGGAAGGACCTGCGGATCTGCAGGGTGAAGATCAGACCGACCGTGACCAGTGCACCGGCGATCAGGCCGAACCAGACGACCCCCGGCATGGTGGCGCCGACGCTCTCGCCACGGGATCCCCGTGCGTCGTCGGCGGCCGCCACCTGGTCGACCAGGGGCTGGTAGGCCTGGCCCTCGTGGTCGGTCCTCGGCTCGTAGTCGGTGACGTCACGCCGGACCTGCTGAAGCAGCTCGGTGCCCCGTTCGGTGAGCCGGCCGTGTTCCGCCATCACCTTCCACTCGGTGTCGACGACATGGGTGACATAGGCGTCCACGTCGGCCCGGATCCGGGCCCGGACCGCGGGCGGGTAGACCTCGGAGCGGGCGTGGACCTCGTGCAGGGCCTGCGCCTCCTGGCGTACGTACTCCTGTGCGGCGCTCCGGGCCTCCCAGACGCCCGCGATGGCGAGACCGAGGACGATGGCGTACACCACGCCGATCATCATCGTCATGTACTCGATGACGTCCGGCGTCTCGGACGGGTCGTCGTCCTCGCTGACCAGGCGGTTGTTGATGACGGCGATGGTGAGGACGACCGCGCAGGCGGCGGCCATCGCGAGGGACAGAACAATCCATTCCGACAAGAGGAACCTCCGAAGACCAGGGACCGAAGACCAGGGACCAGGGGACTAGCGGGGGCGGAGCGCCGCCACGGCGAGGACCGCGGGCGCGGTGACGAGCAGCGTCAGCGACACCAGGGACGGCCCGCTCTGCGGCACCTTGCGAGCCGGTTTGCGGTACGCCGGCCGGGCGACCGGAGTGGGCGAGGGCGTCGGGCGCACCGTCGGGGTCGGCGAGGGCGCCGGCGGCGGCGGAGGAGGGGGAGGGGGAGGGGGAGGAGGCGGCGGTGGTGGCTCCCGTACCGGCGGTGGCGGGGGCGGCGGAGGTGGTGGTGGCGGAGGCGGCGGGCGGCGGGTCGGGCCGGCGGTGCAGTTGCCCGCGATGGCCACCAGGTCGCCGGGCGGGGCCTCGCCGTTCAGCGAGATCGAGGCGCGGGAGCAGTTGTCCGCCACCGCGGGGGTGGCGGCGAGCACTGCCCAGACGAGGGCGGAAACCGTCAACAGCCGCCTGACAAAGGGTCGGTACACGAGCGGGAGCATGATCCGGCGCGGTGCGCGGCACGCCGGAGCAGTACCCGATTCGCCTGATGGTGGGAGTTCTTCCGCTTTGCGTTTGAGGACACTCGGGCATGGGGCGAAAAGATTTCTTGGAACTCGTTGAACGCATCCACCGCTGCCACGCGTACCTAGGACCAAGTACGGCGCAAGACGCGCCGAACCGATATGCGATCAGCAGGAGTTGACATGCCGCATCAATTTGGGAGTGCCTCCCGGGCCTGGCGGAGCGCCTCGCTCGCGGTGACGGCAATGGCTGTGATGACGCTGACGACGGCGTGCGGTCAGGAGAACGGAACGCAGTCCCCCAACGGCCAGGCCGTGGGAGCCGCCAACCCCGCTCAGCAGCCCGCGGAGAACGGATACGGTTCCGGCGGCGCGTACGGCTCGGACTCCGGCGCCGCCACCAAGCCGAAGGCGGCGGGGCAGCTCGCGGTGCTGGACAGCAAGAAGCTCGGCAAGGTGCTCACCGACAGCGAGGGCTTCACGCTCTACCGCTTCGACAAGGACACGCCCAACCCGCCCAAGTCGAATTGCGAGGGCGACTGTGCGAAGACGTGGCCCGTGGTCGCGGCGGGCGACGCGAAGGCCGCGCCCGGCACCGACGCCACACTCCTCGGCGAGGTCACCCGGGCCGACGGCAGCAAGCAGCTGACCATCGACGGCTGGCCCATGTACCGGTACGCCAAGGACACCAAGGCCGGCGACACCAACGGCCAGGGCGTGGGCGGCACCTGGTTCGCGTCCGCCCCCGACGGGAAGAAGGCGGCACCCGGCGCGGCCGGCGGCGGCGGTGGCGGTGACTACGAGGCCGGCGAGGGCGGCGAAGGCGGCGAGGAAGCCGGCGGCGACGCGGTCGAGAAGGCCGGCCTTTCCGTCCGCAACGACCCCAAGCTCGGCGAGATCGTGGTCGACAAGAACGGCATGACGGTCTACCGGTTCGAGAAGGACTCCGCCTGGCCGATGAAGACCGCGTGCACCGGCGCCTGCCTGGAGAAGTGGCCGGTCGTCGAGCCGGTCGAGAAGAACAGCATCGACGCGGCCATCCTGAAGAAGGGTTTCGTGACCTTCGACCGCCCCGACGGCATCAAGCAGCAGACCATCGACTGCTGGCCGATCTACACCTTCTCGGGCGACTCGAAGCCCGGCGACACCAACGGGCAGGGCGTGGGCGGCACCTGGTACGCCGTATCGCCCAACGGAAAGCTGGTCGGAGCGCCCAAGTAGAGCGACATGGATGCGGTGTCCCCACGCCGCGTGCGCACCGGCCGGGCGGCCCGTCACCCCGATTCCTCGGGTGTGACGGGCCGTTCGGGTGTGTGCACGTGCCGTTGTCCTGTGACCAAGAACGGATCGCCAATTTCCGTTTTGGCTCGCTCTGTTGGCGAACGATCAGTAGCCTCGGCTCGGACAACGACTACGCCTACGCCTACGCCTTGGAGAGATAGATGGAGCGTCCCGCCTGGGCCCCGCCCGGTATCGACATATCGGTTCCGAGCGTTTCCCGCATTTACGACTACTACCTGGGCGGTTCGCACAACTTCGAAGTGGACCGGGAAGCCGCCCGCAAGGCGATGGCATCCATTCCGGGCCTGCCCAAGATCATGCAGGCCAACCGGGCGTTCATGCGCCGGGCCGTGCGCTTCGCGGTGGACCAGGGCGTCACCCAGTTCCTGGACATCGGCTCCGGCATCCCCACCTTCGGCAACGTCCACGAGGTCGCCCAGGCGGCCAGCGACGAGGCACGCGTGGTGTACGTCGACCACGACCCGGTCGCGGTCGCGCACAGCCGGGCCGTCCTGGAGGGCAACGAACGGGCGGGCATCGCGGCCGCCGATCTGCGCAAGCCGCGGGAGATCCTGACCAGCCCCGTGGTGGGCGAGCTCCTCGACCTCGACCGGCCGGTGGCCCTGCTCCTCGTCGCCGTACTCCACTTCATCGAGGACGCCGACGACCCGCGCGCCGCCGTGGCGGAGCTGCGGGACGCGCTCGCACCCGGCAGCCTGCTCATCCTCACCCACGCCTCGTTCGAAGGGATTCCGCTGCCCGAGGAGACGGCCGACGGAGCGGTCAGCGTGTACAGGAGCATCCGCAATCCGCTGATCATGCGTCCACGCGACGAGATCGCCGCCTTCTTCGACGGGTTCGAGATGGTCGAACCCGGTCTGGTCTCCATGCCGTTGTGGCGGCCCGACACGCCCGCCGCCCAGGAGGACCCGTACGCCTTCTCCGGCTTCGCAGGGGTGGGACGCAAGGCGTGAGCACGCCAGCGGAGGCGGCGGGCGCAGCGGGTTCCGCCGCCGAGGAACCGGACGGACCCGAGGGCAGACTCAGACGGTTCGCGACGATCTGGAGCCGGGCCATCTTCCCGGCCACCGCCACGTCCCTGACCCGCCCCGAGTTCGAACAACGTCTGCTGCCCCTCGCCCGCACCCTGAGCGGGGCGCTGCACGCGCGCCCCTTCGACCCCTCGCCCGCCCAGGAGGTGGGCGCGGGGCTGGTCGGCATGCACTGCACCGACCCGGACGCCCTCAGCCGGACGCTCGGCGTCGTCGACGCCTACCTCGTGCTGTACTGCGGCGACTCGGGCGGCCCCGGCGGCCCCGGCGGCGGACTCGCCCCCGACGAGTGCCGGGCCCGCTGCGCCCGCCTTCAGCACGCGCTCGCCGCCGGCTTCGCGCGCGCCCTGCGCGAGCGCACGCTCACCGAGCAGGAGGCCATCGCCCGCTCCGCCATGGCCGCCCGCAGTGACGCCCAGCAGGCGCTGCACGCCAGCGAGGAGCGTTTCCGGGCGGTGTTCGAGGGCGCGGCGGTCGGCATAGGGATCGCGGACCTCGAAGGCAACGTCCTGGAGGTCAACGACACGCTGATGCAGATGTTCGGCGGCCTCGACTCCGCCGTCCGCACCAGGAACGTGAGCGACTGGGGCCATCCGGAGGACGCGCCGCACGTGTGGAACCTGTACGGCGAACTGGTGCGGGGCGAGCGCGACCACTACCGGGTCGAGAAGCCGTACTACCGGGGCGACGGCACCGTGCTGTGGACCAACCTCACCGTCTCGCTGCTGCGCGACGCCGAGGGCCGTCCGCAGTACCAGCTGGCGCTGATGGAGGACACCACCGAGCGGCGGCTGCTCAACCTGCGGCTGCGCTACGAGGCCACCCACGACGCGCTGACCGGGCTGCCCAACCGGACGCTGTTCTTCGAGCGGCTGGAGAAGGCCCTCTCGGCCGGTGACGGGATGCGCTTCGGCCTCTGCTACCTCGATCTCGACGGCTTCAAGGCCGTCAACGACAGCCTCGGCCACTCGGCCGGCGACCGGCTGCTGGTCGAGGTCGCGGACCGGCTGCAGAGCTGCGCCACCGCACCCGGCGAGATGGTGGCACGGCTCGGCGGCGACGAGTTCGTGGCCCTGACCACGGGACAGCACACCGAGCGCGAGGTGGACGAACTCGCCGCCCGTATCCTGGCGGCGCTCTCGGCGCCCATCCGGCTCGACGGCCGTGAGATCACCGTGCGCGGGAGCATCGGCATCGTCGAGGGGCCCGCGGGCGAACGGGGACCGGCGGAGGTGCTGCGCAGTGCCGACATCACCATGTACCGCGCCAAGTCGGCCGGCGGCAACCGCTTCGAGCTCGCCGACGCCGAGGCCGACGCCCGCGCCATCACCCGGCACGGCCTCACCACCGCCCTGCCCGCCGCCCTGGAGCGCGGTGAGTTCTTCATCGAGTACCAGCCGCTCGTCCACCTCTCGGACGGGAGCGTGCACGGGGCCGAGGCGCTGGTCCGCTGGTGCCATCCGCAGCACGGCGTGCTCGGTCCGGACCGGTTCATTCCGCTCGCCGAACACACCGGACTGATCGTGCCGCTCGGCCGCTGGGTGCTCGAGGAGTCCGTACGGCAGGCCAGGTTCTGGCAGCAGCGGCATGCCGACGGCGGGCCGCTGCGCATCAATGTGAACCTCTCGCCGACCCAGCTGCACCACCCGGGTCTCGTCTCCGACACCGTGCGGGTGCTGGAGCGGGCCGGGCTGGAACCGGGAGCGCTCTGCCTGGAGGTCACCGAGTCCGCGCTGATCGGCGCGGACGACGATCTGCTCAAGCCACTGCGCCAGCTCGCCGAGATGGGCGTGGACATCGCTCTCGACGACTTCGGCACCGGGTACTCCAACCTGGCCAATCTGCGCAGGCTGCCGGTGAGCGTCCTCAAGCTGGACCGGTCGTTCACCCGCGGCATGCAGCAGCATCCCGCCGACCCGGTCGACGTCAAGATCGTCGAAGGGATCGTCTCGCTCGCGCACAGCCTGGAGCTGGCGGTGACGGTGGAGGGGGTGGAGACCGGGGTGCAGGCCGAGCAGCTGCGCGCCCTCGGCTGCGACACGGCCCAGGGCTGGTACTACGCCAGGCCCGGCGCGCCCGACCGGATTCATTCGCTGGTGCTGGCGGACGCCGTCTGACGGGACAGCAGGACGCGCTGGAGTTCCCGGGCGGCCCGGGGCGGGGCGACGTCGGTGCGGTGGGCGAGCGCGATCGTCCGCCGCAGTCCCGGCCGGGCCAGCGGTGTTGCCCGGAGCTCGTGGCCGGCCCTGGCCGCGACCATGCTGGGCACCACGGCGAGGCCCAGGCCGGCCCGGACGAAGCCCAGTACGGCGTCCATCTCGCCGCCCTCCACGGTGAAGGACGGCTCGAAACCCTCGGCCCGGCAGGCCGCGACGGTCAGCTCCCGCAGGTCGTAGCCGTGCCGGAACATCACCAGCGGCTCGTCCCGCAGGTCCGCGACCCGTACCGTGCCGCCCCGGCCGGGGCGCGGGGCGGCGGCCGCGGAGACCACCACCAGGTCCTCCTGGAGCAGCTCGACCGTGGTCAGCGCCGGGGCCGACGGAGGCAGCGGCAGGACGACCAGCGCGAGGTCCAGGGAGCCGCGGGCGAGATGGCGTACGAGATCGTGCGAACCGCCCTCCTCGATCAGCAGCCGGATTCCCGGGTGCAGGGTGTGGAAGGCCCGCAGCACCTCCGGCAGCAGCCCCGTACACAGGCTCGGCGTCGCGCCGAGCCGGACTCGCCCCCGGCGCAGCTGGGCCAGCTCCTGGACCTCGTGGCGGGCGTTGTCGGCGTCCGCCAGAATCCGGCGGGCCAGCGGCAGCAGGGTCTCGCCCGCCTCGGTCAGCGCGATATTGCCGCGCGCCCGGCTGAACAGTTCGGCCCCCAGCTCCCGCTCCAGCGCTCTGATCTGCTGGGAGAGAGAGGGCTGCGCGACATGGACGCGCTCGGCGGCCCGGGTGAAATGCCGGGTCTCGGCGACCGCCACGAAATAGAGGAGCTGCTGGAACTGCACCCGGCCAGTGTAGGGGCAGCATAGTCTGCACCTATCAAGATGAGCCGGATCATGTCTTGGACCTCTTGGCTGCCCGGGCCCTAGCGTCCTGTCCATGGCACTCGCGACCCGCCCCCGACCCCCGAAGCCGATCGAGCCGACACCACCGCCGGGCGCCGCCCGGCCATCCCTCGTCCGGATGCTGTGGCGTTCGACCGTCGGCAAGAAGACGGTCATGGCCGTCACCGGTCTGGTGATGCTCGGCTACCTCGTCGCCCACATGCTCGGCAACCTCAAGATCTTCTTCGGGGCGGCGGAGTTCAACGGCTACGCGGCCTGGCTGCGGAGCATCGGCTCGCCGGTCCTGCACCACGAGTGGTTCCTGTGGATCGTCCGGGTGGCGCTGGTCGCCTCGGTGGTACTGCACGCCGTCGCCGCGTACCAGCTCAGCCGCCGGGATCTCGCCGCCCGGCCCACGCCGTACCGGCGGAAGCGGAAGCGCGCGAGCTACGCCACCCGGACCATGCGCTGGGGCGGGGTCATCCTCGGGCTCTTCATCGTCTGGCACATCCTCGACCTCACGACGCTGACGGTGAACCCGAACGCCGAGCACGGCCGGGCGTACGAGAACGTCGTCGCCTCCTTCTCCACCTGGTACGGCGGCGGGATCTACATCGTGGCCGTACTGGCGCTCTGCCTGCACGTCCACCACGGGTTCTGGAGCGCGGCGCAGACGCTGGGCGCGAACAACGCCTCCCGGGACAAGGCACTGAAGACCGCGGCGGCGGCTCTCTCCGCCGTACTGACCATCGGATTCCTGAGCGTTCCGGTCGCCGTGATGACCGGATGGGTGGGCTGACATGAACGCGCACACCAAGTGCACCGAGTACACCGCGTACACGGTCGGCGAACCGCTCGCCGACACCAAGGCCCCGGCCGGCCCCGTCGAGGAGCGCTGGGACCGCCGCCGCTTCGAGGCCCGGCTGGTCAACCCGGCCAACCGCCGCAAGCACACCGTGATCGTCGTCGGCACCGGCCTGGCCGGCGGCGCGGCGGGCGCCACGCTCGCCGAACAGGGCTACAACGTGGTGCAGTTCTGCTACCAGGACTCGCCCCGCCGGGCCCACTCGATCGCCGCCCAGGGCGGCATCAACGCGGCCAAGAACTACCGCAACGACGGCGACTCGGTACGACGGCTCTTCTACGACACCGTCAAGGGCGGCGACTTCCGGGCCCGCGAGTCCAACGTCCACCGCCTCGCCCAGGTCTCGGTGGAGATCATCGACCAGTGCGTGGCCCAGGGCGTGCCGTTCGCCCGCGAGTACGGCGGCCTGCTCGACACCCGTTCCTTCGGCGGCGTCCAGGTCTCCCGTACCTTCTACGCCCGCGGGCAGACCGGACAGCAACTCCTCCTCGGCGCCTACCAGGCGCTGTCCAAGGAGGTCGCCGCCGGACACGTGACCCTGCACCCGCGCACCGAGATGCTCGACCTGATCGTCATCGACGGGCGGGCCCGCGGAATCGTCGCCCGCGACCTCATCAGCGGACGGATCACCACCCACTTCGCCGATGCCGTCGTCCTCGCGACCGGCGGCTACGGCAACGTCTTCTACCTCTCCACCAACGCCAAGAACTCCAACGCCACCGCCATCTGGCGCGCCCACCGGCGCGGCGCCTACTTCGCCAACCCCTGCTTCACCCAGATCCACCCCACTTGTATCCCGCGCTCCGGCGACCACCAGTCCAAGCTGACGCTGATGAGCGAGTCGCTGCGCAACGACGGCCGGATCTGGGTGCCCAAGGCGCGCGGCGACCAGCGTCCGCCGCACCGGATACCCGAGGACGAGCGCGACTACTACCTGGAGCGGATCTACCCGGCCTTCGGCAACCTGGTGCCGCGCGACATCGCCTCGCGTGCCGCCAAGAACGTCTGCGACGAAGGGCGCGGAGTCGGGCCCGGCGGCCAGGGCGTCTACCTCGACTTCGCCGATGCCATCGCCCGGCTGGGCCGGCCGGCGGTCCAGGAGAAGTACGGCAACCTCTTCGAGATGTACGAGCGGATCACCGCCGAGAACCCGTACGAGGTTCCCATGCGGATCTATCCGGCGATCCACTACACGATGGGCGGCCTGTGGGTCGACTACGACCTCCAGACCACCGTGCCGGGCCTTTTCGCCATCGGCGAGGCGAACTTCTCCGACCACGGCGCGAACCGGCTCGGCGCCTCCGCCCTGATGCAGGGCCTGGCCGACGGCTACTTCGTCCTGCCGGCCACCATCAACGACTACCTCGCCCGGAACCCGCACGACGAGGTCCCGCCCGGCCACCCGGCCGTGCTGGAGGCCGTGGCCGAGACGGAGGACCGGCTGAACCTCCTCCTCTCGGTCGACGGCGACCGCACCCCCGACTCCTTCCACCGCGAACTCGGCGAACTCCTCTGGGACGAATGCGGCATGGCCCGCACGGACTCCGGCCTGCGCAAGGCCCTGGAGCGGATCCCGGCCCTGCGCGAGGAGTTCTGGCGCCGGATCAAGGTCCCCGGCACCGGTGAGCAGCTCAACCAGTCGCTGGAGAAGGCCAACCGCATCGCCGACTACCTCGAACTCGCCGAGCTGATGTGCCTGGACGCGCTGCACCGCACCGAGTCCTGCGGCGGCCACTTCCGCGAGGAGTCGCAGACGGAGGGCGGTGAGGCCGAGCGCCGCGACGAGGAGTTCTCGTACGTGGCCGCGTGGGAATGGGGGGCCGGGGGCTTCGCCCCTGGAAAACACAGCACCGGCGCCGGCACCGCACCTGTCCTGCACCGCGAAGACCTCGTCTTCGAGTACGTCCACCCCACCCAGCGGAGCTACGCATGAACCTCACCCTCAGGATCTGGCGCCAGAGCGGGCCCGACGAGGCCGGCGCGATGACCACGTACGAAGTCAGGAACATCTCCGAGGACATGTCCTTCCTGGAAATGCTCGACAGCCTCAACGAGGAACTCATCCTGCGCGGCGACGAACCCGTCGCCTTCGACCACGACTGCCGCGAAGGCATCTGCGGCGCCTGCGGCATGGTCATCAACGGCCGGGCCCACGGCCCCGAACGCACCACCACCTGCCAGCTCCACATGCGGCACTTCACCGACGGCGACACCATCGACATCGAGCCCTGGCGTGCCGCGGCCTTCCCGGTCGTGAAGGACCTGGTGGTGGACCGCTCGGCGTTCGACCGCATCATCGGCTCCGGCGGCTACATCACGGCCCCCACCGGCAGCGCCCCGGAGGCACACGCCACCCCGGTGGCCAAGCCGGCCGCCGACATGGCGTTCGAGCATGCCGAGTGCATCGGCTGCGGCGCGTGCGTCGCGGCCTGCCCCAACGGCTCGGCGATGCTCTTCACCTCGGCGAAGGTGGTACACCTGAACTCCCTCCCGCAAGGGGCACCGGAGCGCGAGACCCGGGTGCTCGACATGGTGGCCACCATGGACACCGAGGGCTTCGGCGGCTGCACCAACACGGGGGAGTGCGCGACGGCCTGCCCGAAGGGCATACCGCTGCCGTCCATCGCGGCGATGAACAAGGAGTGGCTGCGCGCGGCCCGCAAGGTCAGCCGCTGACGTCCTGGGCGTCCCAGTCGACCTGCCCCTGGACGGGCCGCCGGGGCCCCGGCACGCGTGGGGTGCGTGCCGGGGCCCCTGTCGTCAGGTGGTCGCGGTCAGAGCTTGAGGGTCCAGGTGTCGATCGTGCCGGTGTCCTGGGCCGCGGTGTCCTGGACGCTGAGCTTCCAGGTGCCGTTCCTGGTCTCGGAGGAGAGGTTGACGGTGTAGGTCTGGTCGATGTTGTCGGCGCCGCTGCCGGCCTTGTTGTGCAGGGTGTAGGCGCTGCCGTCGGGGGCGATCAGCTTCACCACGAGGTCGCCGATGTAGGTGTGCTTGATGTGCACCTCGGCGGTCGAGGACGACGAGGCGGTGCCCGTGCAGTTCGCGATCGTGACGCTGGAGGTCACGGTGGCGAGGTCGGGGACGGCCACGTCGTTCCCGTTGGTGCCGGTGCAGCCGGACGGCGCGGGTGTCGTGCCGCCGCCGTAGGGGTTGCCCGCCTTGTCGGCCGCGTAGGTCAGCATCGGCCTGACCTGGTTCCAGAACGTGTTCTGGCAGGAGTAGGCCGGGTGGAAGCCGCCGCACGTCCCGCTGCTCGGTCCGACCTCCCAGGTGAAGCTGGGTACGCCGAGCTGGTCGTACGCCCAGTCGTCGTGGCCGCCGCTGGCGTCGTAGAGGATCTCGCCGGGCTGGCCGTACTCCCAGCCACCGGCCAGCGTGGCCATCTCCTTGGCCATCTGGCGCAGCGGGGCGTCGTTGCCGGCGTCGGTCGCCGCGTTGAAGCCCCAGGGGAACAGCACCATGTTGGAGTAGCTGTGCATGGTGACAAACATGCCCTTGGTGTCGGCCGCGGCCGCTGCGGTGTCACCCGTGGCGCGGGTGTCCGGGAACAGCTTCCGGTACAGCGCCTGGAGGGCCTTGTTCTCGCTCTCGGAGTCCGCGGAGGGACCCTTGTAGACCTGGTCGCAGGGGTTCGAGCTGGTGCTCGCGCCGCCCCAGTGGCTGCTGTTGTTGCGGTTCAGGTCGACGCCGCTGCCGCTGCTCGGGCCTTCCGAGCAGGTGGTGGTGGAGTGGCTGTGGTTGGCGTTCTTGCGGTGCCACTGCTGGCCGGTGTTGCCGCCCATGAAGCCCTGCTGGACCATGTCCACGCCGTCAGGATTGCCGATCGGCACCACCCAGATCTCGCGGGTGTCGAGGATCTTCGTCGCCGTTGCGTCCGTGCCGTAGCCGTCGGTCAGGTAGTCGATCCAGCGGTACGCCATCTCACCGGTGGTCAGTTCCCGGGCGTGGACCTGGGCCTGGACGAAGAAGCGCGGCTTGGTGGAGTTGGGCGTCAACTGGCAGTCGCCGGTCTGCTTCTTGGTGATGCAGATCGCCTTGAGGTCGTAACCGTTCGGCTTGCTCGTGGACTTGCGCCAGGAGTCGCCCACGTCGAAGACGGTGGCCAGCGAGGAGTGGTCCGCCGCCACCTGGTCGAGGTGCGCGTACTGGGCGTTCACGGTGCGGTAGCCACCGTTGTACGTCTCCTCGGCGACCGCATCCGTCAGTGCCGTGGCCTGGCCGCTGCGCTTGGGCGGCTCCCAGGGAGCGGGCGTCAGCTTCTGCTCCACGCTCGGGTGCAGCCCGGCTGCCTTGAGCTCCATGGCGGTGGCGGCGTCGCCGAGGACGAACAGGTCGTCACCGTCGCGGTCCTCGATCAGGTCGAAGCCGGCGAGCTTCTTCTGCGGCACGTTCGCGCCGCCGGGTATGCGGTAGACGTACGCGCGGTCGTCCGTGGGGGCGGCCTTCTCGGGCGGCGCCGCCATGCCGTATCCGGTTCCGGCCACGACGGCGGCCGCGGTGGCGGCAGTGACGAGCCAGTAGGTGAACTTCGCTTGCACAGGGACCTCAGCATTCAACGTGGGGGTGCAACGTGGGGGTGCGAACGGTGCTTGGGTGCCGAGGGGCTGTCCGGCCCTCTTCACGGACAGCCCCTCGGGGATCAGCCGGGGATCAGCCGGGGATCAGCTCGGGGACAAGCCGGGGATCAGAGCGTGAGGGTCCAGGTGTCGATGGAGCCGGTGTCCTGTGCGGCGGTGTCCTGGACCTTGAGCTTCCAGGCGCCGTTGCGGACCTCGGAGGAGAGGTTCGCGGTGTAGGTCTGGTCGATGTTGTCGGCGCTGTCGTTGCCGGAGGCGTCCTTCAGGCGGTAGGTGCTGCCGTCGGGGGCGACGAGGTCGACGGTGAGGTCGCCGCGCCAGGTGTGCTTGACGTGGACTTCGACCTTGCTGGTGGCGGAGGCGTTGCCGGTGCAGCCGGAGATGGTGATGGTGCTGGTGACGGCGGCGCCTGCGTCGGGGATGGCCACGTCGTTGCCGTTGGTGCCGGTGCAGCCGGCCGGTGTGGGCGGCGTGGTGCCACCGCCGATGAAGCCGGTGTAGAGCAGGTTGTTCGGCGAGCCCGTGCCGATGCCGGTCAGCTTGCCCTTGGTGGCGTTGTCCTTGAGCGCGGTCTGGACCTGGGCGGGCGTGGCCGTCGGGTTGGCGGAGAGGTAGAGCGCGGCGGCGCCCGCCACGTGCGGCGCGGCCATTGACGTGCCGGACATCGTGTCGGAGGAGGTGTCGCTCGTGATGCCGGCGGAGACGATGTCCGAGCCGGGCGCGAAGATGTCCACGCACGTGCCGATGTTGGAGAAGCTGGACTTGGCGTCGGTGCGCGTGCTCGCCCCGACAGTGATGGCCTCGGGGACCTTGGCCGGGATGATGTTGCACGCGTCGTAGCCGTGGTCGTTGCCCGCGGCGGCGACGTTGACGATGCCGGACGCGACGGAGGTGCTCACGGCCGTCGAGACGGCGGTGCTGCTGCCCTTGAAGCTCATGTTGGTGACGGCGGGCTTGACGGCGTTGGCCGTCACCCAGTCGATGCCGGCGGCCATCGCCGTCGCGCTGCTGCCGCCGTCGCAGTTGAAGATCTTGACTGCGACGAGCTTGGCGGCCTTGGCCAGGCCGTACGAGGCGCCGCCGACGGTGCCCGCCACATGCGTGCCATGCCCATGACAGTCTGTGTTGTTGCTGTCGATGGTGTTCGTGCCCCAGGACGCGCGTCCGCCGAAGTCCGAGTGCGAGGTGCGGATGCCGGTGTCGATGACGTACGCGGTGACGCCCGAGCCCGTGTTCGGGGCGCTGTAGGTGCTGTTGAGCGGCAGGCTCGCCTGGTCCACGCGGTCCAGACCCCAGGAGGAGACCGCCTCGAGGAACACCTTGGTGTCCTGCTCGACATAGGCGACGGCCGGGTCGGCGGCGAGCCGCCTGGCCTGCTTCTCGGTCATGGTGATCGAGAAGCCCTTGAGCGCGGTGCGGTACGTGTGCTTGAGCTTGCCGCCATAGCGGCGCGAGAGGTCGGCCTTCCGGTCGTCGACACCCTGGGCCGTAGTGCCCGCCTTCAGGACGACGAGGTAGCTGTCCTTGATGGCGTTGCGGGCACCGTCGCCGAGGATGGTTCCCTCGGCGGCGGTCGCCGTGCCCGGCACGACGGCCAGTGCGGCGGCGGCCATGCCTGCGGCCAGGGCCATGCCGACTATCTTCTTCGCAGGCAGTCCGGATCTCTTACGCATCAGTGCGCTCCTTGGGTGGTGCCATCACGCTGACCGGGTCGGCCTTGGCCCGTGGGGGGTTGATGGCAGGAGAAGCCGCTCGAACGGGTGGGACCGGCCGCAGCGGATTCCGGACAAGGATTCGCCAGTTTCGAACTGCCTGTAAATTGCTGTGCGTTTCCGGTCTCGGACAATGTCCGAATGTGCAGGGATGATTGGGAGCGAGGCGGACAAAATTCTCAATAGCCGCTACTTCGCGATAGATGGCTCCCATGGCCGGATCTTGACGCCTGATTGAATTGCAACTTAAAGTCCCGATGCGTCCGAGCCCCCCACCCTCGGCGTCGGGAGGTTCACGTGTTCCTGTTGGAGCCGGTCGGCCTCGGGCGGATCGAGAACGACGCATACGTCGCCCTGCTGGAACTCAAAAGAGCGAATGAGGGCGAACTGGCCGAAAGCGCCGGTGTGTCCGTCGTGGATATACGGCGCGCGGTCCAGCGGCTCCTCGATGACGGCCTCGTCCAGCAACTCGGTTTCACACCGGCCGTCTACGCACCCGTCCCGCCCGACGAGGCCCTGGCCGCGCTCATCAAACGCAAGCGGGCCGACCTCGCCCGGATGCAGATGCACGCCGAGGAGCTGGCGGAGCGGATGCGCGCGCGTGCCGCCGCCACGCGCCGGGGTGTTCCCGTGGTCGAGCGGCTCGAAGGGGAGGACGCCGTCCTCGCCGCCGTCGCCAGGATCCAGCTCCAGGCGCGCGAGGAGATCATCGCCGTCGACTGCCCGCCGTACATAGGCGGCCAGAGCAACCCCAACGACCTCGAACTCAGCCGCCTCGCGGACGGAGTGGCGTACCGGTTCATCTACTCCCATGAGGCGCTGGCGTCGCCGGAGCACGTGGCGGCCATGCGGCGGTGCGCGGACGCCGGTGAACAGGCCAGGATCCTGCCGGACATCACCCTGAAGATGGTCGTGGCGGACCGCACCACCGCGCTGCTGCCCGTCTCCTACGCCGACCCCGACCCGGACGCGCGCCTGCTCGTGCACGGGTCAGCGCTCGTCGACATCCTCGTGCACTGCTTCGAGAGCCTGTGGGCACGGGCCACGCCCGTCGACGCGCCGCACGCGGAGTGCGGACCGTCCGCCCGGGACCGCCAGTTGCTGTCCCTGCTCGCGTCGGGAATGAAGGACCGGACGATCGCGCGGGCCCTGGGGGTCACCGAGCGGACCGTCGGCCGCAGACTCACCGAACTGATGGTGGAACTGGGCGCGGAGACCCGCTTCCAGGCCGGTGTGCAGGCCGCCCGGAAGGGCTGGCTCTAGGCCCTGTCCGGGCGATCATGCTGGGCTCCCGTCTCCCCCAGCTACCGCTGGGAGGTGCCCCCAGGCACGCACATCTGCCGCGTTGGCCAAATCCACCCATAGCTCCGCTATGGCCGAATCCGGCCGCCTTGCAGCTGCACGCACCAGACGCCGCTCGCTCATCCAGCCTGATCGCCCGGACAGGGCCCGGCCCTGCCGAACAGGGCCGCCAGCCGGCGGTAGGAGTCCGCCAGCTGTTCGCGGTCGTACGTACTGGTAGTGACCAGTACCTCGTCGGCGCCGCTGCGCCCGATGAGTTTCTCCAGGCCGGCGGCGACCTCCTCCTCCGTGCCGTACACGTGCCCGCGCAGCGCCGTCTCGTAGAACTCACGCTCCTTGGCGGTCATCGTGCGCGCCTCGGTCTCCTCGGCCGGGGCGAGCGGCGGGAAGGTGCCGTGGGTGCGCGAGTACGCCAGCGACCACGCCTCCGGGACGAGCAGCCGCCGGGCTGCCTCGGGGGTCCCGGCCACGGCCACGGTCCCCGAGACCACGACATAGGGCTCCGCCGACCAGAGCGAGGGCCGGAACCCGGTCCGGTAGTCCTCGATCGCCCGCAGCATCCGGTCCTGCCCGCGCAGGTCGCCGATGACCAGCGGAAGCCCCGCGCGGGCGGCGATCCGGGCGCCCTCGCCCGTGGCCAGCACGAACGGCGGCACGCGCAGCCCCTCGGCCGGATGCGCGTGCACCTGCGGATGGGCCGTCTGGGTGCCCTCGAAGTAGCCGAGGAGCTGGTCGAGCTGCGCGCCGAAGTCCTCCGCGTCCTCCTTGTCCCGCCCCAGCGCCCGGCGGATGCCGTCGGTGAAGCCGACCGACCTGCCCAGCCCCATGTCGATCCGGCCGGGGAAGAGGGCCGCCAGCACGCCGAACTGCTCCGCCACCACCAGCGGCTGATGGTTGGGCAGCATCACGCCGCCGGTGCCGACCCGGATCGTGGACGTCGCCGCGGCGACCGCGGCGGCCAGCACCGTCGGCGCGGAGCCCGCGACGCCCGGCACGCTGTGGTGCTCGGAGACCCAGAAGCGGTGATAGCCGAGCTCCTCGGCCAGCCGGGCGAACCGCACGGTGTCGCGCAGGGCCTGCGGAGCGTCCTGCCCCCGGCGGGTGCGGGAGCGGTCGAGTACGGAGAACCGGGTGGTCGCGAGCGCAGTGGTCACACCCCGTTCAACGTCCCCGCCGGCCGGGGATTCCCGGCGCGGAGTGGGTCCCTAGGGTAAGGGGCGTGATCGAGACAAAGCGGCCGCTGGCCGTGTTCGACCTGGACGGGACACTCGCGGACACCGCACACCGCCAGCACTTCCTGGAGCGGCGGCCCCGGGACTGGACCGGCTTCTTCGGAGCGGCCATGGCCGACCCGCCGCTGGAGAAGGGGGTGCGGATGGCGCTGGAGAGCGCCGCGGAGTGCGAGGTCGCGTACCTCACGGGCCGGCCGGAGCGGTGCCGCCGGGACACGCTGGCCTGGCTCACCGCGCACGGCCTGCCCGAGGGCCGGGTGTGGATGCGCCGCAACGACGACCGCCGCCCGGCCCGTCACACGAAGCTGGAGGTACTGGGGCGGCTGGCCCGGGGCCGTGAGGTCCGGATGCTGGTCGATGACGACGAGCTGGTGTGCGAGGCGGCGGAGCGGGCCGGCTTCCGGGTCGTACGCGCCGACTGGGCGGCCACGTCCGAGGCGCTGAAGGACGCGCAGGAGCGGGAGGGCAGGACCTGAGGCGGGACCCGGACCGCTGAGGTGGGCCCCGGCGCCCCGGCGCCCCGTCAGCCCTCGTCGTCGAGGCGGAAGCCGACCTTCATCGTCACCTGGTAGTGCGCGATCTGGCCGTTCTCGATGTGCCCGCGCACCTGGACGACCTCGAACCAGTCGAGATTGCGCAGCGTCTGCGAGGCGCGCGCGATGCCGTTGCGGATCCCCTGGTCCACCCCCTCGGTGGAGCTCCCGACGATCTCGGTCACGCGGTACGTGTGGTTGGACATGAGGCTCTCCCAGCGGGGGTGAGGCTGCTGCGTCATTCCACCGTGCCCCACCGCGCGGCACTCCGCGAGGCGTCGGACGGGAGCAGGGCGACCGTTTCCGGTCCCCGCGGGCAGCCCTCGCCCTACGCTGGCCCCATGGCGATTCCTTCCGCTTCCCGCTACGACCGCTGTCCCTGTACCGGTCGCTACGAGCGCCGGACCGTCGAGGTACGCATGACCGTCGAAGGTACGCCCGTGCTGCTGGAGGGCGTTGACCAGGGCGGATGCCCGCTGTGCGGCTCCCGGGTCTACCGGGCCGTGGTGCTGGAGGCGGTCGAAGACGTGATGCGCGCCCGGGGGTTGCCGGAGGCGCACGCGTGACTCCGGTCCCCGCCCGCGTCAGGAGACGCGGGCGATCGGCTCAATGTTGTAGTACGGAGGGATGTCGCTGTAGCCCAGGACGGTGAGCCGCGGCAGCCGGTGGCGCAGTACGGCACGCACCGGCACCCGCCGGTCGTCCTGCGTGAGGACGACCGGCAGGCCGGCCGCGGGCGAGCGGTGCGCCAGCTCCGCCTCCAGGGCCGCACCCAGGCGCTCCGCCACCTCCTCGGACCGGTCGCTCACCGGTGCGCGGAATTCCTCGGCGACGGCGTCCTCCAGCTCCTGGGAGAGCAGGAACACGACGATGGTCCCGGAGCCACGAGCCGCCTTCGACGCGATGTGGTCCGCGAGTCCGGCCCGAACGAACGCGACGCAGCCGTCGGGACCGCCGTCGGTACGGGGCGAGGGCTCCTGCTCCATCACGTAACGCAGCATCAGTTCCACGATCCGCCGGAGATTGCGGACCGACACCCCGTCGCGGAGCAGCTCCCGCAGCACGGCCACCAGCAGACCGGGCGGGAGATGGCTGCGGGCGGCTTCCGTGACCAGGGGAAACATGCTGCCGAGGTCGTCGAGCATGCGAGCCGCGACACCTGGGGTGAGCAGGGAGTGGGCCCGGGACCGCAGCGTGCCGGTGAGGCTGAGAACGAGATACTTGAGCGGGTCCCACGTGGTGAGGCCGGCCGCCTCGAGGATCTCGCCGTGTTCCGCGGCCACGACCGCCGCCGGCCGTCCGGTCTCGGGAAGCGTGGTCGCCTGGGCGGCCAGGTTCATCAGGGCAAGCCGCTCCACGGTGTCGTCGACCAGGACGGTCCCCTTCGTGAGGCCGATCCGGGGCGGCGTACGCATCCCCTGGACACGGAAGGCGAAGCCGGCCTCGCGCAGCGACCGATCGGGTTGGACGTGGAAGGGCGGGAGGACGAGACCCAGCTCGGTGAACAGCCCCTCCCGCAGGACGGAGAAGAGACCGGTGTCCACGTGCTCCGCCGTCAGGTCCCGCAGGTAGACGGGATCGATGAGGATGTCGACCGGCTGCTCCTGCCCCTGCCCCGGCCCCTGCTCCGTCGCCCCGTCGTGAACCGCCAGGTGGTCCAGCAGCGCGGCGCGGCAGACGAGCGCCAGCAGTTCCCCGAGCCGGCCGGAGTCCGTGCCCGCGCCCGCCGCCCCCGAACCGCGCAGCACCGCGTCGGAGTCCGTCCGGGTGCCGACCAGGGGACTGGCATCGACGTAGGAGAGCGCTTCGCCGACTGCCGTGTCCGGGACATGGCAGCGTCGTCCATCGACCGACACGCGGACCGGCGGTTCCGCCGGCCCGTCCGCATCGCCTCGCAGGAAGTGCACGCCGGACGCCCCGGCGGAACCGAGTTCCGCGGCCGGCCCGCTCAGCTCCGCCGCGACCCGCCGGCGGACCGTGTCGTCGGCGGCATCGAACACCGGCGGAGCCAGCGTCACGGTGACCGTGAGTGCCGGACCATCAGTTGTCATCCGGTGTCAACTCCTCTTCCGACCACGTCAGGACGAACGGATACGCGGCACGTACGAGCGGAGCCAGCAGTTCTCGGGCGTCCTGCGAACCGGTGACCAGCGACAGCGCCGGGCCGTCCGGCTCGGCCACCTGCCGTAGCCAGTGCAGGAACCGGATGCGCGCCGCCCCGCGTTCCATGGCCGCGGGCGGGTTCCGCCGGCCCAGCAGGGCCGCCTCGTGCTCGGCGGGGACCCGGATGCTCCGCTGCCCGGCCCCCGCTGCCACGAGGCGGTGCCGCAGCCCCTCCCGCGCGGCCCGGCACAAGGTGCGCGTCGGAGCCGTCATCCCGCCCGCCTCCCGCAGCGCGCGCAGCACCGACCGCCAGTCGGCGATCGGTACACCGTCCGCCACGAGCGCCTGCAGAACCCAGGTGAGCTTCAGCACGGCGGCCCGGTCCGTCAGTACCGAGCCGACGAGCCCGTCGTTGTCCTCCTTGGTCCAGCCTTCGACCAGGCCGTCCACCTCCTGGGGGCCGAGATAGTGCACGAGGTGGGTTCTCAGGGCCAGTTCCAGCCGGTGAATCAGGTACTCGGCGGCCGTGACGCGCTCGCCCTCCCCGTCGTCGCCTTCCCCGTCGTCGTCATGGCCGGCCGGATACAGAAGCCACGAGCCGCGCGCTCCGGTCAGCGGGTGCACGCTCGTCGGTTCCGCGTACCGGTCCGGCGCCTCGCGCCCCGCCTGCCCGACCACGTACCGCGCATCGGGGGCGACGAAGCCGCTGAGCACAGGCACCTCGTCGACCTGGATCTCGTACTCGTGGGCCGAGAGGGAGACGGTGCCACGTGCCCGGACCCCCGGCACCCGAACCCCCGTGTCCGCCAGAATGCGGTCCTTCATGGCAGGGATGAGCTCGTACAGGAACCGGCCGCCGTCCTGCCTGGAGTCCGCGAGGGGCACCAGGGCATCACCGATCTCGTAGACGATCGGCGTGACCACCGGCAGGAACTGCTCCGGAGTCTGCGCCGACGGCTGCGGCACCAGGCCCAGCAGATGGTCCAGGCGTGCGCCGAGGCGGTCGCGCAACTGCCGGGCGGTGGCGGACTCGGGGGGTGCCTCCCCGGCGTCCGCCTGCTCGGCACCTCCCAGCACGTCGTCCACCAGCCAGTATTCGTGCAGGGTCGTGATCCGGCTCGTCAGACTCTCGATGAGCGGGCCGTCGGCTCCTGGCTGAGCCAGGGCGGCCCGGTACTCGGTACGGGCCGCCGCCGCCTCGCCCGCCACCGCCAGCCTGACGATGCGGCCGGCTCGCGAGGTCTGCCGGACCCGGGCGGCACGAGAGCTCCAGCTCTCCTCGTCGTAGACGACCTCCGCACCCCGCCGGACCACCGTCAAACCATGGTCCCGGCTGCGCTGTTGCAGGGTGCGCACGTCGGCGCGCGGCGCGGCGGCGGGCCGGCCCGCACGCAGGAGCACGAAGTCCGCACCCCGCCAGCCGGCCCCGCTCCCGGCGGCGGGTCCCGCCGGTGTCACCGTTCCGTCCCGTACCTCGAGGCCGGGCCCCGACGACCACGGGGATTCATCCGACCTGGCCGAGCCGACCAGCAACTGGTAGGTCTCCGGGCCGTCCTGGCCCGCCGGGAAGCGTGCGGTGCCCGCGACGGGCACCGTCACTCCCGGCGCCGCCGACAGCGCCTCGAGCCGGCGGACGAGGTTCCACGCCACGGCCGTGGAACCGGTGGCGTCACCGTGATAGTCGAGCAGCCGGCCCAGATCCTCGATGGAGTTGACGATGTCGCGCAGGCGTGACCGACGTTCCATCCGGAAGAGAGCCAGCGACACCGTGAGGGAGCCGGCACCCATGGCACCCAGAGGGAGAACGGTGTCCGGGTCGGCCGAGATGGTGGGCGAACTCTGTGCGCGCAGCGTCTCGGTTCCGATGACGACCAGCTCGGGAACGCCCCGCGGGCCGGCCTGCGCCTGCCGTTCGAGCAGTGCGACACAGAGGAGATCGAGCCGGGACCGAGGGGCACTTCCCACGTCCACGACCACCTCGCGGATGCCGAGGTGACGCTCCTGCTCCGGGTCCGGACCCGGACTCGCGACCCTCCGGTCGGTGCTCTCCACCGGACGGCCCTCACAGACGGGACCCGTCCTGTTGAGCAGATCGCGCCACCGCCCGGTCAGGGGATCGTGGGCCGGACCCGATGAGCGCTCCGTCATGCGTTCCCCCCGGACTCCGTGGCGGGCACGTCCGCCAGCTCGCGGCGAATTTCCTCGATGCGCTCCGCGACCTCGGCGGAGAACGCGGCAACGTCCAGGTCGATGTGCCGGAAGAGGGACCGAAGTACCGGGTGGGCGTGCTCGCGCTCGGAGGAGCCGAGCAGCGTACCCAAGGAGTCCCGCAGCGCCTCGGCCACGCGCAGCGTGCGTCGCAGCTTCGGCGCGCTTGTCTGCCGCCGCTGGCTCTCCCACTGCTTCAGCAGGGCCTGCTCCGTGTCGAAGAACGCCTGAAGCGCGGAGACGGCCTGCTCCTCGTCGTCTCCCGGAGCCGCGGTGAGGCGCGCACGCCACAAATCGCACAACTGGATCGTCCGGGAACCGATCCCGGGATCATGCCGCTTGTAGACCGGGGTCTCCTCGGTGGGCAGCGCGGGAGCAGCCCGCCGGAGCTGGGCGAGGAGCTCGTGCATACGCTCTCGCAGGTGGTCGCAGACCGCGAAGCGCAGCCCGAACGACTGCGCCCGGTCGGCGGAACCGAGGCATGCGGTGACATCCAGGGCCCGCTCGTCCTGCTGGTCGTCCACGGCCCTGTCGATGCGTTCCCGGACAGCCTCCCAGTCGTCGTCCGCCCCGCCGGGCCATGTGATCCCGGTCAGGGGATCGACCAGCGCACTGTCGAGTTCGCGGCTGATGCGTTCGCTCAGTGGGGCGGAGTCTTCGAACACGGCGAGGAGCCGTTCTCCGTACTGCCGGCCGAACTCACCCAGCTCTCCGGACCGGTGGTCGAGGTTGAGCCGGTGTACCGCTCTGTGGACGAGATCATCGATTTCTCGGTTGGTGAGCCACTGACGGCATTGCAGAACGACGATCATCTCGACGTGGGTGAGCGGCTGGTCGCCCGCGAACACTTCCTCGTCCACGAGGAGGGCGCGGGCATCCCGGATCTGTCCGTAGCGGAACAACTCGTACGCGACCTGCAGCCGTTCGAGGCGGTGGCGCGCCTCGCGCCGGGCACGGGTGAGGCACCGCAGGCCCTCCTGGCGGGTGGGGGCAGCCCTGACCCGCCGGCGAAGTGCGGCGACCGCCAAGAGTTCGGAAACGCTCTCCGCCTGCTTCGCCGCCCGCAGGAGCAGGTCCTCGGCCTGACCGTGATGGCCGACCCGCGCCACCAGTTCGTACGCACGTATCGCGTTCTTGAAGTCGAACTGGCTGAGCTCCACGATCCGTTGGTGAAAGCGCTTCTTCACATCCAGGAGTTCACGCGTCTCCGTCTCGGGCCGGTCGTCGGGCCCCAGATCCTCGATTGCTTCAGCGGTTTCCCACAGGACGAAGAAGTCGTCCGCGGACTCGCTCAGGACGAGGCCGGCGAGATGAAGGGCGGAGCGGCTGAAGCCGGCCTTGCCCAGCGTCTTCAGCACACTTGACGCACAGCGGTGCGAGTAGCCGATGGCCAGGCTCTCCAGCCATGCGTCCAGGGCACGGCCGATGTCGAGGACCGTGTCGTACGCTTCACCCCGCTCGCGCGGGGACAAGCCGCTCAACGAGGCCGGGATCAGCCCCAGGTCCCCGGACTCGTACGCCATCCAGATGCGGATGCCCACTGTTTCCACGGGGTCGGAGTTCAGTGCCAGGGCTTCCCATCCCGCCGTACAGGTCTCCGGCAGCATCTGCACCAGGGAGTAGGACCGCTCGTCACTCACCCAGGTCAGGTTGTTGAAGCGAAGCTGGGCAATGGCGTACCGCGCGTCCTGGGGGGCGTTTCTCAGGGCCTGGTCGAAGTGCAGGTCCGCTTCGGCGTACCGGCGCCGCCGAGAGCTCAGCTTGCCGAGTTCCAGCTCGACCAGCCAGCTGGTGCCCGACTGCTGGAGGCACGCGTGCAGAAAGGCGGAGCGCCGGGTGATCTCACTCTGGTCGAGTTCACGGTCGCTGTCGCCGATCACCTGCCGTACGGGCTCGTCCAGCACCAGATCGTCCGCCGGCTTCTCCGACATTCCCGCGATGGCGCCCACCATCGCGGCGCGGACCCGATGGACCGGCCACGGTGACCTGGAGTACGCCGCGTGTGCGTCGTCCCACCGCCCCAGCCGCTCGCTGGCGGACCCGCGCACCTCCAGCAGAAGGGGGTCCGTGCCGCCCAGGTCGTGGTTCTCGATGAGGTTCAGTGCCTCACGAACAGCGCCCACGGCCACGAGCCTCTCCCCGTACATGTGCAGTACGGGGAGAAAACCGCATCGCGCGGGGCCCCGGAACAGCGGACGCAGCTGCGCGAGGGAACCGATGTCGGTCTCGTCGAGGATGATCGGCACATGCTCGGGAGCGATCCGGCCGTCCTGGTCGAGGAGCAGCGCCGCCCGGCCCCGGTAACCGTCCCACCCCAGCACCAGGCCCCAGCAGACGTTCCAAGTGGGGGCCGGGTGGGTCCCGGAACGGGCGGAGAGCTCCGCTCTGAGCTCTTCGTGGCACCGCCGCGCCTCGCGCTCGGCGCGCAGATCGCCGCTGAACCTGCTGAGCCACTGCAGATAGATCGTCATGCACAGCGCCTGTGCGAGCAGAGCGGGACGCCGGCCGTCGTCCCGCAGCTCCGCCATCCGCAGCACCGCGCGGTCGAGGCAGTCCCGCCACGTCGCCACGTCCGCACTGGCCAGGAACTCCGCGTACGGATCCGAGGGCGGGAGGTCTGCGGGCGGGGGGCTCACGCCGGAGCCTCCAGCGCCCTCGGCACGCCGACCGGGTAGTCGGCCGGCACCAGAATGAGCGCGGGATGATCCAGCTCGGTGAAGCTGAGCACGCGAAGGCGCGGGTCGAAGCGGTGCAGCAGCTTGGCCAGGGGATGGCGAAGATCGGGCGTGGTGGCGAGGATCGGTGGTGGCCGCCTGGCGTCGTTCAGTACGGCGAGGAACTGGCGCCGCACCGCCGCGGACACCATCTCGGCGTCGGCCGGGCTCAGGACCAGAATCCTCCGCCCGTCCGCGGACCCCCTGCGGTCGGCGAGTGCCTGTTCCAGGGTGTCGGCCAGATAGAGCGCCGTGACCTGCATGGAGGTGTCGGCGACCGAACGGCAGAGGTCCGCGCGCATGTGCTCCCTGAGCTTCTGGCCCAGCAGCTCGGGCAACACGTGATCCGCGGGGTCGAGCCGGGCGAGTTCCTCGAGCATCGCGCGACGCCGGGAGGGGAACAGCGCGCCTTCCTCCACGAGATCAGCGATCACGGCCCGGAAGGGCTCCACCTCCACCAGGGGGCGGCCCGCCGACAGCGCTTCCAGCTCCCGGTACAGCGTCGTCAACAACGCGCTGTCGAAGATCCGGTGGAAGGAGCGCCGGCAGTGCGCTTCGAGCCAGTCGAGGACGGCGGCGTCGAATTCCCGTGCGGCGAACGGCAGATGGTCGGGGAGCGCGGCCGCCGGCAGCCAGAGGACATCCTCGCCCACGGCGTCGTCGTAGCCGTCGAGCGCGTCCGACGGGCCGGCGCTGCCGGACGCCTCCCACTGGCGCTTCAGCACACAGCGCCGGTCCGGATGAAAGGTGTTGCTGGAGATGCGCTCCCGGAGAGAACTGAACTCGATCTCGTCGGCCTCGCAGTCGCCCGTGACCACCTGGAGATCGGGCAGCCGCACGCCGATCCGGCCGCGCAGCGCCTCCGACCAGTCCGCCACCCGCGCCTCGTCGACGACGGCCCGGAGGTTGCTGCCCACAGCGATGTCGAGCAGCGACCCGGTGGCGCTGACCGGCCTGTCACCAGTGCGGTCACTGCTGTAGTCGCCGGACACCGCCGCCTCCGCCAGCCATTGCTCGACCACGGACGCCGAGGTCAGCAGGGGCACCATGTGCCGCATCCGAGTGTCGTCCACATCGCCCAGCCGCTCCGCGCAGTAGGCCAGCGTCCGCCGGAGGGTGACTCCGTCGGCCTCGCACGCCGCCACGGCGAACGACCTCACCCGAGGCGGCAGCCGCTCGGGGTCGCCGTGCACCGCGGGCAGCGCGGTCCGGAGCAGTGCGGCCATGACCTCGTTCCGGTACCTGCCCGCGTACAAGGGTTCCCGCAGTACGTCGGTCAGCGTCTGCACCACGTCGTGGCGGACCTCGGTCACCTCGTCCAGCACCCACGAGACCACGGCGCTGCGGGCCTCGTCGCTCTGCACCTCGACGAGGTAGCGCAGGACGGCGGTCCGGTGCCCGGGCGAACAGTCGCGCAGCCAGGCCATGCAGGTCGCCACGCGCAGCGCGACGTCCGGGAAGAGCTCCTCGAACGCCCAGCGTCCGGCGTCCTCGTGCACGAGAGCCGAGAGGACGAAGCACTCCCTGGCCGCATCGATCAGCTTCTCGCGTTCCCTGCCGCGACTGCGTCTGAACAGCAGTTGGAACGGCAGGCGCCTGCCCCCGTCAGCAGTGGGGTAGGGCTCGACCACCGCTGCCCGGTGTGCCATGAGAGCACGGATGTCCTCGGGCTGGAGCAACTGCTGGATCTGGTCCCAGTCGTGCGCGTGGTCGGCCAGCCGGTCCAGGGCCCGCCAGGCGGGCGGCGTTCCGGCGCCGGGACCTTCGGTGGCCGGTACTTCGGTGTCGAGGCCGGGACGGCCGCGCGCCATGACGTCGCGGAGCAGATAGTCACGGAGGTTCGCGTGGAAGAACTCCACGAAACGCTCCGGGTCCCCGTCGCAGCGGCGGGCGTGGATGGTCCGGCCCAGGTGGCCGATCAGCCAGAGACGTTCGAGAACGCCGCGCCGAAGGAGACTGTCGACGCGCTCGGTGAGCTGTGGCTTGACCATGCGGAGTCGCCACCACACGTCCTCGAACGGCACGATCTCGGTGCGCGCGTGCGCCATCGCCAGCAGGAAGTACCAGTCCAGGTCGTCCCGGGCAGCGGACTGGAGGTCGAGGGCGAAGAGCTGCTCCCATGGCCGCTGATCGGTGATGTGCTTTTCCGTGATCTTTCCTTTGGGGTTGGCGGAAAGAAGCTGGATGAGTGCCAGGGTGATGTTGAGCGGATTTCCCTTGGTGCCGTCCACCAGGGCTTTCGCCGCCGCGGGCTGGATTGCCAGATTCTCGTCGACGAGTTTCTTCTCACGGCACCAGTCGATGAGGCTTCGTACGAATTCGACACACTCGGTGCTGTCCGTGAGGGACTGCAGGATATTGAACTCGAGTCCGCATTCCTCGGCCGTCCTCGATGACCCGAGGAAGTCGGGGAGGTACTGCTTCCGGGAGGCGATGAAGACACGGACTCCCTGACCCGTCCCGACGGTTCTGAGCAGCTGGATCACATCCCGGGAAATGGTGTCCAGCCGTTCGTAGTCCGGCTCGTCGCCCGACTCGAACGTGCGCTCCAGCTGATCGATGAAGATCACGATCTCATCGAAGTCCGGATCCATGCTGCGCAGACGCTGCGCCGTCTCGCGCAGGAACGCGGCAAGCGAAGCTCCGTCGGGTCCCATGACCTCGTCCGCGACCCCGGCGAACCTCCTGCTCGCACGTACGGCACGGACGGTCTCCTCGCGGATGCGTCGTTCCACGTCCCTCCACTGTGAACTGGGTGCGTCCACCCGGTACCACACGGGGATCGCGTTTGAGCGGGTCCGGATCTCGTCGTGCACGAAGTGGAGGAGGCAGCTTTTCCCACTGCCGCCCGCCCCCGACAGGTAGAAGTGGAACTTCTTCCGCTCCTCGTTCGGCAGATCGGCGCGCGCCAGTTCGCCGGGTTTATAGATGTCCGGAATGCCCTTATCGCGCTTGAAGTACCTGCCGTCGGAGGTGAGGGACCGCAGAGCCGTCACATGCGGGAACTCGGTCGGTACGACGGTGTCGTACTGCTGGGTGAACAGCGGCAGGCCGATCCATGCCCATGAGCTCCAGGTGAGTCCGCTCCGTAAGCCGGCCACGTCGGCACAGGCCAGCGAACGCCGGATCCACGCGGCGCGCACGGCGGCCACGACACAAGGGGCCGCGCGCGTCCCGGCGTAGTCGCGCAGCGCGTCCTCCAGCACGTCGAGCAGATCGGTCCGGGCCAGCGCAGTGTCGGCGACGCTGACGAACGGCAGCGTGTTCAGCAGCTCGTCGATCCCACCGGCGCCCGGCGGCGTGGGTCCGAAGGCGACCACCGCGCGCGTCGGGCTGGCGCGTTCGCCCCGTACGAGGTCGACCAGCGACGAGACGACGGCTTCCGGCGCGTCGAACGACAGCACGAGGGCGGCCTCCGCCGATGCCACGCCGCGCAGCAGCCTGGCATGGCTCTCCGGCTCGGCGTTGCGGAGATCGACGCAGCGCACGTCCGGCCGTGCGGCGTCGGAGCGCTTCTTCATGGTCCGGCTCTCCCGAGGGCCGTCGAGCGGCGTGAAGTAATGCCCCCCGCTGCCGACGGAGAGAAAGCCGTCCGCGCCCTCGGTGCCGGTGTGAGCGATGAGGAGTGCCGGCCGCAGTCGGTCCAGCAGCCCGCTTCGGCCGCACCAGGCCACGGGCTGAGCGAGACCGTCCTCGGCCCCACGGCGGCGCAGTTCGTCCAGACGCGGCTGTGCGGCCGTGAGGACCTTCCAGATCAGGGAGCCGGCGGCGATGATCTCGCCGATCGACGCCCCCGTGCGCAGAGCCTTTCCCGCGGTGCGCTCCATGCGCTCGACCTGCCGCGGGTCCAGCGTGACGACGAGATGGTGTTCCACCGTCAGGAACTCCGGTCCGGACAGGGGTTCCGTCTCGGTGTCGAGCGCGATGAGGACCGGTGACCGGGCCGGCACCGGGTGCGCCAGGGCGCGGGCCGCCGCGTGGTGCCAGTCGTTCTGAGCCGACCCGTCGTCGGCGAATTCCGCCAAGAACTCGTCGAACCTCTCGCGGTACGCCTCTTGGAGTCGGTCGGCCGCTGCCTCCTCCACGATCAGGCGCAGTCTGCCGGCCGCCGCCGCGTACCGAAGCACCCTCGGCCAGATCTGGTCGACGGGGCCGCTGAAGTCGATGCGTGTTCTCGGGATTTCCACTCGCTCGGCGAGCGCCTTGATGGCTTCTGGTTCGGGGTAGGCGTTCGCCAGCAACTCGACCAGGCGGCGGGCGCCCGCGTCGGCGAGGGAGAATTCGGCAGAATCAACCAGGAAGACCACTCACACCAGCCCCAGGTCCGACAGCGCCTCCGCGACGCGCTCGATACGCACCCCCTGATTGCGGTACTCCACTCCTCCGCGGACCGGCTGGGCCACGGAACAGTGATGCAGTGCCACCAGGCGCCATTGCTCGTCGAACACCGGGGACCCCGAGGATCCGCCCTCCGTGTCGGTCCAGTACTGGACGACGTCCTCGTCGACGTGACGCACCTCGTTGTGGATCATCCCGATCTTCTTCGGCGCGCCGCCGGGGTGCTGGATGATGTACACCCGGTGGCCCGGGGTGATGGGCGGTGCCCCGACGAGCGGGATGACCGGCGTCTCCGGGGGCATGCCGTCGAGTTCGACCACCGCCCAGTCGTGATCGGCCGCGCCCCGGATTGACAGGGGCCGGCCCCACACGACCTTGTGGGCGGCCTGAGCGCCGGCCAAGGTGCGTTCGTAACCGAACCAGGCCTCGACCGCGGTCGCCTTCGTGGCTCGGTCGAACAGGACGTGGTGGTTGGTCAGCACCAGGTTCTCGCTGATGCGGAACGCGGTGCCGAGATAGTCGTGTGGTCCCACCGTGACCCGCAAGCGGCATACGCTCGCGGCCAGTTCGGTGCCGCGCCGCAGAAAGGCGACGTCCAGGAGGGTCGGCTCGGGGAAGATCTGGCGTTCGAAACCATCGCCGAAGCCCTTCCACCGGGGGGCTCCGGCAGGCTGTGGAGCGGTCACCGGCGGTTCCGGGCCGAGCCACTCGTCGATCTTCGCCGCCGTCGCGGCGTCCTCCCTGTCCCTGATGACCTGGAGCAGGGTGCGTAACTTGTTCTGATTTCGACTCTTCTGAATAATGTCGGCCCATACCAGACGCATCGACTGACCGAAAGTGATCGCGCTCATTTTGAGGCCGGCCGCCCTGGCTATATCTCGTACGGACGGCTCGAGGTCATACGTCTCGGCCAGAAAGTCCAGCATTTCCTGCGCGGGCTGCTGCGAGAAATCGAACGGCAGAGTATCGAGAAAGTGCGTCATGTCGCCCCCCAGGCGCGGCGGCTCTCTCGGTGGCCAGTTCCCCAACTGGTTTCTCCTGAGCCGAACCGGCCCCACCGTACCGCAGCGGCGCGATGCTCCACAGGACAATCGCCGCTTGTGGCTACCGACGGATTGTAGGGTTTCCGCCCCGCGATTGTGCACGGTGGAGGGGGGAGCGGCCGGGGCGTCGCCCCTAGCCTCGCCGGAACAGCACAGATGAGGGGCGGTACCGGTGAACTGGCTGATCCACGACTACCGCGAGAGCGATCTCGCCGCAGTGGTCCACCTGATCGACACCACGGCCGAGCTCGGACAGGAGTCGGTCTTCTCGCTCGCCGAATGCATCAGCGCGCTGACCTCCCGGCAGCCCGCCGTGGTCGCCGTCCACCAGGGCGTCCCCATCGGCGCGGCGCTCGCCTGCGTGGCCGGGGAGCGGGCCTGGGTGATGCGGATCGCCATCTCCTCGGCCTGGCGCGGCCGCGGCCTGGCGAGCGCACTGCTGGTGGAGCTGGAGCGGCGGCTCGTCGCTGCCCGGGTCGGCCGGATCGCGTATGTGCTGCCCGAGGAGGAGCTGCTCGGTGAGGGCCTGCTGAACGCCGGCTACACCCGGCAGCCTGCCGTGGCGTACTTCGAGAAGGTGGAGCCGCTGCACGGACCGGCGGCCAGCTTGCTGGACGACCTGGGCGGCCGGTTCCTGCCGAGCGACCTGTGGGCCAAGGTGGCCGGCATGGAGGCGGAGAAAGACCTGATCGAACGGCGTGTCGTACTCCCGCTGGCCGAGCCCGAGCGGGCCGCCCGGCACGGCGTCCGGCCGCCGCGGGCCATCGCCCTCTTCGGTCCGCCCGGAACCGGCAAGACGACGTTCGCCCGGGGCATCGCCTCCAAGCTCGGCTGGCCGTTCGTCGAGCTGCTGCCCTCCCGGCTCGCCGACGAGGGCAATCTCGCGGCAGCCCTCCGCAGCGCCTTCGCCCGGATCGCCGAACTGGAGCGGGTGCTCGTCTTCATCGACGAGGTGGAGGAGATCGCGCCGGTGCGCACCGAGCCCGCACAGCCCGGCGGGATGCACGGGGTGACCAATGAACTGCTCAAGCTCATACCCGGTTTCCGGGAGCGGGACGAGCGGCTGCTGGTGTGCGCGACCAACTCCATCCGCTCGCTCGACCCGGCGTTCCTGCGGCCCGGGAGGTTCGACTACCTCATCCCGATCGGGACACCGGACACCGCCGCCCGGTCGGCGATCTGGTCCCGCTACACGGACGGCAGGGCCGATGTGGACGTGGCGGAACTCGTCGCCGCCAGCGAGCTGTTCACCCCCGCCGACATCGAGCACGCCGCGCGCATCGCCGCGCAGGCCTCGTTCGAACGGGACCTGGAGGCGATCGGCAGCGGGGACAGCGCCTCGGCGCCGCTCGGAGCGAGCACCGGCGACTATCTCGCCGCGATCGCCCAGTGCCGGCCGACCGTGACACCGGCGATGATCGACGAGTTCCGCGCGGACATCACCGCGCACGCGCGGTTCTGAGCCCCGCGCCGGCGCGGGGCCGGCGCTGGACCTAGGGAGCTGCGGCACCCGGGTGGCCGCCGCACAGGCGCAGCGCTTCGGCACGGGCGATCGTGTACGCCTCCGCCACGGCGTCGCGGTCGCTGCCGCGTGCGTGCGCGTCGGTGACCGCGTCCGGTCCGGGGCGGTACAGGGTGACCCACTCCGCGTCGGCGGTGGTGTAGTCGTTCTCCTCGAACTCCCAGGCCCATCGGCCCGACACCGGCCATTCCCGGACGCACTCGCCGTCCGGGAGGTACGAGACGGTCGCCGCCCACATCAGCCCGTATCCGGGGATGCGGTCCCACACCTTGCCCTCTCCGTGCCACGCGTCGACCTCCACCACCGTGGCCGGCCGGCGCCGGCCCTCGGAGGGAGCGGCGGCGTGGTCGATGTTCCACTGGGCGGCGACGGCCTCGGCGTCGGCCCGGCGCGCGAAGGGGATGATCAGGCCGTCGCAGTCGGCGACGTGGACGGACGACGAACTCATGGGCGGGGCCCTCCCTGATCGGTCCGGTGGGGGCGTCGGTCGTACGAGGCGTGCGCTGCCCCTTCAGCCTAGGGCCTCTCGTTTGGATCAAGCCGGGCTCGCGTGCCCTGGCACCGCCCCCCCGGCCACCGGGGGCGTGACCGGGACGTGCTGAATCCCGAGCCATTCAACAGCCGCACATCCGCGCTCCGCGAAAAGGTCACGTCGAGTCCAGCCGGTGACGGAAGAAGTAGGGAGCCAGGCCGTCACCCCACGGGCCTGGCACCCGCCCGGCCCAGGAGACCGCCATGACCGTCACAACCGCTCACGCCACCCTCCCCGCCCCTGCCGCACCGGCCGCCCCCACCTCGGCCGCCGCCCCGGCGCCCGGCGCCGCCCTCCCCGGGTACGTCGTCGAACTCGCCCGCGACGAAGCCGATGTCCGCGCCGCCCAGCGGCTGCGGCACCTGGTGTTCGCGGACGAGATGGGCGCCCGGCTGACCGGCCCCGAGCCGGGCCTGGACTCCGACGCCTTCGACGCGTACTGCGACCACCTGCTCGTCCGCGAGGAGCGCACCGGACAGGTGGTCGGCACCTACCGGCTGCTGCCCCCCGAGCGCGCCGCGGTGGCCGGGCGGCTCTACTCCGAGGGCGAGTTCGACCTCGGCCGGCTCGCCGGGATACGAGACGACCTCGTCGAGGTCGGCCGCTCCTGCGTCCACCCCGACCACCGCAACGGCGCCGTGATCGGCCTGATCTGGGCGGGCCTGGCCCGCTACATGGTGCGCACCGGCCACAACTGGCTGGCCGGCTGCTGCTCCCTGCCGCTCGCGGACGGCGGCACCCTGGCCGCCGGCACCCGCGCCACGGTGCTGGCCAAGAACCTCGCGCCCGAGGAGTACCGCGTCACCCCCCACCGGCCGTGGACCCCGGAGGGCATCACCGTCCCCGCCCGCACCGAGCTCCCGCCGCTGCTGCGCGGCTATCTGCGGCTCGGCGCCTGGGTCTGCGGAGAGCCCGCGCACGACCCGGAGTTCGGCGTGGCCGATCTGTACGTCCTGCTCTCGCTGCGCCGCACCAACCCGCGCTACCTGCGGCACTTCCTCTCCCTCGCCCCGGCGCGATGAGCGCCTGGCTGCCCAGCGCGCCGTGCACCCCACGGCTGTGCGCGCAGCACCGGGGCCCGGCGGCCGCCGTGCCGCACGCGGTGGCCCGGCTGCTGGCGGCGATCACGCTGGTGCTGGCGGGCGTGCTGCTCTGCCCGGCTGTACGACGGCTGCCCGCGGCCCGCCGCGACCGGCTCACCCGGGCCTGGGCCGCGGCCGTCGTCCGGGCCTTCGGGGTACGGACCCGGGTCCTCGGGCGCCCGGCGAACCGGCCCGGCACCGGGACGGAAGCCGGGATGCTGGTGGTGGCCAACCACATCTCCTGGCTGGACATCCCGCTGATCGCGGCCGTCCAGCCGGGCCGCATGCTGGCCAAGAGCGAGATCGGCCGGTGGCCGGTGCTCGGCCCGGTCGCCGCCCGCGGCGGCACCCTCTTCGTCGACCGCGACCGGCTGCGCGCCCTGCCCGCCACCGTCGCCCGGATCGCCGGGGCGCTGCGGGACGGCTCCCGGGTGGTCGTCTTCCCGGAGGGCAGTACCTGGTGCGGGCGGCAGCATGGCCGGTTCCGGCCCGCCGCCTTCCAGGCCGCACTGGACGCCGGGGCGCCCGTCCAGCCGGTACGGATCAGCTACCGGCTGGACGGTACGGGGCCCGCCTCGGCCACGGCCTCGGCCGCGGCCTTCGTGGGCGAGGACACCCTGCTCGCGTCCCTGTGGCGGGTCGCGACGGCCGGCGGACTGGTCGCCGAGATCACGCTGCTGCCCCGGATCCCGGCCGGCCGGCACGCCGACCGCCGCTCCCTCGCGCGGGCGGCTCAGACAGCGGTCGCCAGCGACAGCGCGAACCGGCCCGCCTCATCGGTCCACCACTGGCTCAGCGCCAGCCCCGCGGCGGCCAGTTCGGTGCGTACGCCCTCCTGACGGAACTTGGCCGACACCTCGGTCCGCATCTCCTCGCCGGCCTCGAAGTGCACCACCAGGTCCAGCTCCCGGATCTTCACGGTCAGCGCGCCGCGCGCCCGCAGCCGCATCTCGATCCACTCCTGGTCGCGGTCCCACACGGCCACATGGTCGAAGGCGTCCGGGTCGAAATCGGCGTCGAGTTCCCGGTTCATGACGGCCAGCACGTTCTTGTTGAAGGCGGCCGTGACGCCCTGCGCGTCGTCATACGCGGCCACCAGCGTGGCCTCGTCCTTCACCAGGTCGGTCCCCAGCAGCAGGGCGTCGCCGGGCGACAGCAGGGACCGTACGGACTTCAGGAACGCGGACCGCTCGGCGGGCAGCAGATTGCCGATCGTGCCGCCGAGGAACGCGGCCAGCCGCGGCCCCGGGGTCCCCGGCAGCGCGAGACCACGGGTGAAGTCGGCGATGAGCGCGTGCACCGACAGCCCCGGGTGGTCGGACAGCAGCGCCTCGGCCGCGCCGGTGAGCGCGCTCTCGCTGACGTCGACCGGCACATAGGAATGCAGGTCCGGCAGCGCCTCGATCAGATGCCGGGTCTTCTCGGAGGATCCGGAGCCCAGCTCGACGAGCGTGCGCGCCCCGGTCGCGACGGCGATCTCGGGCGCCCGCGCGAGCAGGATCTCCCGCTCGGCGCGGGTGGGGTAGTACTCGGGGAGCCGGGTGATCTCCTCGAACAGCTCGCTGCCCCGGGCGTCGTAGAACCACTTGGGCGGCAGCGCCTTCGGGGTGCGGGTCAGCCCGTGCAGCACGTCGGCGCGCAGATCGGCCTCGGTGGCGTGCTCGGGCAGGGTGCGGGTCATCAGGAACGGGCTCACGCGGAAGGCTCCTTGAGCGGGGTCAGCAGAACGTCGGTGCGGGTGGCCGCGAGCAGGGTGTGGTCGGGCACCTCGCGCCAGTGCGGATCGTCGTCGTACGGCTCGGAGGCGACCACCGTGCGGCGGCCCGGCTCGGCGAGGAACCAGAGACTGTCGCCCCAGGCGGTCGCCGTGATCGTCTCGCCGTCGGTGAGCAGCAGGTTCAGCCGCGAACCGGGGGCGGCCGCGGCCAGGTCGCGCACGGTGTCGGCGAGCGCCTGTCCGGCCTCGTCGCCCGCCCGCAGCCGATGGAGTACGAGCGCCCAGACCAGTGCCGAGTCGTTGCGTGCCTCCAGGGACAGCAGCGCTGCCGTCGGCAGCGCCGCGGCGAGCTGCTCCGCCGACCGGGGCCAGCCGCGCAGCGCGCCGTTGTGGCTGAACAGCCACCGCCCGTCGGCGAAGGGCGCGGCGGAGGCCTCCTGGTCGGCGCCCGCCACGGTCGCGTCCCGTACGGCGGCCAGCAGCGCGCCGCTGCGGACCACCCGGGCCAGGTCGGCGAAGGACGGGTCGGCCCACACGGGCCCGGCGCGTCGGTAGCGGCCTGGGACCGGGTCGTCCCCGGCGTACCAGCCGACGCCGAACCCGTCGGCGTTGACCGTGCCGTACCGCTGCCGACGGGGCGCCCAGGACTGGCGGAACAGGCTGTGCGCCGGCTGCACGAGCAGCTCGCCCAGCGGCACCGCCGGTCCCAGATAAGCGATATGACGGCACATCAGGCATCCCTCGCAGTCCGGAAGCCGGCGAAGATCTGCCGCCGTACCGGCAGGTCCCAGTTGCGGAACGTGCCGCGGCACGCCACCGGGTCCACCGCGAAGGACCCGCCGCGCAGCACCTTGTGAGCGCTGCCGAAGAAGACCTCGGAGTACTCGCGGTACGGGAACACCGCGAAACCGGGATAGGGCAGGAAGTCACTCGACGTCCACTCCCACACATCGCCGATCAACTGCCGTACGCCGAGCGGCGATTCACCCGCCGGATAGCTGCCGGCCCGGGCGGGCCGCAGATGACGCTGGCCGAGGTTGGCCCGCTCGGGCGTCGGGTCCCCGTCGCCCCACGGGTAGCGCATCGAGCGGCCGGTCGCCGGGTCGTGCCGCGCCGCCTTCTCCCACTCGGCCTCGGTCGGCAGCCGCCGGCCCGCCCAGCGCGCGTAGGCATCGGCCTCGTACCAGCTGACGTGCAGTACCGGCTCGTCCTCCGGTACGGGCTCGACGACCCCGAAGCGCCGCCGCAGCCACTGGCCGCCCTCGCGGCGCCAGAACAGCGGCGCGCCCAGGCCGTGCTTGCGGATCTGCTCCCAGCCCTCCGGGGCCCACCAGCGCGGTTCCTCGTAGCCGCCGTCGGCGATGAAGTGCTGGTACGCGCCATTGGTCACCGGCAGCGTGTCGAGGAAGAACGACGGGACGAAGCGGTGGTGGGCGGGCCGCTCGTTGTCCAGCGCCCACGGCTCGGTGGAGGTGCCCATGGCGAACGGGCCGCCCGGCACCAGCACTTCGCCGGCGCGTACCGGAGCGCCCTCCGGCGCGGGCGGCTCCGGCGCGCCGAGCACCGGCTCCCCGCGCCGCAGCTGGTGCGTGATCAGCATCGTCTCGTCGTGCTGCTGCTCGTGCTGGGCGATCATCCCGAAGGCGAAGCCGGCGTCGAGCAGCGGTCCGCCCTCCAGGGGGCTGCGTTCCAGGAGGTCCAGGACCCGGCTGCGTACTTCGGCGGCGTACCCCCGGGCCTCGGCGGGGGCGAGCAGCGGCAGCGAGGGCCGCATGGCGCGGGGGTGCTCGAACGCGTCGTACAGCGGGTCGATCTCGGGGTGCATGGGCTCGCGTCCGCCGACCGCCCGGAGCAGCCACAGCTCCTCCTGGTTGCCGATGTGCGCGAGGTCCCAGACCAGCGGGGACATCAACGGCGAGTGCTGGGCGGTCAGATCGGGCTCGTCCACGCACTCCGTCAGCGCGCCGGTGCGGTCCCGTGCCGCGCTGAGCGCGTGCAGGGCCCGCTGCCGCAGCCCGTCGGCGGAGGCGTCGGGGATCGCGGCGGATGTCACGTCGGGGTCGGTCACGGTCGGACGTCCTTCCAGTACGGGTCGTCGGCAGGGCTCAGGCCGCGCGCCACATAGCGGTCGGTGAAGGCGACGACGGCGTCTCGCACCTCGTCGGAC
The DNA here is from genome assembly GCF_053763515.1 of Streptomyces mabaensis. Taxonomy (NCBI): domain Bacteria; kingdom Bacillati; phylum Actinomycetota; class Actinomycetes; order Kitasatosporales; family Streptomycetaceae; genus Streptomyces; species Streptomyces mabaensis. Next base: position 123,989 of record NZ_JBSOPZ010000011.1, read on the forward strand.
GCGCCCAGGCGGGGCAGCGCCTCGATGGCCGCGGCGAAGCAGCTGACGGCCGCCGCGTGCAGCTCGGGATCGGCCAGGCCGTACCGCGCCGCGTTGATCCACAGCGGGTTGCGCGGAGCCTGCATCGGGCCCGCCGTCTCCGCCAGCGGTTTGACGGTGCGGTAGGCCGTCTCCGCCGCCTCGGCGTCGTCGAAGAGCGCCGCGGTGACCGCGAGCGGGACGATCCAGCCGTTCTCGCCCGACTGCGCGTCGATCATGCGCAGTTCGAGATGCCCGCGCGGGCGGACCGGCGGAAAGAGCGTGGTCATGTGGTAGTCGAGGTCCTCACGGGTGGGCGGACGCGGCCCGCCGGTGCGTATCCACTCCCGGAAGGTGAGCCCGTCCGGAGCGGTCCAGGGACCCTCCGCCGCCCGCACGCACATCACCGGGGCGTCCAGGACATGCCTGGCCCAGGCTGCCCGCGGTTCCTCGTCCAGGGGCGGCGCGAGGGCCCGTACCGGGTCGATCTCGGCCCAGAGCGCCTGCCGGGTGGAGCGCCAGCCGGTACGGCGCCGGCGGTGCACCGGCGAATTGGCGAACGCGGCCACGAGCACCGCGCCCAGCAGATGGGCCATCCGCCACCGGCGCCCGTGGCCGAGGGGACCCGGCTCCTCGAAACCGGCGTCCAGACAGACCTGGACGGAGGCGGAGGAACACATCATGGCGCGGCCCGCCGGGCCGGTCCGGTCGAAGTGCGCCTCCATCGCGTCGTAACGGGGCTTGTGCAGCAGCCGGCGCGGCGGATGCCAGGGATCCTGACCGAGGCCGGCCAGGGTGAGATCCAGGCCGCGCAGGACGCCGCGCACGGTGTCCAGGTCGGTGGAGACGGAGCTGATGCATGCCATCAGCGAGTCGGCGGGGAGCGAGCTGAGCTCCAGCTGCCCGCCGGGTTCGACGGTGAGGGGTGACTGCAGGGGCACGCCCCGCAGAGCGTGGTAGGCCTCTTCGAGGCGGGCGGACGAGACGGGGAGCTGGGGGCCCCGCAGTTCGTGGACGAGCCATTCGAGCTCGACCCCGAGGGTGCGCGGTGGGCCTGTCTTGAAGCAGATGCACCGGAGCAGTGCCTCCACTCCGGCCTCGGTGACCGGGGTTGATTGCTCCGTACAGTCGCCTTCTTGCATGGCCGGATCCTCCTGTCGAAGACCATGACCGGACTCGCCCCGGGCCGGGGCGCACGGCTCCGACCCACCTAAGCCACTGCCGCCGGATCGCACAAGAGTGTCCTTCGCTCCTGGAAACCCATGTGCGTCCGCCGGAGTCGATCTCCGACGATTTTCGCATGAACGGTCAGGGGAGGCCGGGTGAGCGGTCGGGGGATACCGGTCCCCCCTCCGGGCGCGAGGTGCCTCTCCCGGAGGCCATGGCCGCCACCGAGGCCGGCACCAGGACGTTCGGGCCGGAGCCCGCCCCGCCGCCGCTGCTCACCGGGGACGGCCGGTTCGCCGGGCACCTTGAGGGGGGCGTCCTCGGCGTACTGGACCGCCGGACCGGTTCACCCACTCGGGTGGCGTTCGCCGGCGCCTTCGCGGATCAGGCCCACCCGTAGCGCTCGGCGAGCCGCCGGACGACCCGGTCGAACCTCGGCCGGTCGAGGGCGCACGCCTCCCGCCGCATTCCGGCCTCGTGCAGCCGCAGCACCCGGTCGATACCGGCCCACGACTCCCGTCCGGCGCGGTCCCACGGGCCCACTCCGATCGCGACCCACTCGCGGTCGTGATCGTGCTGCTTGCTGGAGAGCTGCACGGCGAGCAACGTACCGGCCGCCTCCCGCGCCACCACCAGCACCGGCCGGTCTTTTCCCCGCCCGTCGTTCTCCTCGTACGGCACCCAGGTCCACACGATCTCGCCCGGGTCGGGGTCGCCGTCGCGGTCCGGGGCGTACGAGGTGCGTACCGGGCCCACGTCGCGGGGGTCGGCCTCGGTCGTCGCCGCCGGTCCGCTGCGGCCGGGGGAGTCGGAGGAGCCGGGAGCATCGAGAGAGGTCGTCACCCGGTCACCGTAGTCCCGCCGGCCGCCCCGCCGGCCGTCACGCCGGCCGCGCCTGCGGCGCGACCGCCCCGCGCCGGAAGCGGGCCGCGGAGACACAATTGCCTCAAGGCCCCCAGCCCCTGGAGGGCCGTGGCCCTTGGAGGAACCGTGCCCCGAGGCGAGATGACCCTGCGCGTCGTGTACGACCTGGCGGAGGCGGCACAGACACGGCCCGCCCTGCACGCCAAGATGCTGGCCTGGGCGGCGGAGCCGGTGGACCTCCCGGTCTTCCGCGCCCGCTGGACCGGCCCCACGCAGCTGCCCACCCTGATCGCGTACCAGGACGCCGAACCCGTCGGCTGGGCGATGCTCGACGGCGACACCGAGCACGAGGGCCCCGACACGATCATGGCGGTCGTGGTCACCGCCCCCGACGACGACGCCACCCACGCGTACCTGATCCGCACCGCCGTCGCGGAGGTGCGCGCGCTCGGCCGCACCGGACTCGGCTGGCTCGGCACACCCGATGACGTGAACGCCCGGGTCGCCTCGCAGCTGGGCGCCTCCGCGCGGGAGAGCGGTCACTTCTGGGTGGCCGAGCCCGCCACCTGGGGGACCGCGCACCCGGTCTCCCCGGGCGCACCGATCCGGCTGACCCTGCCGCCCACCGGCGACCTGCTGCACGCGTACGTGGATCTCTACCGCCACGCGCAGGGGCGAGGCTGGGACGACACCCGGGTGACCGCGGAGCTGAGCGGCCCGGACACCCCCCGGCTCGCCGCCGGGTTGTGGGACGGCCGCGCCCTGCGCGGGGTCGTCCACGCGGTCGAGGTGGGACCGCGGGTGTCGATGTGGTTCGTCCGGGCCGGCATCAGCGACGTGGAGACCACCGCACTCGCCGTTCATCTCTTCGACGAGCTGCGCGCCCGCCACCCCCAGGTCCGGCGAGTGACCACGCTCTCCGGCGAGGGCTGGGACTCCTCCCCGGATGCCCTGAGGGCGGCCGGCTTCCGCGCCGAGGGCCGGTTGCTGTCGTTCCGGCTGCCCGTTTTCGAACCTCTCGCGGAGTCAGCCGCTGACTGAGTCCCGGTCCGGGTTCCGGTCCGGGTTCCGGTCCGCGGCGCCTTCGCCCGCCGGCGTCGGCCAATGCTCGAACCACCGCTGGTCCGCCTCCAGTTGGGCGGCCAGCGAGATCAGCAGCGGTTCGCTCGCGGCGGGGCCGAGCAGCTGCGCGCCCAGGGGCAGGCCGGCCCGGGTGAAACCGGCCGGCACGTTCACCCCCGGCCAGCCCAGTACGTTCCACGTCCACGCGTACGGGCACGCCGCGATCATCGCCCGGTCCGTCCGCAGGCCGTTCAGCCGCCACATGGCGCCGATGAGGGGCGGGGGAGTGGCCGTGGTCGGGGTCAGCACCACATCGAAGCGGCCGAAGATCTCGCCGACCCTGCGCTGGAGAACCGCCTCCACCCGGCGCGCCGCCCGCAGGGGGCCGCCGCCCAGCAGACCGCCCAGCCGCACGGCGTCGCGGGTGCGCGGATCGAGCAGCGCGGGGTCCGGCACCCGGGCCGCCCACTGGCGCACGCCCGCGGTCGCGCGCGGTACGAAGGCCAGGCCGATCTGCCCGTACCGGGGGTCGGCCGGTACCACCTCGTGGCCCAGTGCCTCCAGCCGGCCGGCCAGCCGTTCCACCGCCGCGCGCACCTCGGGGTCGAGCTGCTTGTGCGGCGTCGCCGTGAACGGCATCCGGAACGACAGCGCGATCCGCAGCCGGCGCGGCTCGCGGCCGGCCGCCGCCACCGCGTCGATGGCGTCCGGCCGGTGGAGGTCCCCGGCGTGCTGTCCGCTCGCCGCGTCCAGCAGCAGCGCGGCGTCGGCGACCGTACGGGCCAGGGTGCCGTTGACGGTGATTCCGTTGAACGACTCGGCGTCCGGCCAGGTGGAGATGCGGCCGCGCTGCGGCTTGATGCCCACGAGATGGGTCCAGGCCGCCGGGATCCGGACGGACCCCGCACCGTCCGAGCCGAGCGCCGCGGGTACGAGGCCGGCGGCCACCGCGGCGGCGGACCCGCCCGACGAGCCACCAGGTGTGTGGCCGAGGTCCCAGGGGTTGCGGGTGTCACCGAAGGCCGGGCCCTCGGTGAACGGCCACTGCCCGAGCTCGGGGGTGTTCGTCTTGCCGACGATGACGGCGCCGGCCGCCCTGAGCCTGCGTACCGCCTCACTGTCGGCGGTCTTGGCCGGGAAGACCCCGGCGCAGCCGAAGGCGGTGGGCAGCCCGGCCACGTCCATGTCGTCCTTGACGGCGATCGGCACGCCCAGCAGCGGCAGCCGTTCGCCCGCGGCCAGCAGCTGGTCGGCGGCGTCCGCCTCGGCGAGCGCCGCCTCGGCGCGGACGATCCGGAAGGCGTTGAGCGTGGGCTGCGACGCCTCGATCCGGGCCAGTGTCTGTTCCGTCAACTCCCGTGCGGACACCTGGCCGTCGGCGAGCAGCCGGACCGTGGTGACCAGACCCGCAGTACGTTTTTCCGACACCGGACCTCCCCGTTACCGCTCGGTAGGTAAGAACCCTAGCCGGGCGGAGGCCTTCCGGCCATGCACTGCGGCGGACCGTCGTGGCGAGGAGGCCGAGCGGCAACTGAATCGTGTCACCATGAGGAGGTCACCGACAGGGTTCGCTCAGGGTTCGTTTCCGGCCATCCGCCAGACCCCGGCTCCGCCCGGTCTGGAAGGATGCCAGCGCAATGTCTCAGTCACCGAAGCCGCCGGCTGCCCGCCCCGTCCCGACCAGTGCCGATGTCGCGCGCCTGGCGGGCGTGTCCCGGGCAACCGTGTCGTACGTCCTGAACAACACCTCGGCCGTACGGATCAGCGAGGCCACCCGCCGGCGCGTCCGCGAGGCCGCCGAGGAGCTCGGCTATGTGCCGCACGCGGCCGCGCGCAGCCTCCGCGCGGGTCACACCCGCATCGTGCTGCTGCCCACCTCCCACGTGCCGGTCGGCCCCCTCTTCAGCCGGTTCTTCAACGAACTGCAGTGGGCCCTGCGCCGGCTCGACTACACCGTCGTCCAGTACGGCAGCCTGGGCCTCAGCGGTGACCAGGCCGCCCGCGCCTGGGCGGAGCTGCGGCCCGTCGCGGTGATCTCCCTCGGCGAGATCGCCCTGAGCCCACAGAACGTGGAGGTGCTCAAGCGCTCGGGTGCCCGCGCGGTGATCACGCTGGGCGCCACCCGGGTGGAGGGCGCGCACGCCCTGCTCATGGACCAGCGCGAGATCGGCGGCTGCGCGGCGGAACATCTGCTGGAGCGCGGCTACCGCGGGCTCGGCGTGATCATGCCCGCCGAGCCGGGCCTGGAGATGTTCTCCGGCCCCCGGCTGGAGGGCGTACGGGAGGCCGCGGCCGGCCGGGGCGCAAGAATCGAGCCACTGGCGATGAGCTATACGGAGGAATCGGCGGCCGCCCTCGCCGGACGCTGGCGCGATCTCGGGCTGGACGCCGTGTTCGCGTACAACGACGAGTACGCGATGCTGCTCATGCGCGCCCTTCAGGACGCCGGCATCGACATCCCCGGCGAGACCGCGGTGATGGGCGCGGACGATCTGCTGCTCGGCACCCTGCTGCGGCCGCGGCTGAGCACCGTACAGGTGGAGATGACCACGGGAGACCGGCTGGCGGCGCTGGTCGACCGGGCGGTACGCGAACCGGGCGCGGCGCCAGAGCAGCACGCCCTCATCGCGGCCAGGGCGGTCCCCCGGGAGTCCAGCTGACGCCCGTTGACACGCCGGTGCGGTGAGCAGAGACTTCGAGCGCATCGAGTGTATGGACCACAGTTCTGCTTGAACCCCGGACGGACATGGTGTCCGCCGGCCCGCCCCAGGAGAGAACCGATGAGCATCCGCGACGTCTACATCGTCGACGCCGTCCGCACCCCGATCGGCAAGTTCGGGGGCGCGCTCGCCTCGGTACGTCCGGACGACCTGGCGGCTCACGTCGTACGCGCCCTGGTGGACCGCACTCCCGCGCTCGACCCGGCCAGGATCGACGACGTCGTGTTCGGTGACGCCAACGGCGCGGGGGAGGACAACCGCGACGTGGCGCGCATGGCCGTCCTGCTCGCCGGCCTCCCGGTCACCGTTCCCGGCGTCACCGTCAACCGGCTGTGCGGATCGGGCCTCGAAGCCGTGATCCAGGCGGCCCGTGCCGTCGCACTCGGAGACGCCTCCGTCGCGATCGCCGGCGGCGTCGAGTCGATGTCACGCGCGCCCTGGGTGATGCAGAAGCCGGAGCGCGCGTTCCCGGCCGGACACCAGCAGCTGCACTCCACCACCCTCGGCTGGCGCATGACCAACCCGCGCATGCCCGAGGAGTGGACCGTCGCCCTGGGCGAGGGCGCCGAACTGATCGCCGACAAGCACGGCATCACACGCGAACAGCAGGACGCCTTCGCGCTGGAGAGCCACCGCAAGGCCGCCGCGGCCTGGGCGGCCGGTCTGTACGACGGCGAGGTCGTACCGTACGCCGGTGCGGATCTCGTCCGCGACGAGTGCATCCGGGAGTCCTCCACGATGGAGGCACTCGCCAAGCTCAAGCCGGTGTTCCGTGAGTCCGGCACGGTGACCGCGGGCAACGCCTCCCCGCTCAACGACGGCGCGGCTGCCCTGCTGCTGGTCGACGAGGACGGGCTGCGGGAGACCGGCCGGGAACCGCTGGCCCGGATCCGCACCTCCGCGGTCACCGGCATCGAGCCGCAGCACTTCGGGCTCGGACCGGTCGAGGCCGTGCAGCGTGCGCTCGGCAAGGCCGGCCGGTCCTTCGCGGAACTCGCCACCTTCGAGCTCAACGAGGCCTTCGCCGCCCAGTCCCTGGGCTGCCTCGCGGAATGGCCCGACCTCGACCCCGCCGTGGTCAACCCGCGCGGCGGTGCCATCGCCATCGGCCACCCGCTCGGCGCCTCCGGCGCCCGCCTCGCCGGATCGGTCGCCCACCAGCTCGCCGCGGCCGGCTCCGGCACCGGACTCGCCGCGCTCTGCATCGGCGTCGGCCAGGGGCTGGCCCTGGTCCTGGAGCGCTGACCGGGACCCAGGGGCTGTCCGGCGGCTCAGGGCCCTGATACGCCGGACAGCCCCTGGCCCATTTCAACTCCCCGTCGCCCGAGGGTACTTCGGCCCACGTAGGGTGCTGCCGGACGGCATGCTCCTGTACGGCGTACATCGCCGCCGGCGCCCACCCGGCGGCGAGCGTGCACCACCGCAGGCACGCCGCACGGGACTTCCTCGGCTCATGACGGATCGGAGACCGCCCATGCCTCTGCTCGACCCGAAGACCTGGCAGCCGCACCCGCTGTCAGGGGGTGAGTCCGCCGTCGTCGAGCCCGCGACCGGGGAGACCCTCGCCACCGTCACCCTGGCCGGCCCGGCGGACGTCGGCCCCGCCGCCCGGGCCGCGCGCGCCGCGCAGGCGGCCTGGGCCCGTACCCCCCACGTCGAGCGGGCCGCGGTGCTGCGGCGCGCCGGCGACCTCTTCACCACGCACGCCCCGGAGCTGCGCGAGTGGCTGGTCCGGGAATCCGGTTCCGTCCCCGGCAAGGCCGACTTCGAACTGCACGTCGCCGCCCAGGAGTGCTACGAGGCCGCCGCCCTCGCCTCCCGCCCCACCGGCCAGGTGCTGCCCAGCGAGGCTCCACGGCTGTCGTACACCCGCCGCGTCCCGGCCGGGGTCGTCGGTGTGATCGCCCCCTTCAACGCCCCGCTGATCCTGTCCATACGATCCGTGGCACCCGCCCTCGCGCTCGGCAACGCCGCCCTGCTCAAGCCCGATCCGCGCACCGCGGTCTGCGGCGGTCTCGGCCTCGCCGCCGTCTTCGCCGAGGCGGGGCTGCCCGAGCATCTGCTGCACGTCCTGCCCGGCGCCGCCGCGACCGGCCGGGCGCTGGTCGAGGAGCCCTGCGTGTCCGTGGTCTCGTTCACCGGATCCACTGCAGCGGGCCGCGCGGTCGGCGAGGCGGCCGGACGCCATCTCAAGCGCGTCCACCTGGAGTTGGGCGGCAACTCCGCGCTCGTCGTCCTCGCGGATGCCGATCCGGAGGAGGCCGTCGGACAGGCCGCCTGGGGGTCCTTCTTCCACCAGGGCCAGATCTGCATGACGACCGGCCGCCACCTCGTGCACGCCTCGCTCTACGACGAGTACGTCGAACGGCTCGCCGCCAAGGCCGACTCCCTCGCCGTCGGCGACCCGCACCGCGAAACGGTCCACCTCGGCCCGGTCATCGACCGCGGCCAACTGGACAAGATCCAGGGCCTGGTCGAGGCGAGCACGGCACACGGCGCCAAGCTCGTCGCCGGCGGTACCCACCGCGACCTCTTCTACCGGCCCACGGTGATCGCCGGCGCCGACGACCACACCCCCGCGTACACCGAGGAGGTCTTCGGCCCCGTCGCGCCGGTACGTTCCTTCACCACCCTGGACGAGGCGGTGGCCCTCGCCGCGGCCGGCCCGTACGGTCTGTCACTCGGCATCGTGACCCGCGACACCGCACTCGGCCTGGAACTCGCCGACCGCATCCCGACCGGCATCGTCCACATCAACGACCAGACGGTCAACGACGAGGCGGTCGCGCCCTTCGGCGGCGTCGCCGCCTCCGGCACGGGGGCCCGGTTCGGCGGCGAGGCCAACCTGGACGCCTTCACCGAGCTGCGCTGGACGACGGTCCGCCGCGACCCGGCCGGCCATCCCTTCTGAGCAGCGCCCCTTCTGAGCCGCGGCCGATCAGCGGCCTGCTGTGCTGCACAAGGCCCGGGTCCGCCGCCCTGCCAGGCGCGGACCCGGGCCTGTCGCGCCGACCCGCCCTACTTCGACTCCTGGGCGATCTTCTCCTTGACCTCGTCCATGTCCAGAGCGCGCGCCTGCCCGATCACGTCCTCCAGTACCGCCTCCGGCAGCGCCCCGGCCTGCGCGAAGACCGCCACGTTGTCGCGGACGATCATGAGGGTCGGAATGGACCGGATCTCGAAGGCCGCCGCCAGCTCCTGCTGGGCCTCCGTGTCGACCTTCGCGAAAACGAGGTCCGGGTGGGCCTCCGAGGACTTCTCGAAGACCGGCGCGAACTGCCGGCACGGGCCGCACCAGGAAGCCCAGAAGTCGATCAGGACGAAGTCGTTGTCCGTGACGACCTGGTCGAAGTTTTCCTTGGTGAGCTCAACAGTGGCCATTACGTGGTCTCTCTTCCTGGCCTGCGGGTGAAGCCGTCCGGCACAACGGCCCTCGGCACTTTCCTATTCCGGCTTCCCATGTGGCCCCGGCGCACACCCGGCACCAGACTGACTGCATGACTGAAGCCGTGGAGTACGACGTCGTCGTCCTGGGCGCGGGGCCGGTCGGGGAGAACCTCGCCGACCGCGCCCGCGCCGCCGGTCTGAGCACAGCGGTCGTGGAGAGCGAGCTGGTCGGCGGCGAATGCTCGTACTGGGCCTGCATGCCCAGCAAGGCCCTGTTGCGCCCGGTGACCGCACGGGCCGACGCCCGGCGGGTCCCGGGGCTGAACGGGTACGTACAGGGGCCGCTCGACACGGCGGCCGTCCTCGCCCACCGCGACGAGCAGGCCGCGCACTGGAAGGACGACGGCCAGGTCGGCTGGCTGGACTCCATCGGCGCCCACCTCTACCGGGGGCACGGCCGCCTCTACGGGACCAGGAAGGTGACCGTCTCCAGCCCGGAGGGCGAGCACCACGTGCTCGCCGCCCGGCACGCCGTGGTGGTGAGCACCGGCAGCCGGGCCGTACTGCCCGAGCTGCCCGGCCTCGCCGGGGCCAAGGCCTGGACCAGCCGGGAGGCGACCAGCTCGCACCACGTCCCGGAGCGGCTCGTGGTGGTGGGCGGCGGGGTCGTCGGCACCGAGATGGCCACCGCGTGGCAGGCGCTCGGCTCCCGGGTGACCCTGCTGGTACGCGGGCCGGGCCTGCTGCCGAAGATGGAGCCGTTCGCGGGTGAGCTGGTCGCGCGGAGCCTGCGGGAGGCCGGCGCGGACGTCCGTACGGACACACCGGTCGAGGCGGTCGTACGCGACGACGGAACGGGCCCGGTGTCGGTGGTGCTGGCCGGCGGCGAGCGGATCGAGGCGGACGAGGTGCTCTTCGCGACCGGCCGGGCCCCCCGCACCGAGGACATCGGCCTGGAGACGGTGGGCCTGGAGCCGGGCTCGTGGCTGCCGGTGGACGACAGCTGCCGGGTGGAGGGCAGCAGCTGGCTCTACGCGGTCGGCGACGTCAACCACCGGGCGCTGCTCACCCATCAGGGCAAGTACCAGGCCCGCATCGCGGGAGCGGCCATCGCCGCCCGCGCGCAGGGCGTGCCCCTGCTGGACTCGGACCGGTGGGGCGCGCACGCGGCGACCGCGGACACCGCCGCCGTGCCGCAGGTGGTGTTCACCGACCCCGAGGTGGCCGCGGTCGGCCTCAGCCTGGCCGAGGCGGAGCGGGCGGGTCACCGGGTGCGGGCCGTGGACTACGACCTCGGGTCGGTCGCGGGCGCCGGGCTGTACGCCGACGGCTACCGCGGCCGGGCCAGGATGGTCGTCGACCTCGACCGCGAGGTGCTGCTCGGCGTCACCTTCGCCGGCCCCGGCGTCGGCGAGCTGCTGCACTCCGCGACCGTGGCGGTCGCCGGAGAGGTACCGGTGGAGCGCCTGTGGCACGCGGTACCGGCGTTCCCGACGATCAGTGAGGTGTGGCTGCGGCTGCTGGAGACCTACCGGAATCAGGCGGAGAGTCACCGGGCGCGGTAGCGCGTTCCGCGCGCGGATCCCGGAGGGACTGGCTAGCGTGACAAACCGGACCATCCGCCCGTGCAGGAGGAAGTGAAGAGTCATGGCCGTACAACCCGAGGGCACTCCGTGCTGGATCGACGCGATGTTCACGGACGTGGAGGGCGCGAAGAGCTTCTACGGCGACGTGCTGGGCTGGACCTTCGGCGAGAGCGCGTCGGAGTACGGCAACTACACCCAGGCGTACAAGGACGGCAAGGCGGTGGCCGCCGTCGTCCCGCCGATGCCCGGCCAGGAGAGCCAGTCGGCCTGGTGCCTGTACCTCGCGTCCGACGACGTGGCCGCGACCGCCGCGAAGATCCGTGACGCGGGCGGTCAGGTGGTGATGGAACCCATGCAGGTCGGCGACTTCGGCTCGATGCTGATCGCGCGGGACCCCAGCGGTGTCGTCTTCGGCGTCTGGCAGGCGGGCACCCACGAGGGCTTCGAGCAGCAGGGCGAGTCCGGCTCGTTCGCCTGGGCCGAGGTCTTCACCCGCGAGCCCGAGAAGTCGGACGCCTTCTTCCCCGCCGTGTTCTCCTACCGCGCACAGCGGATGGAGGACGACGAGGTCGACTTCAGGATCTTCAACCTCGGGGACAAGACCGTTCTCGGGCGTATGAAGATGGGTACCGACTTCCCGCCCGAGGTCCCGCCGTACATCAACGTCTACTTCGCGGTCGACAACTGCGACGAGGCGGTGGCGAAGGCGACGCAGCGGGGCGGGAAGCTGCAGTTCGGGCCGATGGACACGCCGTTCGGCCGGTTCGCGGCGCTGACCGACCCGCAGGGCGCGGCCTTCTCCGTCATCGACATGTCGACGACGCAGGGCGACATGCCCAAGATGTCCGACGTCTCGTAACGTCTCGTGATGTCGCGTGATCTCTCGTGACGCCGTCCTGCGGGCCGTCAGTCTCTGACGGCCCGCAGCACGACGAACTTCGGGTCGCTCGCGACCACTTCACAGTTGCCGAACAGCCGGCGCAGCTTCACGTGGTAGCCCAGGTGCCGGTTGCCGATGACCCACAGCTCCCCGCCGGAACGCAGCGCGTCCCGCGCGCCGGCGAACATGCGCCAGGCGGTCGCGTCGGTCGTCGCCTGGTGGGTGTGGAAGGGCGGGTTGTTCAGCACCAGGTCGACCGACCCGGCCGGTACCCCCGACAGCCCGTCGCCCACCAGGAACCCGGCTTTCGTGTCCGGGCCGGCGTTCGCCCGGAAGGTGTCCTCCGCCGATGCCACGGCCTGGTACGACTCGTCGAGGAACAGCAGCTCGGCCTCCGGGTTGGCCAGCGCCACCGCCGTGCCGACCACGCCGTTGCCGCAGCCGAGGTCCACCACCCGCTCCCGGCCCCGGCTGCGCGGCAGGTGGTTCAGGAAGAACCGGGTGCCGACGTCGAGCCGTTCCGCGCAGAAGATGCCCGCGTGGTTGGTGACGGGCAGGCCCGGCGCGGCGGCGACGTCGGCGGGCAGCGCGTAGCGGCGCGGCCACGGGCTGGGGACCCGGGCGAGCTGGGGGTCGGGCGTACAGAAGATGAGCCGCGCCTTCTTCACCGCGAGCGAGGTCCTGGTGGGGCCGAGGATCTTCTCGAACAGCCGGAGCGTCGAGGTGTGGATCTCCTTGACCATGCCCGTGCCCACGACGACGGTCCCCGCGTGCACCCGGGGCGCAAGACGGTGCAACTGGTCCTCCAGCAGCGCGAGGCTCTTCGGCACGCGCACCAGCAGGACGTCGATGCGCTCGGGCGGCGTGTCCCTGGTCGTCAGCAGCCGTACCGCGTCCGCGTCGACGCCGGCCCGGGCCAGGTTGGCCCGGGTGGCCTGCTGGGTCAGGTACGAGTCGGTGATCTGTACGGGCCGGTGCCCGGCCAGCGCCGTGACCAGGGCGCCCCACCGGTCACCCAGCACGGCGACGGTGCCCGACAGGTCCACGGGAGCGGCATCGATGCCCGCGATGTGCCGCAGCAGATACTCGTCGGCGGCGTCCCAGGCGCGCAGCGGGTCGCGGGAGTCCTCGGGGAAGCGGGTGAGGGTGAAGTCGCCCCATGACGTCGTCAAACGGTTCATCGTGCGCTCAGGCTAACCGAGCACCGGCCGTACGGAAGAACCGCACCGGACGGGGGCGGCCGATGCAGCGCGCGGCGGCTGCGGCATGCTGGCGGCGTGACGGGGTCGGTGCTTTCCGGGTTTCTGCCCATCTGGGCGGTCACCGCTGTCGGTTGGGCGGCCGGCCGGTTCAACGTGCTCGGCTCCCACGCGCAGACGGTCCTCGGGCGCTTCGCGTTCACCTTCGCCATGCCGGCCTTGCTGTTCCTGACGATGTCGCGGTCACGGCCGGCCGAGCTGGCCCAGCCGGGTGTGCTGGTGTTCGCGGTCAGCCTGCTCGCGGTGTTCGCGGTGGGCCTGCTGCTGGGCCGCTGGGTGTTCCGGCGCGGGCGCGCCGACCGGACCATAGGCGCGATGGCGGCGGCCTATGTGAACTCGGCGAACCTCGGCATCCCGGTGGCGGTCCACGTCCTGAACGACACCTCGTTCGTCGTGGCCGCCGCACTGTTCCAGACGCTGCTGATCACGCCGCTGATCCTGGTCCTCATCGACCTCGACGCGCGGCGCGGAGCCCGGGAGCGGTGGGCGGGCCTGCTGCGGCTGCCGTTCCGTAACCCGGTCATCGCCGCGTCGGCCGGCGGGCTGGCGGTGTCCGCGCTGGGCCGGCCGCTGCCCGCCGAGATGACCGCGCCCCTGCAGATGCTGGGCGGCGCCGCGGTGCCCGCGGCGCTCTTCGCCCTCGGCATGTCGCTGGCCGCTCGCGCCCGGTCCGACGCCGAAGGCCGGACCGAGCGGCACGTACTGGTGGCACTGAAGCTCGTCGCACAGCCGCTGCTCGCCCAGGTTCTGTCCGGGCGATCATGCTGGGCTCCCGTCTCCCCCAGCTACCGCTGGGAGGTGCCCCCAGGCACGCACATCTGCCGCGTTGGCCGAATCCACCCATAGCTCCGCTATGGGCGAACCCGGCCGCCTTGCAGCTGCACGCACCAGACGCCGCTCGCTGATCCAGCCTGATCGCCCGGACAGAACCTACGCCCTCGGCCGCTGGCTGTTCGGACTGGACGGGCACGCCCTGTTCGCCGTCGTGCTCTGCGCCGGCCTGCCGACCGCCCAGAACGCCTTCGTCTTCGCGTCCGAATACCGGCTGGACACCGGCCTGGCCAGGGACACCGTCCTGCTCTCCACCCTGTTGTCCATGGCATCGCTGTCGCTGATCACGTGGCTGCTCGCCTGACCGGTCGGGAGCCCGCCGCCGTGCCTGCGCGTTCCACTACAGTTCCACGCAGCGCGGTCCGCCGACGGCCCGCGCCCCCGCGGGAATAGGTTGTGCGTCATGAGCAATCTCGATCGCCAGGCCTCGCTGTCCGTGTGCGGCGGCCGCGGCTTCGTCGTCGCCGAGCCGGTACGTGAACTCCTCACCGCCCGTCAGGTCCGGCTCGGCGAGTCCACCGAGGTCCGCAGGCTGCTGCCCAACCTCGGCCGACGGATGATCGGCGCCTGGTGCTTCGTCGACCACTACGGCCCCGACGACATCGCCGACGAGCCGGGCATGCAGGTCCCGCCGCACCCGCACATGGGCCTGCAGACGGTCAGCTGGCTGCACGACGGCGAGGTCCTGCACCGCGACAGCGTCGGCAGCCTCCAGACGATCCGTCCCCGGGAACTGGGCCTGATGACCTCGGGCCGGGCGATCAGCCACTCCGAGGAGAGCCCCCGGCCGCACGCCCGCTACCTGCACGGCGCCCAGCTATGGGTCGCCCTGCCCGAAGCCCACCGTTACACCGAGCCGCACTTCCAGCACCACGCCGACCTGCCCGTCGTCACCGCGCCCGGCCTCGCCGCCACCGTCATCCTCGGCGAACTGGACGGCGCGGCCTCGCCCGGCACCACGTACACCCCGCTGACCGGCGCCGATTTGGCCCTGACGGCCGGCACGGAAACCAGCCTGCCCCTGGACCCGGACTTCGAGTACGCCGTGCTCTCGATGTCGGGCGAGGCCCACGTCGACGGCGTCCCGGTACTGCCCGGCTCGATGCTGTACCTCGGCTGCGGCCGCGCGGATCTGCGGCTGCGCGCGGAGTCGGACGCGGGGCTGATGCTGCTGGGCGGCGAGCCGTTCGAAGAGGAGATCGTCATGTGGTGGAACTTCATCGGCCGTTCCCACGAGGACATCGAAGCGGCCCGCGAGGACTGGATGAAGACCACCCGCTTCGGCGAGGTGAAGGGCTACGACGGCGCCCGGCTGCCCGCTCCGGCGCTGCCGCCGGTAGCGCTGAAACCCCGGGGACGGGTGCGCTGACCTGGGGTGTTGTTCCCCTACGTGGTCAGCGAGAGACCGAGCACCCTCCCCTCGGTGCCGAGCGGCGGCGCGCGGTGCCCGCCCACCGGAGTCCCATCGTCGTCGCCTCGGGGCGCCGGCCGGACAGCTTCCTCAGCCGATGGTGACGACACGCGCCCAGGGCGGCGGGGTGTCCGGGGTGTAGTCGGGATTCTCCTCGTCCCTGGCGCGGGTGGGACGGGGGAAGAGGCCGACGACGGTGCGGCAGGGCGGCGGCGTGGTGGGCCACGGCGTCTGACCGTCCGTGAGGGCGACGATGACGTTCGGGCGGGGCTGGGAGCGGAGCGCCCGGGCGAAACCGGAGCGCAGGTCCGTGCCTCCGCCTCCGACCAGTTCGATGTTCTCGGCCCGGCAGAGCGGGACGGCGATGCCGGCCGCAGCGTCGCACGAGATCACTGAGACCAGGTCCCGCCGCCCGCCCACCGCCCGCGAGATCGCCGCCACCTCCAGCAGCGCGCTGCCCAGCTCGGCGTCGCTCACCGAACCGGAGGTGTCGATCACGACGCAGACCCGGGGTGGCGTACGGCGCAGGCTCGGCAGCAGCACCCCGGGTACACCTGCCGAGCGCCGGGACGGGCGCCGGTAGCTGTGGTCCTCGCCCACCCCCGGCGCACCCACCGCCGAGCGGAGTGCCGCCCCCAGCAACTGCCGCCACGGCTGCGGGGGGTGGAACGCCTCGTCCGCCCACCGGCGCCACCCCTCCGGTGTGTCACCCGGCCGACCTTTGATCCCCTCGGCGACCCGGAAGCGGACCGCGTCCCGCTGCTGCCTGCTCAACCCGTGCGCCCCTTCGGGCCCCAACTCCCACGGCCGGCCCTGCCCGTCGGCACCACTGCCGCAGTCCAGCCAGGCCAGATCCGCGGCGAGCCCGGACATCGACGCCGTCCGCAGGTACTCCTCCATCAGCAGCCCGTCGGGAAGCCGCAGCATCGACGGCAGTGCCGCTCCGGCAGGCAGGGGCAGTCCGTCACCGTAGATGTCATCGTTGATCTCGAAGTCGGCGGCGATGTTCCGCCGCAGCCTCCCCCAGCCTTCGGCCCGGGGGATCCCCATCTCGCCTCGCTCGCCCGGCCCCTGCTGCTCGTGCTCCCGCGCATACCGTTCGCCCCGCCCGTGGTGGTCCCGGAGCAGATGGGAGACCTCGTGCACCCAGACGCCTGCCAGCTCCTCCACCGGGGTGCGCGACACGAAGCCGGGGGAGACGTAGCAGCGCCAGTGCGCGTCCACCGCCATCGTCGGTACCGAGCGGTCCTCCACCACGTGCAGCGCGAAGAGCGCGCCGGCCAGGTAGGGACGGACCTTCACCGCGTGCAGCCGGGCGGCCAGCAACTTCTCCCTGTCCAGCGGAGCTCCGGGCCCGCCGACCGGCCCACTGGAGCTGGTCGGCCTCGGCGTGGTGGCCCGTACCGGGCGTGGCGGCGAGGGCCGGGGTATCGGGCGTGGCAGCGGGTGCGGCCCCGGGCGCTTCGCGGCCCCCGTCATCGCGACGCCCCCGCCCCACGCCCGGTGCCGGCCGCGGCTGCGGCCCGCCTCACCGACCGGTCCGCACGCCGGGCGAGACCGACCACCCCGGTCAGCCGCTCCACCGCCTCAGGCACTTCCCAGTCATCGCGCCGCAGCGAGGCCAACGCCGTCGCCGGGGCGACCAGCAGGTCTGGGGCGCCCGTCTCCAGCGCCCGGACCAGCACTGCCCAGCCGGCCTCCCACCGCTCCCGTTCCGGCCGCGCCCCGACGGCGGCCACCACGGCCTCCAGCGCCGCCTGACGCAGATCGCCCCGCACCGGCAGGTCGGCGGAGGCTGGATCGGCCAGCAGCGACTCCGGGTCCGGCAGCTCCATACGGTCCAGGTGAGCGAGGAGTTCGAGCCCAGGACCGTCCCCGACCGCGCCTCTCACCAGAAGCGCCAGGACCTCCCGGGAGACGGACGCCGCCGTGCCGAAGGCCAGCAGGGTCAACGCAGCCTCCCAGCTCCGGGGCGAGGGCCAGGCACCGCCGCGCCGCGTCTCAGTGCTCGGCAGCCGGTGGATCAGCGTGGGCCGGGCTTCCAGAAAGCTGCACACCGCGCGCCGGGCGAAAGCCACCGCCTCCGACAGCCGCTCCGGCACCAGCCGGGGCAGCTCCGCGCGGGGCCAGACCCCGCCCAGCCCGCGCACCACCACCTCCCGGTCGTGCACCCACTGCAGGTGTACGAACCGGTTGGCCAACGGCGGGCTGAGCTCCCACCCGTCTGCCGCTGACGCGCGCGGATTGGCGGCGGCCACGATCCGTACTCCCGGCGGCAGTTGCAGCGCACCGACCCTCCGCTCCAGGACGACCCGGAGCAGAGCGGCCTGAACGGCCGGGGTGGCGGTGGAGAGTTCATCGAGGAAGAGCAGCCCTCGTCCGGCCCGTACGAGCTCGACGGCCCACTGTGGCGGCGCCATCGGCACCCCCTTCACCGCGGGGTCGTCGCCCACAATGGGCAGTCCGGAGAAGTCGGACGGCTCGTGGACGCTGGCGATCACGGTCGTCAGCGGCAGGTCGAGGGAGGTGGCGAGCTGCGTCAGGGCGGCGGTCTTGCCGATGCCCGGCTCGCCCCAGAGCAGCACGGGCAGGTCGGCCGCGACGGCCAGGGTGAGCGCTTCGAGCTGCTCGTCGGGGCGCGGCTCGGTGGTGCTCGTCCGCAGCAGGGACAGGAGGTCGTCGGCAAGGTCGAGGTTGGTGCCGGTGCCGGGCTCGTCGACGCGGATGGGTGCGTCCGTGGCGGCGACCGGGGCGGTGAGGAGAGCAGGGGAAGTCATGGGCATCACCTTCAGTGGGATGTAGGGGGCTGACGGAACGGCCCGTACGGGACGTCGTGGGCGTGCGGCGCGGAACACGCAGCGGAGTAGGGCTTCGGTGAGAGCAGCCAGTCAGTAGGACAGGCCGGTGCGGGGACGGGCCCGGCTGCTCCGCTTGCGGCGCATTTCGGGAGGCGTACGGCTGCCGAGCCGGGGACGATGGCCTGCCGTGGCCTGCCCCCCGCCTGACGCGTGCCCGCCTCCTGGCGCACCGGCACCGGGGTGCGCGGCGACCAGTCCCGAGGCGACCAGTCCCGAGCGGAAGAGCCCGTGGTCGATGCGGCGGGCCGCAGCTGACTCCAGTTCCTCCCGGAGCGGCCCGTCGCGCAGGACCGCACCGGGACCGAGCAGCCCCTCGACCACGACCAGCGCCCCGGCGACGTCACCGTGGCCGAGCCGCTCCCGGACCGCGGGCAGGGCCTCCGGGTTGCGGTGCACCGCGTCGATCGCCCGCAGGCAGGGCAGCGCCGGCCCGCCGAGCGCCACCAGCAGCTCCTCCCGGCGCAGTTGGGCCGGGTCGTGATCGATCGCCGTCAGCACCCCGTCCCGCAGCGCGATCCGGTGGACCGCGCCCCGGCACTCCACCCGGTGCGGATCGCCGGGCTCGGGAACGGGCTCGGCCGCCCTCACTGGGCCTGACGGCATCAGTGCTGCGGCGACGAGCGGATGCAGCCGCTCCGCCGCGACGAGCCCGGCCGACAGTAGTTCCCCGTCTGGAAGGACCCGGGCCGCCGCCTCCGGTAGCACCGGAAGCCTTGCGGCCTCCTGCGGGGGCAACGCGTCCCGCAGCGGCCGGAACGTCGGGGCATGGCTGTCGTCGGGGGCGACGAGGTCGAGCACGACCCGGTTCCCCGCACCGAGCCGCACGGTGAAGGCCCCGCGAGGACGTCCCTCCTCCCGCAAGAGCAGTTCCGCCTCGGCGGCCCACCTGGCCGTAGCCCAGGGGGATCCTTGGACGGCGAGCCGGTCCTGCCGATCGGGCGGCGTCATGGACGGTGCCCCGGCCGACCCGCACCGCCACGCAAGTTCGGTGCTTCGCCCGGAGTCCCAGAGGTGCCGGTGCAGGTCGAGTCGGAAACGTCGGTCCGGATGGGGATGCGGATACGGATGCCCGGGGGCGTGCTGCCCCGCCCCCTCCCACAGGGCCAGCGACATCCGCTGTCCGGCGTCCGCCCAGGGCGGCGGTGTCCGCACCACCAGTTGCAGCGGCGTGGTGCCCCAACTTTGGTAACGGGCCAGACAGATGGTGAGGCCGGGCCGGAGCCGCCCGTCGGGGGCGATCCGGGGCATGTGCCAGCGAAGCAGGTCCGGCGCCAGCCGGCGCAGATCTGCACGGAGTTGGGTGACGAGGTCGCAGCCGTGCCGGTCGCGCACGGTGCGCAGATCGAAATCGACGTCGATCCGGGCGGCGGCACAAGCCCCCGCCCAGTCACCGACCTCGCGCCGCGCGGTCGCGGCCTCGATCATGGACGGTGGCACGGCGTACTCGCGCACGCGTTGCCACATCAAAAGACGGGCCGGGAAGTCGTTCGGGAGGTGATATGCCATCAGCACTCACCCTGCGCGAACGATTCCCCCAATCCATACGAGGAGAAAGTCATCATCGTCGGCATCTTAACCACTCCGACAGTGATCTGTCAGCCTCCCGCACCGGCCGCCAGAACATCGCGAAGCGTTCTCGACGATGCTGCCCCTGCGTGAAGGAAGCTGAGGTCAGTGGAGCGCGCGCCGTCCATACGCCCCACGAGGGGGCGTCGGAACGTACGGACTGCAACCTTACGCTCGGCTCTGCCGTCCTGTTTCTCGGACTGTTACGGACAGGGGGAGCAGTGCAGAAGGTCTCGATCGCTCGGCTCGGCGGACTGGACGACGTGCGGGTGTCCGTGGTCCGCCAGCCGACCGTCAGTGTGCTTTCGCTTGCCGCGGACGTACTCGGTGCCACTTCGCAGGGACTGCCGCCGCAGTGGCGGCGGGCGTTGCGATCGGCGTGTCCGGACGGCGCCGCCGACGTGCTCACGCCCGCCTTCGCACCGAACACGCTGTGGGTGCCCGACTGTATCTCTCCCCGGCCGCAGGACCCCGCCGACGTCGATGCGCAGCTCGACCGCATCGTCCAGACCAGATCCGAGCAGCTCTACGCCGACCTGGTCGCGGACTTCCCGGACGGCGTTCCGCAGCGGTGGTCGCGGGTTATCGACCGCCCGGCTCGCTTTCTGAACTCCTATGTCCGCACCCTGCACGGAATCTGGCAAGCGTTTGAACCGGCCTGGAAGCGGGCGAGTGACCTGATGGAGAGGGAAACGGCACGCGTTGGCACCGCCGCAGTCACCGGAGGACTCGCGGCGGTGCTGGCCACGCTCGGCACTCGCATCTCGCTGGTGGACCAGTCGCTCCGGCTGCCCGACCCGTGCTCCACCGCCGTCGACCTGGCAGACCGGCGCGTCGTGCTGCTCCCGCTCGTCTCCGGCGTCTCGGCCTCCGTGCTCAACCTCGACCAGCGCGACAGTATCTGGGTCGGGTACCCCGTCCCCGGCCTGCACCAGCTCTGGACCGCACACACGCAGCCCCACCCGCCTCGCGACGCCTTGGCCACCGTGCTCGGTCCGCTCCGGGCCGAACTGCTGCGCATGGCTGACCGCGGACTGACCATGGGCCAAGCGAGCGCCCTTCTCAACTGTGCCCCAAGCGCCGTCACGCACCACTGTCTCAAGCTCGAACAGGCCGGGCTCACTGCGCGCAGCCGCGACGGCAAGAAGGTGTCGTTATGGCGCACCGAGACCGGCCACAGGCTCGTGGAGCTGCTGAGCGGGCGCTGACGATTCAGCAGCCCTGGGCGGTCGGCCAGATGGCCCGGAGCGTTCCAAGGCACACGCGACGCCCTGTGCCCAGTGATTTCAACGATCACGGAAATGTTGGCTCCTCTTCCTGCCGGTCGCCCAACCTTGTGCTGACAGTGACTGCTGCCTGAGGTGTCTGCGGGTGCCGGGGCGGACGAAGGAGACGAAGACGATGAACATCTCACTGCGCAGGACGGGAATCGCGTTCGCCGGAAGCGTCCTTGTCGGCGCTGCATTCCTTGTTCCGCAGGCCCAGGCGGCGCCCTCGGGACAGGCGAGGGCCTGCCAGGACGGCAGCGATCCTGCTTCGCTCGCCAATCCCAGGACGGCAAAGTCGGTGCGGGCGCCGAGCGGAGCGCTCTTCGAACTGCGATACCACGACGGCAGTGCCTGCGCCTGGGGCCGCATCTCATCCGGCCGGAAGTACGACAGTCTGTGGGTCGACCGGGCGCACTCACTGGCTGACGCGCGCGCCGGCCGCTGGGAACCTCAACTGGGGTTCTCCATGCTCGGCACGGCCACCGGGACCTACACGCCCGCCTACGACGACGAAGGCTACGTGATGCGCGCCTGCGGCGAGGCCAGTGGCACGATCGTCTGCACCGGTTGGTACTGATCCCGAGAAGCAGTCCGTGACGCCGGCCCACCAGATGTCAGGAGACCCATGAATCGAATTCTTGGTGGCATGCTGGCGGCCGTGAGCGCCATGCTGCTCACCGCATGCACCGCGGACGTGCATCATTCTCCTCCCTCCGCGGATGCCGCGAAGCCCGTGAGCCTCGCGGAGCGAAGACTCCTGCACCGGGCCGAGGAAGACCTGATCCACCGCTGCATGACCGACCACGGCTGGCCCTACGAAAAGCTCTCGTTCCCTGAACGCGCGCATGAGGAACGGGTATTCCCCTACCTCGTCGACGATGACGCGTGGGCGACAGAGTACGGCTACGGGGATCAATTCATGACGGCGGAAGAGGAACGGCTGGAGCAACGAAGAAGAGAAGGCGACAACATCCTGTCCCGACTCACATCGCAACAGAAGGCCGCCTGGAGTCGAACTCTGCTGGGGAGGGGACGTCAGATATCGGTGAAGCTCCCAGGCGGGGGTCGGCTTGCCACAAGCGACAAGGGCTGTGTCGCCGAGGCTCGTACGGTGCTGTACAGAGATATGCCCCGCTGGTTCGCGGCACGCAGAACCGTGGACGCCCTCGAACCCCTTCTCCAGCAACGAGTCCGCGAAGAACGGGACTTCAAGATGGTCATGACCAAGTGGACCCGTTGCGTGAATTCCGCCGGCCATGCCGTCGACGGCCCAGCCGGACTACGCGAAGAGCTGGCCCGAAGTACCACGGGCATGAATACGCGTACCGCTCTCCAAGTCGAGATACGAACAGCGAAAACCGAAGCCACTTGCGCCCGGCGGTATGTGTCACCGACGATCCGCAGGCTGGAAGAGGTTCACAGGCCCCGCATTCTCACAAAGTATCGCACTTCATTGACAACCCTGAACGAAATGGAGCGCAGAGCCATATCGCGAGCCGAAGCGGAACTTGACTGACGCCGCTTCTCCCCTGAATAACACCTGAGTAACAACGGACAGAAAAAGGAGCGAAGAACGCATGCGCCGAGTACGAGCCCGCACCATTGTCGCAGCCGTTGCCGTCACTGCGGCCTGGCTGACGCTGCCGGCCGCCCCGGCATCGGCCGCCATGGCCGACTGCCCCCAGGGATATGTGTGCGTCTGGGACTACGACGGCTACAGCGGCCCCTGGAAGGGCTGGTCAGGAAACGACTCCAACTGGCACGACGACGGGTGGGGAGATCGTGCCGAGTCCGTCTACAACAACGGCTATTCCCACCCAACGGCCCAAGACGTCTCGCTCTACAGAGACGTCAACTACGTCAATCGCTGGCAGTGCGTCAGGCGCGGCGAGTACTTCGACGCGATCATGAACGACAACGACTACTCATCTCATCGGTGGGGCCGTTGCTGAAACAGCCCACGTCCCATCAGATGCGGTGAACACCCGTCCCGTTGCGTAGTGGCTCGACCGCTACGGCCCGTCGGGCCACTACGCGGTACGGATGGTTTGTGGCCGGGGTACACGTGGTCGGGGGTCACGATGCTGGTGATCGCCTCGCCGAAGAGCGTGCTGGGTTCCTGGCCCTTGTGCAGGACGTCGGTGTTGAGGAGGACGACCATCGTCGCCCGCGCCTCTGGCAGGTAGACGGTCAGGCTCTCGTACCCGGGCAGCGAGCCGTTGTGGCCGATCCAGCCCTGGACGTTGAAGATGCCCAGCCCGTAGCCGGCACCGGGAATGCCTATCGGAGTGGTCTTCAGGCGCTCGGCCTGGGTCGCGGGCGTCAGCAGCGTCCCGGTGGCGAGGGTGCGGGCCCAGCTGCGCAGGTCCTGCAGGTCGGAGATCATCGCTCCCGCGGCCCAGGCCCAGGACGGGTTCCAGCCGGTCGAGTCCACGATCTTGCCCGAGGCCGACTGGTCGGTGTAGCCGTGTGCGTGCGGGTCGGGGAACTCCGCCCCGGTCGGGAAGAGGGTGCGGCGCAGACCGGCCGGCTCCAGGACGTCCTGTTCGATGACCTCGTGGAGCGGCCGGCCGGTGACCTTCTCCACCACCAGACCGAGCAGGATCAGGTTGGTGTTGGAGTACTCGAACTTCTCGCCCGGCGCGAACTGCACCGGGTGCTTGAAGGAGTAGTCGAGCAATTGCTGTGGCGTGAAGGGGCGTTTGGGGTGAGAGGTGAGCTCCTTGTCGAAGCCTTCGTCCTCGCTGTAGTTGAAGAGTCCGCTGCGCATGCCCGCCAGTTCGCGCAGGGTGATGCGGTCCCCGTTCGGAACGCCGGTGATGTACGTCCCTATGGTGTCGTCCAGGCCGACCTTTCCCTGGTCGACCAGCCGCAGGAGGGCGGTGACCGTGAACGTCTTGGTCTCGCTGCCGATGCGCATGTTGAGACCGGCCTCCATGGGTGCGCCGGTCGCCTTGTCCGCCACACCGAAGGCCTTCACGTAGCTTCCCTTGCCGGGGGCCCACAGCCCCACGATCACGCCCGGCACCTGCGCCTCGCGCATGGCCTGGCGCACGGCCGCGTCCAGTTTCGCCGCGACTGCCGGGGTGAGTTGCGGGAAGTCCGTGTCGGTATCCGGGGAGGGAGCGGCGGGGACGGGCTGCGCCAGGATGGTCGCCCCGGACGCGGAGCCCGCAACAGCGGGGGCGATCAGCACACCTGCGGCGGCGACGGCCACGCAGGCCCGGCGCAGCCGAATGCGGGTCGGTCTCACGGCATGGCCTCCTGTCGTACGACGACCAAGGCAACAGCACCACCAGCCTAGGCCCGCGCCACCTCGGTCGCGAGGTGAGCCATCCGGGCTCAGGCGTAGTGCCGGTAGACCGCCTGGGCCACGCAGGCGGGCTCGTCGCTTCCCTCGACCTCCACGGTGAAGGTCAGCCGCATCTGCACGCCGTTGCCCCTGACTTCCTCCACGGAGCCGACCGCGCCGTGCAGGCGGAACTTCGCGCCGACCGGCACGGGGCTGGGGCAGCGGACCTTGCTCAGGCCGTAGTTGACGCTCATGGAGACACCGGTGATGTCCAGGATCCCCGGCGAGGCATCGGTCATACCGTAGCCCGCGTCTAGCAGCACCACGCGGCCGCCTTTGAGGAGCGTGGGCAGGCAGGTCATGTTGAGACCGGCGGTGTGGAACAGCGGGGCGACGACCAGGGTCACCTCGTCGGCGGCCAGATCGGTGGCGACGAGGACGTTGACGCTGTTCCAGACGATGTTGGCGTGGGAGCCGATGACACCGGCCCCGGCCGGGGAGGTTGTAAGCCAGCTCCGGGGCGGCCAGCCGGATGTTGAGCGGCACGAAGACCGCACCGAGCGCTCCGGCGGCGAACAGCGTTTCCAGGAAGACCGGGTGATTGGGCCCCAGATACGCGACCCGTTCGCCGCGGCCGGTGCCCAGGGCGCGCAGAGCGTGAGCCAGGCGCAGCACCCGCTGGTGGGGTCCCGATAGGTCCAGGTGCGGTCCTCGTGGACAACGGCGATCCGGTCCGGGGTCTTGCGGGGCCCGGCGCACCGGCCAGGAGCCGATGCCTTGTGCGTGGCCACGGCCAGCGCCTCGTCCTGCCAGGGGAACGACGGGTGCGCCAGGACGATCCGCAGCTGCGGGAAGTCCACCGCGACGTCGTCGACCAGCATGGGGTTGGAGTACTTCAGCCGGATGCCGATCGGCGCCGCCATGCAACGGACGGCCGCGGTTACTCGCTCGACGGCGGTGCCGGGCGCGCGGCATCGGTCTTGGGTTTCCGGCCGGGGCGGCGGTGGTGTGCGGCGGCGGAGCGGATCTCTTCGGCGGCCGCTCGGTAGGCGGGCGCGGCGCGGGTGAAGTAGTCGAAAAGGATCTCGCGCTCTTCGGGTGTGTAGTGGTCGAGGACCTCGGCGATGCGGCGTCGAGCTGGGGCGACCACGTCCTCGATGTCGGGGAAGGTGTCGGCCGAGGCTTCGACCAGGACCCGCCTGCGGTCGGCCGGATCGGTGGTGCGGCGTACGTAGCCCGCCTTCTCGAGGCGGTCGATGAGCCGTGTGGTGGCGCCGGTGGTGAGTCCGGTGCGGGTGGCCAAGTCGCCGGAGGTGATGCGGCTCGCCAGGGTGATGAGGCTGATCGCGTACCACTCGGTGGGCTGCAGCCCGGCCGCCTCGGCACCTGCCATCCCGTGCAGACCCACGGCGTCCAGATACTCGCGAAAGATCACGTGCGGATCGTCGGGCGTCTCGTTTGCCATCGTCCCGGGTTCCCCTTAACGTTATATCTGCAAGCAAGCAGATAATGCTTTGAAGCAGGTTCTGCTTCAGTTTAGCGAACAGGGGGACGGCATGACACATGGGACCAGAGGGATGAGTCCCGGCCGCCCAGAAGTGACCCAGCCGCCCTCCGCGGCGCATTGATCCACCTATCGAAGGACTCTCACCGACATGACCAGCACCACCGGCCGGACATCCGCATCTCACAACGCCGCAACCGATCCGGGCCATGAGCAGTCACCGGCCCGTCGCCCCCGTCGCCCCCGTCGCCCCCGTCGGCGGCTCAAGCCCGCGCTCGGTATATCAGCTGTCGCGCTCGCTGCCGTGGGTGGTGGCGGGTACCTGTGGCTCGACGCCACCTCCGACGTGAGCAACACCGGCGAGGCGCAGTGCACCAGTGTCACCCCGACCGGTGCCGGCGCCGAGACCCGGTCCGGTGACCGTGACGCGGTGTGCGGGATCATGACGTTGCTGGCCGAAGCCTGGTCGCGAGGAGACGCCGTTGCCTACGGCGCCCTGTTCACCAAGGACGCCACCTACACCACCTTCGTCGGCAGCCACTACGAAGGCCGCGACGACATCGTCAACTCCCACAAGGCCCTGCTCGACGGGTTCCTCGAAGACAGCAGGCTGGCCGGAACCTACCTCGGCATCCGCTTCCTGTCCGCGGACACCGCCGTCGTCACCGGCCGCGGCGACACCTACACCGGCACAGACCAGCCGGCGGCATCAGAGCTCTCCAAGGTGCAGACGACCACCCTCGTACGCGAAGCAGACGGGCAGTGGCGCATCGCCGCCTTCCACAACACCCAGCGCCAGTCCGTGATGGAGCGCATCTCGTTCATCCTCTCGCCGGACACCAGGCCCGAGGCCGAGAAGTGACCGCGTCCGCCAACCCGCCACGGGCCCTGGTGACCGGCGCGAGCGAAGGCATAGGCCGCGCAATCGCCCGCGAGTTCGCCGCCGCCGGCTACGCCGTAACCGGTGTGGCGCGCAGCGAGGACCGGTTGCGCGCGGTCATCGACGCGTTGGGCCCAGGACACACGGCTCTCGTTGCGGACCTGGCGACCGAGGAAGGCCGCAAGCGCGTGGTCCAGGCCGTGCAACGGACCCCGTTCGACGTCCTGGTCAACAACGCAGGGACCGCGACCGCCGGGCCGTTCTCCCAGCTCCCGCTGGACACCGCCGCAGCCATGCTGGACCTCAACTGCCACGCATTGGTCACCCTCGCCCAGGCCTTCCTCGCCGGCGCCCGCCCGGGCGACGCCCTGGTCAACGTCTCCTCCACCCTCGCCTTCGCCCCATGCCGCAGCTGAGCGTCTACAGCGCCACCAAAGCGTTCGTGACCTCGTTCTCCGAATCCCTCTGGCACGAGCAGAAGGCGCGCGGCGTCTACGTCGAACGCCCTGTTCGCCACGGCTGCACGAACCCTGCCACGCCGCACGGTCCTGCGCCTGCTCGCAACCGAAACACCTGGTCACCCTGCAGGGCATCGGCGATGACAGTGTGCTGGGTCTCGTCGGAGTGATCAGGGCGTCTTCTGACGGTGTGGCTGGTATGTCCACAATGCCTCACACTCCTGGGATCATCTGCAGGATGGCGTCGACGACGAGCGAGCCGGTGCTCGCGGCGCCCGTACCGAACGCCGTCGCCAGCAGGTACCCCGCGGCCGCCTCCTCGGGCGTCGGAGACGCGGCCTCCTCGGACAGCCGGCGGGCCTCCGGTTCGCTGTCGCCGATCCAGGTGAACGAGGCCACCGGGTGCCCTTCGCAGCGCAGCACGCTGGTGTTCGCATCCGTCGGTTCGAACGTGTAGGAGCGGCCCGCGAGGTCCACGGCGGCGCTGTACGAGGACCGTGTCAGCCGTCCCGGTCCGAGCGTCAACCCGGCCACGTCACCGCCGACCGTCATGGTCAGCCGGGCGGCGTCGCGCGTGCCGATGGGGGCCTGCGGATGGTCCTGTTCCATACCGGTGCGCAGCATCATGGCCTGCGGCAGCCGAGGGCCGTCCACGCGTGCCATGCCCGCACCCCTGACCGGGAGGGTGATCGTCACCGGACCAAAGCGTTCGTTCTCCACCGTGAGCACTTCCGGCAGCCCAGATCCTGGCGTCTCATTCATGATCCGTCCCGTCCTGCTCGTGAAGGTCCACCGATCCACCCCCCTACGGACCAGCAGACATGAACCTGCGGGCGGCTGTCATGTCCGGAAAACGCGGGGCTTGACAAAGGCCCGCCTCAGTCATCAATCGGCAGGTAGCGGCTTGCTTCCATGTCCAGGCGGCGTCGCTCGGGCGGTCGCAGTCCGTGCGCCTGGTCCCAACGCTTCAAGGTCATTTCGTCCTCGTTCCACTCGATGCAGCTTGCGCTGTCGAGGGTGAGGGTGAAGAAGTGCCAGGTGCCTTGAGGCCGCCACCCGCTCGTTTCCTCGATGGCATCAGCGGTCGCCTCGCGTTGCGTTTCATCCACCTCCGTCACGTGGCCGTGCAGCTTGATCTCACACTCGGGGTTGCCGGCGTTGGTGACCGGAGTTTGCAGCACCAGACGGGGGTCGCGGGCAAGGTCACGTGCCTTGTGCGATCCGGCGATCATGACGAGCATCAGCTGGTGCCGGACCACATGGACTTCAACCGGGCTGATCCGGGGCGTCCCGTCCCGCCGGATGGTTCCGACCAGGGCGAAGCCGAAACGTTCAAAGGAGGCATGTGCCCGTGCGGCGATGTCCGGTGCCACCTGCTGGAAGTCGCCCCAGTCCATGCCTCCAGGCTTCCTTGATCACCACGCCGGGGCAAACCGCGAGGCCCTCCTGGCACAGCTGCGACGTAAGCCTATATCGTCATTAAGTAGGCTATATGGATGGTGAGCGGTGGTTGGGAAAGACGATGACATCAAGCGTCCCCGGCGCCCGTCCCCCGGCCAGTCGGACAAGCATGCCGACGTGCGGCGCGTGAGCGGGCGGAGCGAGGGCCGGCCCAAGCAGGTCCGCCGCGTCTCGGCGCCACGGGCCATGCGTTATGCCGCTGAGCAGCTGGGGGAGCTCCTGGGGCGGGTACCGGAGTCGGTCTCGGCGGTGAAGCCCACCCAGGACGGCTGGCTGGCAGATGTCGAGGTTGTGGAGGTGGAGCGGGTTCCGGAGACCACGAGCGTGATGGCGAGCTACCGGGTGACGTTGGACGGCGAGGGTGAGCTGGTGGCGTACGAACAGACGCGCCGCTACACCCGGGGGCAGATCGACCGGCGCACCTGAGCGGTCGCGGGCGAGTTCGCACGGCGAAACGCGGCGGTCCGCGTCGCCGGGCGGTGGCCCAGGCAGGCCAGGAAGGGAGGCACCATGACTGTGGTGCCGCAAAGCGGAGGCGGAGGCGGTGTCGCCACCGGCGGGGGTTCGGGCAATCTGTACGACGTTCTCGAACTGATCTTGGATCGGGGTCTCGTCATCGACGCCTTCGTCAGGGTGTCGCTGGTGGGTATTGAGATCCTCAAGATCGACGCCCGGGTCGTCGTGGCGAGTGTGGACACCTATCTGCGCTTTGCCGAAGCGTGCAACCGTCTGGACCTGGAGGCCGGGCGAAAGGCGCCCTCCAAGCTGACGGACCTCGTCGGCGAGGTGACCGAAGGGGGATCTCACGGCAAGAGCAAGGGCGCTCTGACCGGCGCCGTGGAGGCCGTGACCGACTCCCTCCATGGGACACGAGAAGATGACAAGGAGCCCGAGCCGAAGCGTGAGCGGGCGACTCGTCGTCCTGCCCGGCGGCGGGAGGAGTAGACAGATCATGACTCTCTACGTCTACTCGATCATCTCGGCCGAGCATCCCCAGCGTCTGGATGACCTGGAGGGTGTGGGAGACCCGCCCTCCGTGGTCCGGGTCGTGACCAACGGGGCGGTGTGTGCCGTCGTCAGTGACGCACCCGAAGAACTCCGGCCCAAACGCCGGGATCTCAGTGCTCACCAGGCCGTGCAGGAACGTCTGCTGGCCGACGGCTCGGTCCTCCCCTTCCGGTTCGGCATGACGGCGCCGGACGACGACGCGGTGCGCGCGGCCCTGGATGACCGCACGGAACAGTACGCCGAACGGCTGAGCGAGCTGGAGGGCTGCGCGGAGTACCGCTTGAACGCGGCCCAGGACGAGGACGCCCTGCTGCGGCAGATCCTCGCGGAATCGGACGAGGCCCGCAGGCTCAACGACGAGATCAGGAGCGGCCGCGGCACCCCCGACCTGAAGTTCGCCCTGGGCGAGTTGGTCGCTCGTGAAGTCCAGCTCCGCCAAGACGCGCTGGCGGTCGAGGTTCTCGGCATCCTGCGCCCCTTCGCCCGCGACGAGCGCTTGTCAGAGGCAAGTGGAAACGACTTTCTGAAGGTGTCCTTCCTGGTGGACCGCGACAACGAGGAAGGGTTCACTGCCGCGCACAAGAGTCTGGTCGGTGAACTGGGCGAGGACTTCGATTTCCGCCTGCACGGGCCACTGCCCGCCTACAGCTTCGTCTAGGGGGATCCCATGGGTCTGCTCAGCCAGATAGCCACCCTGCCCCTGGCTCCCGTGCGCGGCGTGGCCTGGGTGGTGGAACGTGTCATGGAGGCCGCCGAGGCTGAGTACTACGACCCCGGACCCGTTGAACGGGAACTCGCCGAGCTCGAGAAGGCACTGCTGGCAGGAGACATCGACGAGGAAGCCTTCGACCGGCGTGAAGACGAGCTCCTCGACCGGCTGGAGGAGATCAAGGCCCGCGCACAGGCCCGCGCACAGCGGCGCAGCGGTACCTGAGAGGGACGGAGGAGGTCGAAGGCCGTGACAGAACCCGTCGCCAACAGGCTTGGCTCCTTCCCCTCCAGACCGGCCCCCTCCTACGGCCAGGGGTCGTCGGCCAATCTCGCCGACATTCTGGAGCGAGTACTCGACAAAGGCATCGTCATCGCCGGCGACATCCAGATCAACCTGCTGGACATCGAACTCCTCACCATCAAGCTGCGCCTGCTGGTCGCGTCGGTCGACAAGGCCAAGGAGATGGGTATCGACTGGTGGGAACACGACCCCTCGTTGTCCTCTCGGGCTGGCGACGGCCGTTCGCTGGCCGAAGAGAACAAACGCCTCCGCGCGGAGATCGAGGCACTGCGCGAGCAGCCCTCCCTCACGGCGTCGGCCGAGGAGCCCGAGGAGACCGAAGAGCCCGAAGAGCCCGAGGAGACCGAAGAACGCCGCCCCGCCCCCGCCCGGCGCCCACGCGCCAAGGGAACCGCGTCTCGGGCCCGCCCCAAGAAGCGAGATGAGTCATGACCGAGCCGGTCACCTACGCCTACGCCGTGGCACGGGATGCCGCGGGACTGAGCGAGGTACTGGCCGACCTGCACGGAGTGGCGCGGACGCCTGTGCACCTGGTCCGGGCCGGCGAGGGCGACGACGTGGTGGCGGCAGTGAGCGCCGTACCCTCGCAGGACTTCTGTGAGGACGCTCTCCGAGCGCACCTGGAGGACCTGGACTGGCTGGAGTCGGTCGCCCGTGCCCACCACGGCGTGGTGGAGGCGCTGGCCGAACACACCACTGTTCTGCCGCTGCGCCTGGCGACCGTCTACCTCGATGACGACCGGGTGCGGAGCATGCTCAACGCCCGCAGGGAAGCATTCGCCGACCGCCTGTCCCGGCTGGACTCCCACGTGGAATGGGGGGTCAAGATCTACGTCGCCCCGCAACAAGGACAGGACGACGCGCAGCCGGCCGCCGCACCCCCGGACCTCAGTCCCGGCCGGGCCTACCTGCGTCACCGCAGAGCACAGCAGCACTCGCGAGAAGACACCTACCGGGCGGCCGAGCGAGCAGCCGAACGTATCCACGCAGTCGCTCGCGGCCGCGCGGTGGATCGGGTCCGCCATCGAATCCAGCAGGGGGAACTCGCCCACGAAGAAGGGCAGAACATCGCGAACGACGCGTACCTCGTACCGCTGGAGCATGCGGAGGACTTCCGCGCCCAGGTCCTTCACGCAGCCGAAGGACTGCCGGGGGTACGCGTCGAAGTCACCGGCCCATGGGCCCCCTACTCCTTCGCCACACCTCCCCAGCCCGAAGCGGCCGAGCAGGGCACGCCATGAGGACTGCGGACGAACTGCCGGCCGAGGCTGACCGGGCCCTGCCGGACCGGGCCCTGCCCGACCGGCAGGTGGCCCTGATCGACCTGCTCGATCGGCTGCTCGGTTCCGGCGTGGTCCTCACCGGGGACGTGGTGCTGTCCATCGCCGACATCGACCTCGTCCGAGTCTCGCTGCGCGCGCTCATCGTCTCCATCAGCGAACAGAACCCCTCTCCGTGGAACACCGGAGCACCACCCCGGAGAGAGCCATGAGCAAGGAAGACCGCCGCCTCGTCAACGATGTCGAGGAAGCCCTCGCCACCGCCGAACGCGCTTTTCGCCTGCTCCCCGCCGCCCCCCAGGACATCCCGCCCGCCGGTCAGGCCCGAGCACCGGCACGCAGGATCACCTCCGACCCGGAGACCGTGGAACGGGATCTGATGAAGCTCGTCCTCACCGTCATCGAACTCCTGCGGCAGCTCATGGAACGCCAGGCCCTGCACCGCGTCGACGCCGGAGACCTCACCGAGGCCCAGGAGGAGCGTCTGGGGGCCACCCTCATGGCCCTCCACGACCGAATGAGCGACCTCTGCGCCCGGTACGACCTGACACTGAGCGATCTCAACCTGGACCTCGGTCCGCTGGGAACCCTGCTGCCGCCCGAGGAATGACCCCGCTGCCACGCCTGCCATGGTGCGGCGGGACACCACGGGACATCACGTGCGCACGGCCACCAGGACGCAGCTGTGCCCGTACTGCCACACGCACCCGACCGCCTCGAAGCCCGCTTTGCGCATCAGCTCCGTGTGTTGCTGGGCCGTGAGTCCGTTGTCACTGCCGGGGCCGAGGGCCAAGGCGAGGCGCTCGGTGTCAGCGAGGGAGGGTGGCAAGGATGACTTTGCCGCCGCGGGGCCCGGTGTGGACGGTCACGCTGCGAGCCAAGCGCTGAACCATGGGCCAGCCGAAACCTCCCGTGCGACCCGTCAGGTCGGGAGTGCGGTCCTGAGGACAAGCGGGACTGGGGTCCTCGACACGGACCTGAAGACTCCGGCGATCTGCGACGAGGCGCAATGCCGACACAGCGCCCGCGTGCCGCAGCGCATTGGTGACGAGTTCGGAGACCACCAGCAGCAAGCCCTGCGCGGCGTCTGCCGACGGAGAGGGGTGCAGGCTGGCGAGGAAGGCGGCTGCTGTGTCACGGGCTTGGGCCGCATACCGCGGTCGGCAAGTGAACTGAGTCCGGCAAGAAACAGGAGTGCCGGTCACGCTCGGCTCGTACATGCGATTCACCCCGTCAACTCGGTACTCCTCTTGGATCCTGTGTCGCAGTTCGCCTACCCAGCGTTGAGCTCGTAACTCGGAGCACGGCGGCGTGTCAGGGGTGCCGGAGCGGTGGGCTCCCGGATTTTCGTTGCCGGCGGGCCCCCATGGCCGCGGCGGCTTGTGCGGGACGTGTGGCTCCGAGCCGTACGGGTCCGATCCCGGGGGAGTAGTGAACGACGGGTTCGCCGGCGGGAGCGGAGAGACCGGCCCGGGCGGTCAGGGTCTCCCGGAGATCGACGAGGGTGGCCCGTGCCAACGGCCACGGCTCGTGCTCGACCGGTGTCTCCCAGAGGGTGCCGGCGCTCCGGGTGAAGGCGCGCCAACGTGAGACCAGCCAGACGTCGTGTTCACTCATGTCGATCGCGGCGCCGGTGCGCACCGTCAGTCGGTAGCCGGCTCCGCCACCCCGCCGTTCGCCCGTGTAGTGGAGGAGGACCGGGCCGTCCTTCCTCAGCTTCAGGCTTGCCAGGTGGTACGGGGCCCCGATCACGCGGGCGGCCAGCATCAGGGGATTACCGACCTCAAGGGA
This sequence comes from Streptomyces mabaensis, assembly GCF_053763515.1. Classification (NCBI taxonomy): domain Bacteria; kingdom Bacillati; phylum Actinomycetota; class Actinomycetes; order Kitasatosporales; family Streptomycetaceae; genus Streptomyces; species Streptomyces mabaensis. The sequence goes on from NZ_JBSOPZ010000011.1 coordinate 157,552, forward strand.
GAGGAACCACACGCCGTCCCTGCCGTCCGGAAGGCGCACGTACGTGCGCACATTGGTTTCAGGGAAAGTCCGGCCCGGTACCGGGACCATGCCGAAAGTCCGCACCGACGCCATCAGGAACGGTGTCACGCTCACCCACGCGGTGTTGCGGAATACATCCACCTGAAGGCCGCCAGGCAGCAGGGCCTGTATCTCCTCCGGGGGATACGGCCAGTGCACGAAGGTCTGGCTGAGCCACCACGCCGTCAGCATGGGAACCGCGACCGGCTGCTCCGCCGAAAACGACGTCACACCCGGCAGGTGCCCTCCCGCCGCAGCGGCAACCCCCGGCCCGGATCTCCACACGCCCGGCCTGCCTCTCAACCAGGAGGCCGGCCGCTGCCCGGGTCGACCGTGGAGGTGACGCGTACGAGGGCGGGACGCCGGGGCACCGAACCGAACCCGAACCGTACGGGGGGATCGACCGGGGCGAGGGGGCCGAGGCTATGCCCCTCGAAGGCGGCGGAGGCAGCGGTGACCGGCCAGAGGTCCAGCGCGCCGTACCACTCCCGGCGGGTATGGCCGGCACTGCCCCGGGTTCGTACACCGGGCAACAGTCGGGCGGGGAGGTCCACGAGGGTGATCCAGGCCGGCCGGGCGGCGAGCGCATGGGGCACGCCGCACAGCAGCAGCCCCAGGGGGCCGCGCCGGCCAACCGTGAAACGCAGCTCCAGCGGCCCGGCCTCGACGGCCCAGGACCTGCCCTCGACGCCCACCGTCACCGGTACGACCCGCATGTGATCGAAACTGTAAATGCCGGCGACGAAGTCACCGATCGACCGGCTTGGTGCGAGCAGGAGACGCTCGCCGTTCATTCGCTCGAGCATCACGTCGCTGAACGGCCCGAACGAGGACCGGGTCCAGTGCCCGAGCACGATGCGGGTACCGGAGGCGGTCCCGATCCCGGCGATCCAGCCGTCGAACTGCAGGCGTGCGCGCATGGGACGAGGCGGAATCACGCGGGCACGGGCCGGCCGCACGGGGGCGGCCGGGGGGCGTCGTCGCTGGGCGTGGAGTGGAGGGCTCGGGCGATGAGCAGCGCGACGTCGTCGTGGCCGGCGGGGTGGCGCAGGGTGCGCAGGAGCAGCTCGCAGGTCTCGTCCAGGGAGCGGTGGGGGTCGTCCAGGAGGGTGAGCAGGGCGTCCAGGCATACGTCGATGGGCTGATCGCGCCTCTCCACCAGCCCATCGGTGTACAGGACGAGCTGGTCGCCCGGGTGCAGGGCGAGCGTGGTGGTGTGGAAGTCGGACTTGCCGACGCCCAGCGGGGTTCCGGTGGGCAGGTTGAGCAGCTGGTGCTTTCCGTCGAACCGGAGGAGCGCCGGGGGCAGGTGGCCGGCGAGGGAGATGTGGCACTGCGCGCCGTGCGGGTCGTAGACGGCGTAGACGCAGGTGGCGATGATGTCCTGCTCCAGGTCCTCGGTGATGTGGTCGAGGTGCTGGAGGACCTGGGCGGGGGCGAGATCGAGGCCGGCCAGGGTGCGGGTGGCGGTGCGGAGCTGGCCCATGGTGGCGGCGGCGCCGACGCCGCTGCCCATGACGTCTCCGACGACGAGGGCGGTGTGGTCGCCACCGAGCGGGATGACGTCGAACCAGTCGCCGCCGATCTCGCTGGCCGCCTGGGCGGGCTGGTACCGGGAGGCGACGGCCAGCCCCGGCCGCTGCGGGGGCGGGTGGGGGAGCAGGCTGCGCTGGAGGGTGAGCACGGTGCGGCGTTGTTCCTGGACGGCGCGGTGCCGCTCGGTGACGTCCACGCTGGAGGTCACCACCCCCAGCACCTTGCCGCTCGGGGCTTCGAGCCGGTGGAAGGAGATCGACCAGGCGTGCTCGTTGTCCGGGTCGGCCGGGGTGCGGCCCACGGTGTACTGGTCCAGGACCGGGATGCCGGTGGCCAGGACCTCGCGCATGGTCGCTTCGAAGGACGCGTCCAGGAAGGGCAGCACCTCATGGACGTGCCGGCCCACATGCTCGGTGGCGGGCACGCCGTTCATCCGCTCCTCCGCCGGGTTGACCGAGACGTACCGGAGGTCGGTGCCCAGTACACCCAGGCCGATCGGTGACTGGGACACCAGACGGGCGGACAACGCCAGATCTCGTTCGACCTGCCGCAGCGTCGCCTGATCCGTGGCCAGCCCCAGGGCGTAGTAGTCCCGCTGGTCGTCCTGCAGCAGCATGTTGCGGAACTCCACCAGCCGGGTGCTGCCGTCCTTGTGCCGGACGGGGAAGACTCCGGCCCAGCTGCCGCGGCCCTGCATGACCTGGGCGAACAGGTCGAGCACTGCTTCGTGGTGCTCCTCATGGACCAGCAGGCGCACCGCGAACTCGCCGAGGGCCTCCTCGGCGCTGTAGCCGAACAGGTCCTCGGCCTGGGGGCTCCAGAGGTCGATCCTGCCCTCGGCGTCGACGAGAACGGCCGCCACGCTCAGCACATCGAGGAGGCCACCGGACGCGCTCGGAGTGACTGCCGCGGTCTCGAGGCCGGCCGGGGAGTACTCGGCTGCACACATCCCGGTACCTCCTCACCGCAAGCGCCGCACCCAGAGGTGTCACGGCGCCGACCCGAGCCAGCGGCTCGGCTGGTGGTTCTGCCTCCCCCATCCTCTCCCTCCGGGCGCCGCTCCCGCAGCTGGGGCCGTGCGACGCGAGCTACGAGGCGTAGCGGGTGACGTCCGTGACCTTGCACGTGATCTTGCCCGTGGCGTCCGCCGTGCCCTGCGCCTTCTCCTTCGCGACCTTGCCCGAGGCCAGGTTGTTCGTCGCGGCCAGGCCCTCGCCGATCCGTACGCCCTGCGCGTCCAGGAACTCCACGGTGACGATGTAGTTCGACGTGTCGCTGGACCGGTTCGTGATCGTCACCGATGCGGAAGGCCACTTCAGTGTCGGCTCGACATCGCATGACGTGATCTTGACGTCACCCTCCGGGCCCTCGGGCTCCTTCTGCTCGGGCGCGGCCGGCGCCTCCTCCTGCGCCCCGCCGCCCGGGCTGGTGGCGACGCTGCTGCTCTCCGGCTTGTCACCGTCACCGCCCGAGACGAGGGCGCCGACGATGCCGAGTACCACCACCAGGCCGACCACGCCGAGGCAGGAGAAGCCGATCACCTTGCCGGTATTGCTCTTCCGCGGCTGCGGTGGCGGTCCGCCCCATCCGGGGCCGGTCGGCTGCTGGCCCCATTGCTGACCGGGTTGCTGCTGGGGCTGGCCCCAGCCCTGCGGCGGTTGCTGTCCCGGCGGTTGGTTGTGCGACATGGGCCCCCCAGAGGCGCGTGTGGATCAGAGAGACCCACGGTACGTCTGTTGAACGCTACACAACCTCTTCGTGCCCGAACTGTGACAGTCGGTGTTCCCGCCTGCTCCGCCGCGTGTCACCGCTGTGCGGGGGCGCGGGCGGCGATGGCGTCCAGCATCAGGTCCAGTGCGAAGTGGAAGTTGGCCTCGTCGTCCACCGAGGCCAGATGCGGTGCCGCCGCCGCGAGATGGGGGTGGGTGCCGGCGGGTACGGCCGCGTACTCGCCGGTCCAGGCGGACTCGTCCTTCCGGCGCGTGCCGGCGTCGAGGGTGCAGTATGTGGCCTCCATGCAGGACCAGCCCAGCATGAAGTCGACCAGGGCCCGGTAGTGCCGTACGGCCTGATCGGGCGGGAAGCCCGCGTCGGCCAGCGCGGCGAGGATCATCTCGATCACCCGCATCTCGGCCGGCCGTCGGGTGATGCGCACCGTGGCCAGCACGGCGGCCCGCGGGTGCGAGAGGTAGACCTTGCGGCTGCGGACGCACAGCCTGCGCAGGGTCCGACGCCAGTCGTCGGACGGCTCGAATCCCTCCAGGCTCTCTTCGAGCAGTCGGTCGGCCACCGCCAGCAGCAGTTCGTCCTTGCTGCGGAAGTGCCGGTAGAGCGCCGTCGGATCGGCGCCCAGCTGGGCGCCGATCCGACGGAACGTCAGGGCATCGGCGCCTTCGGCGTCCAGCAGTTCGAGGCAGGCCTCGACGACCAGCCGGGGGCTGAGCGACGGCCGCGGACGGCGCGACGCGGCGGCCTTTCCCTTCGCTGCCGCGGTCTGCTTCCCCGTCCGTGACGCCACTTGCGCACTCCCCTCGCTGGTCGGCTCCATTGTGCCGCCAGATCCACCCTGGCACGCCATGTCCGGCGATCCGCAGGTCAACAAGGTTGTCAACAGTGTTGACTCTGCAGCTGCGGTCCTGCCACGCTGCGGCCACAGTCGCCTGTGACGTCCGCCGACCAATCAAGGAGCACCCCTGATGAACCACGCAGACCTCGTCTTCACCTCGGGCACCGTGATCACCATGGACCCTTCGGGTACCGGCTCGCGTACCGGCGCCACCGCGCTGGCGGTGACGGGGGAGCGGATCACCGCGGTCGGGGGTGAGGACGTACATGAACTGATCGGACCGGACACACAGGTGGTAGACCTGGCAGGGCGGGCGCTGCTGCCGGGCTTCCAGGACGCCCACGTCCATGCCGTGTTCGGCGGCCTGGAGCTGGGGGCCTGCGACCTGACGGGTACGACCGACCTGGCCGAGTACCGCAGCCGGATCGCGGCCTACGCGGCCGCCCACCCGGAGCGGCCGTGGATCACCGGCGGCGGCTGGTCGATGGAAAGCTTCCCCGGCGGCCTGCCGACCCGGCACCTGCTCGACGAGCTCGTGCCGGACCGGCCCGCGCTGCTGGTCAACCGGGACCACCACGGCGCCTGGGTCAACACCCGGGCCCTGGAACTGGCCGGCGTGAGCGCCGCGACCCCCGATCCGGCCGATGGGCGCATCGAACGCGAAGCCGACGGCACCCCGTCCGGCATGCTGCAGGAAGGCGCGGTCGCACTCGTCGGCCGGGCCGTCCCCGCGCCCACCGGCGAGGATCTGCTGGCCGGTCTGCTGCGCGCCCAGCGGCTGCTGCACTCCTTCGGCATCACCGCCTGGCAGGACGCCCTGCTCGGCGAGTACGGCGGGCACCCCGACGTCTCCGGCACCTACCTCACCGCAGCCGAGCGCGGCGTGCTGACCGCCCGGGTCAACGGCGCTCTGTGGTGGGACCGGGACGCCGGCGCCGAACAGATCCCCCAACTCGTCGAGCGCCGCAAGGCCTTGCGGGCCGGCCGGTTCCGCGCCGACACCGTCAAGATCATGCAGGACGGTATCGCCGAGAACCACACCGCGGCCATGACCGCCCCCTACAAGGACGGCTGCGGCTGCGCCACGGCCAACACCGGCCTGAGTTTCGTCGACCCCCACAAGCTGACCGGCTACGTCACCGAGCTGGACGCGCTCGACTTCCAGGTCCACTTCCACGCGCTGGGCGACCGCGCGGTCCGCGAAGCACTCGACGCCGTCCAGGCCGCGCGCGCGGCCAACGGGCCGCGCGGCAACCGCCACCACCTGGCCCACCTCCAGGTCGTCCACCCCACCGATGTGCCGCGCTTCGCGCAGCTGGGGGCGATCGCCAACATCCAGCCGCTGTGGGCAGCCCACGAACCGCAGCTGGACGAACTCACCACGCCCTTCCTCGGCGACGGCCTCGCGATCCGGCAGTACCCCTTCGGCGACCTCCACCGTGCCGGCGCCCCGCTGGCAGCCGGCAGCGACTGGCCCGTCAGCTCCGCCAACCCGCTGGAAGGCATCCACGTCGCGGTCAACCGGATCCTGCCCGGCGCCGAGAGGCCGCCCTTCCTGCCCGGTCAGCGCCTCGACCTGACGACCGCCCTCGCCGCCTATACGTCAGGCTCGGCGTACGTCAACGGCCTTGAGGACACCGGCGTCCTGCGGCCCGGCCACCTCGCCGACCTGATCATCATCGACCGCGACCCGTACGCGGTGGCCTCCGCCGAACTCGCCTCGCTACGCGTCGAGGCCACCTACGTCGGCGGCCGGTGCGTCTTCGGTGACCCCATGAGGATCGCGTAGGCGGCCGACGCCACGACGATGCCGACGGGCAGGGCGAGGTCCACGCCGCCGAGGGCCTCGGCGATCGGGCCCGTGTACACGGTGTTGACGCAGAGGGCGGCCGCGGCGACGCCCGCGCCGAGCGCGAGGGCGCCCGCCCAGTTGACGCCCGCGGTGTACCAGAAGGCGCTGCCAGGGGTCTCGTCCGTGAGCGCGAGGCCGTCGTAGCGGCCCCGGCGCAGCAGGATGTCCGTGGCTTGAAGTGCTCTCCCGGCTGAAGCCGGGAGATTCCTGCTTACCTTGCGGCAGCGGGCTTGACGCGCTTCGCGCGCCTGACGACTGCCCTCCCGGCAGCCGGGATGAGCGCGAGGCCCATCCAGTACAGGTGCAAGACGTTCCGGGCCGCGTTGTGGTCGGCGTTGCCCGACCAGCCGCAGTCCGGGTTTTTGCACACGAACACGGCCTGGGACTCCCGGCTGCCGGGCGTGGTGAAGCCGCACGCGGAGCAGCGTTGGGAGGTGCCGGGGGCGGGGACCTTGTACAGGGTGCCGCCGAGCCGGGCGGTCTTGTACGTCAGCATGGTGACCGTGCGACCCCATGCCTCCCCGCTGATGGAGCGGTTCAGCCCAGATTTCTGGGCAACGTTCTTCCCCGGCTCCTCGACCGTTCCCTTGGCGGACTTGACCATGTTCGTGATGGTGAGTGCTTCCGTGCCGTATGTGCGGGCAATGGCGGTGGTCGTCTGATGCTGCCAGTCCAAGGCCCTGCGCTTGGCTTTCGCGCGGAGTCCTGCGATCTGGTCGTAGGTGCGGCGCAGCCGGCGGCTGGTGCGCTCGCCGGGCTTGCGGTGCTGCTTACGCTGCGCGGCGCGCTGCTCCAGGTACAGAAGCCTGGCCTTCTCCTTGTCAGACAGCCATTCGCCGTGCTCGTACGTCTTGCCGTCCGAGAGGGCTATGGGCACGGTGACGCCCACGTCGATGCCGACGTCCGGCCCCTGGTGGAGCTCGGGCTTGACCTCCAAGGCCTGAACACGGAAGGCAATGTGCCAGCCGAGCGCGTCCTTGACGAGGCGCGCGCCGGTGATCCGGTTCTCCGCGTTGGCACGCTTGCCCACCGGAAGGTCTTTGGTCCACCGGAAGCGGACCCGGCCAACCTTGGGAATGTTGACCATGCCCCAGCGGCGGTGAACGCGGACGATGTTCAGGTCCCGGCCCTGCGGGATGTCGACGGACATCACCGTGCGGAACCGGCCCTTGAAGGTCGGGGCATCGGCGCGGCCGTCCCAGCAGTTCTTCCACGCCCGGACGTACGTCTTGAGTACCGCCTGCGCGGCCTGGGCGGGGAGGACGGCTAGGAAGTCGATCTCTTTGCGGGCCTGGCGGATCGCGGCGTCCGCGTTCGCGAGAGTCTGCATTTCCTTCGGCATCATCCGCCACCACGCGTGCAGAAGATTCCACATCGTGCGGGCCGCGTGCGCCTGATCATCCGCCGTGCGAGCCTCGGCAGGAGACAGCGAAAGCCGGGCACGGTGTCCGAACTGACGCTTGATTAGGGTGCCTTGACTCACGACCGAGAGCATAGCATTGGTTTATGTCACCTCGCTGGAATCCTAATCCCGATGTACGCACAGGACGTCATGTTGTCTACAACCTGCAGGTTCACTTGGTTTTTGTCACGAAGTACCGGCGGAATGCGTTCACCGACGCCATGCTGACCCGCACCGAAGAGATCATGCGGGAGGTCTGCGCCGACTTCGAAGCCGAGCTGAAACAGTTCAACGGCGAACAGGACCACGTCCACCTGCTCGTGCATTACCCGCCCAAGGTCCAGCTCTCCAAGCTGGTCAACTCCCTCAAGGGCGTCAGCTCCCGCAGGCTCCGCCAGGAGTACGACAGCCACGTCCGCCAGTACCTGTGGGGCGGACACTTCTGGTCCGGCTCCTACTTCGCAGGATCATGCGGCGGGGCACCCCTGACCGTCGTCAAGCAGTACATCGAAAACCAGCAGCGTCCGGGCTGACCGTCACCCCGGAGACGCAGAGCACTCCGGCTCCGCGTCTCCTGGCCAAGGATGGCCTTCACCCCCGCCCTGAAGGGCGGAGCGCTGGCCAAGATCAGAGGTAGACGGCCACGCCGCGGCCGAGCAGGACGACGGGTCGGCTGGGGGACGTTGCTGACGGTGTCGAGGAAGTTGGACACGAGCAGCGCGTGCAGAGTCAGGGAGACGGCGACGATTGCGTCGACGATCACGCTGAGGGAGCGGCGGATGCGGATGCCGACGGCTTGGAGGGCCAGGCCCGCGCTGTAGGCGGTGATGGCGTTGATGGAGATCGCGCCGAGCACCACGGCGAGCAGGAAGACGGGGTTGAACCAGCCGGGCAGGAGCCATTCCAGCGCGGTCTGCGGGTCGGTCATGTCGACCGCGGTCGCGGCGAACGCGCCCAGGGAGCAGGCGATGACGCTGGGCAGGAAGCCGCCGAGCGCGGTCCAGCCCACGATCGCCCTCGGGGACGTCGTACGCGGCAGGTACCGGGAGAAGTCCGCGCGCGCTCGAACTCGCCGGTGTCGACGGGCCCCGGACCTTCGCCCAGGCCGCCGAGGTCGTCTGCGACGACGCCGGCCGGCCCACCGGCCTGCTGCTGGAGGACGCCGCCTGCGAACTCGTCGAGCGTGCCGCCCCCCGGCCCACGTCCGGGGAGCGCCGCGACCGGCTCACCGCCGCCCTGCGCGGCATGGCCGCCGCGGGACTCACCGGCGGTCACGCCATGGATGCCAACGGGGACAGCCTCGCGCTCTACGCCGCGCTCGACGAGGCCGGTGAGCTGCCGGTGCGGCTGCGGGTCGCGCCCTGGTGCCAGCCCGGCACGGACGCCGACGCGCTGCACGCGCTCATCGAGCAGCAGGGCACCGGCGGCACGTTGTGGCGGACCGCGGGCGTCAAGCTCTTCATGGACGGCACCATCGACAACGGCACCGCCTGGCTGGAGCGCCCCGACTGCCACGGCGAGTCCACGCACGCTTTCTGGCCCGACCCCGAGGCGTACACCCACATCGTCGGCGCACTCCACCGGGCCGGGGTGGCCACCGCAACCCACGCCATCGGTGACGCGGCAGTACGGCATGCGCTCGACGCCGTCGAGAGGGCCCTGGCCGGCGGGGGCGGCCGGGTACGGCACCGGATCGAGCACATCGAGACCGTGCCCGACGACACCCTGCACCGCTTCGCCGGGCTCGGCGTCGTCGCGTCCATGCAGCCCACCCACTGCTGCGACTTCACACGGGCCGACCACACCGACAACTGGTCGCGCCGCCTGGGTGAGGAGCGCGCCTCGCGCGCCTGGCGCTGCCGCGACCTGTGGGACTCCGGTGCCACCGTCGTCCTGGGCTCCGACTGGCCCATCGCCCCGTACCCGCCGCTGGCCGTCATGGCGGGCGCCCGCCACCGCCGGCCGAGCCGCGATCTCAGCCAGGCCCCGCACGGCCCCGAGCAGGCGCTCACCGCCCTGGAGGCTCTTCAGGGCATGACGGTCAACGCCGCGCACGCGGCGGGCGAGGAGCACGAGGCGGGCCGGCTCGCGGTCGGTTACCGCGCCGATCTGACCGTGTTCGCCGACAGCCCGCTCACCACGGCCGCCACCGACCTGCCGGACCTGCCGGTGCTCCTCACGGTCCTCGACGGCCGCCCCACCCACCGCGACACCGGCCTGTGACGCGTCACCCCCCCTGCCCGATCGCCCGGCGCCCCGTCGTCGTACCCCTACGCGGTTCGGGCGTCGTGGACGCCATGCACGCTGCCCGGCCCGGGCGTCACGCCGCGAAGGGACGGTCCCTCGCGGTGATGGGGGACGGGAGCGCGGTGGAGCCGGTCAGATAGCGGTCCGTGGCCGCCGCGGCGGCGCGTCCCTCGGCGATGGCCCACACCACAAGGGACTGGCCGCGTCCCGCGTCGCCGGCGACGAAGATCCCCTCGGCCCTCCTGCGGACGGTCCGCGCGGCCTGATCCGTCGTTCCGGGGGCCTGCTCCACCGTTTCGGCCATGAAGCCGGCGTCCCGGGCGAAGTTCCCCCGGTCGTCCAGCGCGAGCCCGAGCTGCCTGATCAGACCGGTGCCCCGCTGGGGACCGGAGAAGCCGAGGGCCAGCAGGACCAGATCCGCGGGGATCATCCGCTCGGTGTCCGGCCGGGGCCTTCTTCCCTCCCGTTCCACTTCCGTCAGGCGCAGGGCGTACACGTGACCGGCCGGGTCCCCTTCGAAGCGGAGGGTGGCACAGGAGAAGAGCCTCGGATCGGAGCCCTCCCGCCCCCGGGCCTCGTCATGTGCGTGGGAGATCCGGTACACCTTCGGGTACGTGGGCCAGGGCTCGGTGTCCGGCCGGGTGTCGCCCGGCTCCGGGTTGATGTCCAGCTGGATCACGGAGGCCGCGCCCTGGCGCAGGGCGGTGCCCAGACAGTCCGAGCCGGTGTCCCCGCCACCGACGATCACTACGTGCTTGCCCTCGGCGGTGACCTGCGGCGAGGCGTGGTCGCCCTCGCCGACCCGGTTGGCGAGGGTCAGGTAGTCCATGGCCTGGTGGATGCCGTCCAGCCGGCGGCCGGGGACGTCGAGCTCCCGCCGCTCCATGGCCCCGACGGCGACGATCACCGCGTCGTGCCGCCGTGCCAGCTCGGTGGCGTCCAGATCGCCGCCGACGTCCATGCCCGTGCGGAACTTGGTGCCCTCCGCCCGCATCTGCTCGATGCGGCGGTCCAGCTGCCGCTTCTCCAACTTGAACGCGGGGATGCCGTAACGCAGCAGTCCGCCGATGCGGTCGGCGCGCTCGTAGACGGCGACGGTGTGACCGATACGGGTGAGCTGCTGAGCCGCCGCCAGCCCAGCGGGCCCGGAGCCGATGACGGCGACGGTCCTCCCGCTGAGCCGCTCGGGCGGTTTCGGTGACGCGTACCCGCGCTCCCAGGCCTGGTCGGCGATGGCCTGCTCGACGTTCTTGATCGTCACCGGATCGGCATTGATGGCCAGCACACAGGCGTCCTCGCAGGGTGCCGGACACAGCCGCCCGGTGAACTCCGGAAAGTTGTTCGTCGCGTGCAGCCGCTCGGCTGCGGCCGACCAGTCGCCCCGCGCCGCGTACGCGTTCCACTCGGGGATGAGATTCCCCAGCGGACAGCCGCTGTGGCAGAACGGTATGCCGCAGTCCATGCAGCGCCCCGCCTGTTCGGACACCAGCGGCAGCAGCGCCTGCCCCGCGTAGACCTCGTTCCAGTCGCTCAGTCGTTCCTCGACGGAGCGCGCCGGGACGGGCCGACGGGGGATCTTGAGGAAGCCGTGGGGGTCGGTCATGCGCCGCCTCCCTCGTTCACCCGCGGTGCGGTACGACGTTCTGGTCAGCCTACGCCCTATTTGTTCCGCTTCTTCAGGTTCGACCGCTTGCCATCGGCCGCGGTCACTTCGAGCGGAACGGACGCGCGCGACGTGTTCTCGCCGTCGGTCACGGCGATCGTGTACTGATGGCGGGAGCCGGGGGTGACGGAATCCGTGTACGTCATGCCCGGGCGGTCCCACGAGGTGGACCGCTGTGTCCGTGAGGCCACGAGGACGCCGTCACGGTAGATCAGGTACGTCAGCACCGCGTCGTCCCGGTCCCAGGCGGCCTGCCAGTCGAGCGTGACCCTGCCGCCGCCCGAATCGGTGACCGTGAGGCGGGGAGCTGCCTTCGGGGCCCCGGTGTCGGGGGCGGCCGCGAAGCGCGTCAGGCTCTGCTGCGGTTTGTCGTTGACCGTGGTGAACTCGCCACCTGCCCAGAGGATTCCCCCGGCCATCTCCAGCGCCCGCGGTCCCACACCTTCACCGGGCCCTCCGTCCGTGTCGGGGAACCAGTGCAGGATGCGCTTGTCACGGATCGAGTTGGCCAGGAAATGCTGGCGGTCGTGGTGTTCGGGGAAGCCCCCCGGTGTGGAGCCGCAGTTGTGGGCGTGTGATGCGCTGTACAGAACGCCCTTGTAGGGGACGACGGCCTGGGTGGCGCCCAGGCAGTTGTCCTTCCACAGCATCTTGTCATCGGAGAGACGGCCGGCGACGCGACCGTCGAAGATGCCCAACCCCGTCCCCTCGGCTCCCACATAGAAGTTGGTGGCGTCACGTGCCAGTGACTTCACCGCCGTGTTCTTCGGGAGCCAGTGGCGGTAGGAGGACACCGTCGAGCCGGTCGAGGGATCCAGTGCGGTCAGCGCGTACGTCTTCGCTCCGTTGACCTGGTGGAAGTCGCCGCCGACGAGGATCTTTCCGTGCTCGGGTGCCGCCATAATGGCCCGGACCGTCTTGTCGATGACCGCCTTGAACGGCAGTAGCGAGCCGGTGCGAGTGAACGCCGCGATGCGGTTCCTGGCCTGGCCGTTGACGAACGTGAAGTCGCCGCCGAGGTACACCGCGCCATCGGTGGTCTCGATGGCGCGGACGGTGGCCGACATGGCGGGCCGGAAGTCCTTGCGCAGCGAGCAGTCGGCCGTGTTGAGCGCGACCGCACTGGCCACGCGGGCCCGACCCACCTTGCTGAAGGAACCTCCCACGAACAGCACTTGGCCGTCGCGCGACGCCTTCAGCGCCCGTACGGTGCCACCGGCGCCCGAGAAGGAATGGGTGCACGGCAGCAGTTCACCGGTGACGGCGTCGAACGCGGCGAAGTTCCTGCGCGCGACCTCCTTCTTGCCGGGCTTCGCGCCAGGGGGGCGGACGTTGGCGAACGTACCGCCCACGTAGACGACACCGCGTACGTACTCGACCGACCAGACGGTGCCGTCCGTCTGCCAGGTCTTCAACGGGTCGGCGGTCAGGGTCTCTTCGCCGTTGGCCGCCGAGCCGGCGGCGGGCGTGAGCGAAGCGGCCGTCAGGAAGACCACCGAGAAAGCTGTGGTGACGGCCCTCGTTGGGCGATTTCTCAGGCGCATTGGAACGTCCCGGCGTGGAAGTGGTGAGGGCGATGAGAAGGGGAGGGGTTTACTGCGGCCTCGGTCCTGCGATGCCTTTACGTGGCGTGTTTGCCGAGAACGCTGACGAGCACGCGCACTCCCCTCGTGGCGCGAAAGCGGTACGAACTTATACTGCACGCGCGAATTCCCCGGGTAATTCCAGCGGCGAGTCCGACCGGCGTATCGCCTGCCGGGAGTGGCGGGAATGACCATCGGGACATCCAAATGGGGGACAGCGAGGAAGCTGCCGGTCAGCCCGGAGTGACGGCCGGCCGGACGGCGAGCCGGCGGGGTGTCCCCGGCGCCTCGCCTCTCCCCAGCTCAATGGAGCCCGGATGGCGTAGGAATGAGAGTCGCGGAGAGCGGCGGAAGGGTTGTTGTGTAAATGTGAGGACGCCCGGCGGCGGATGGAAGTCGAAACTCGTCAGCCAAACGAATAGGCGCGAGAGTCCGCGAGGGCGAGGCCTGGTACATCGAAAAACAAGGAGGAGTACTCGTCATGCGAGTAACCACTCGAGCGAAGAACCAGTCGGCACGAGCGAGGCTGGGATCGCAGATCGTCGGCCTTGGCCTGACGACGGCGCTGGCATTCGCCTTCGCCGCCCCCGCGTCGGCCCAGCAGCTGGATGCGGGGCTCCAGCTGTCCGCAGTGGAGCCCATGCTGGTGGACGGCAACCCGGACTGTGAAGACCTGCTGCCTGGCGAAGACTTCCTGTTCGAGGCCGACACGGACAACGCTCCCGTGGAAGGCGAGAGGATCGAACTGAGCACCAACGGGCTCACCGGAGGGGTCACGATCACCGACGTCAGGACGGAGCCGGAGGGGCAGGTCTTCGACTTTGAGTTCGACGGCGACTTCGCCGCCGCCGCCGTCATCGTCAAGGGCGGGCCGGACGCCAACCTCTATGACTACCGGCCCCTCGGCGGCATTGTGGCCGACGAGGGCCTCCACGCCCCGATCGTTTCGAGCGGCGACTACGCAGACCTCAGCCACGTAGCGTTCTGCGTCATCGAGAACGAATACGACGACGACAACGGCAACGGCAACGGCAACGGCAACGGCTGACACGTTAACGAAATCGCAGCGCACCGACCTCATGGTGCCGGTGGAGGCTCGGGATGCCCCGGGCCTCCACCCGCCTGAGAGTGACGAGGGGCCGATCCGAACGGATCGGCCCCTCTCCGCGACCCCGAGGCCGGCCGCGGACACCGCTCAGGCCGCGTACCGGCCCAGAATGTGGCCCATGGCGGCCAGTACGGACGGCTCGACCCGGTAGTACACCCAGGTGCCGCGCCGCTCGGAGCTGAGCAGACCCGCTTCCTTGAGCTTCTTCAGGTGGTGGGAGACGGTGGGCTGGGAAACGCCCACATCCGAGATGTCGCACACGCAGGCCTCCCCGCCTTCGTGGGACGCGACCGCCGAGAAGAGGCGCAGACGCACCGGGTCGCCGAGGGCCTTGAACATCGCGGCCGTGCGGACTGCTTCTTCCGCCGTGAGGGGGCGCTCGGTCAGCGGCGGGCAGCAGGGGGCCACGTCCGGTTCCAACAGCGGCAACACCTGGGTATTCGACATATGTCTATGTTGACACACGTCGAACCATGACTCCAGGCCGGTGATGTCGGCAGCCTTGTTTTTGCGTGCGTCTATGTTGACGGTTGTCGAAGCAGGTGCCATGCTGGCCGTGCAAGCCATCGATAGGCATCGAAGCAAGGAAGTTCATGGTGAACGCGTCCACCGTCCTGCCCACCGTGGTGATCGGAGCCGGCCCGATCGGCCTGGCCGCCGCCGCCCATCTCGTCGCCCGCGGCATCGAGCCCCTGGTCCTGGAGGCCGGAGCCGGGGCGGGCGGCGCGGTCCGTGAGTGGAGCCACGTACGGCTGTTCTCCCCCTGGGCCGAGGTGGTCGACCCCGCCGCCGAGAAGCTCCTCGCGCCCACCGGCTGGACCGCGCCCGACGGCGCGACCTACCCCTCCGGCGGCGACTGGACCGAGCGGTACCTGCAGCCGCTGGCCGACGCCCTGGGGGACAAGGTCCGCTTCGGGGCCCGCGTCACCGGCGTGTCCCGCCTCGGACGCGACCGGGTCGTGGACGCCGGCCGGGAGCAGCAGCCCTTCACCGTCCACGTCCTGAACAGCGACGGAACCGAGAAGCGGATCAGCGCCCGCGCCGTCATCGACGCTTCCGGCACCTGGTCCACCCCTGGCCCGATCGGCGGCGACGGCCTTCCCGCACTCGGCGAGCGCGCAGCCGCCGACGGTATCTCCTACCGTGTCCCCGACCTGAAGGACCCGGCCGTACGCGCCCGTTACGAGGGCAAGCGCACCGCCGTGATCGGTTCCGGGGCCTCCGCGTTCACCGCCCTCACCTACCTGGCCGATCTGGCCGAGGAGGCCCCCGGCACGCACGCCACCTGGGTCCTGCGACGCGGTATCGGCGGCAGTACGTTCGGCGGCGGCGAGGCGGACCAGCTCCCCGCCCGTGGAGCCCTGGGCCTCGCCGCCAAGGCCGCCGTGGACGACGGACACGCCGACGCCGTCACCGGCTTCCGTACGACCGCGGTCGAGAAGGCGGGCGAGCGGCTGGTGCTGGTGGCCGAGGACGGCCGCCGCCTCGAACCGGTCGACGAGGTCATCGTCCTGACCGGATTCCGACCCGACCTGTCCTTCCTGTCCGAGCTCCGTCTCGGCCTGGACGAGCGTCTGCAGGCACCGGTGGCACTGGCCCCACTGATCGACCCCAACGTCCACTCCTGCGGCACCGTCTACCCGCACGGCGTGGGCGAGCTCTCGCACCCCGAGCAGGACATCTACCTGGTCGGCATGAAGAGCTACGGCCGTGCCCCCACGTTCCTCGCCATGACCGGCTACGAGCAGGTCCGTTCCATCGCCGCCGCCCTCGCCGGAGACCGGGAGGCCGCCGAGCGCGTCGAGTTGACGCTGCCCGAGACCGGCGTGTGCGGCGGTGCGGGCGTGTTCGACGAGCCCGACGCCGCCCAGGACGACGGCGGCTGCTGCGCGGCCCCCGCCCCGGCCTCGTCCGGCGGCTGCTGACACCCGACCCACCCACTCACCACCCAGCAGGAGGTTCCTCATGTCCCGTGTACAGCTCGCACTCCGCGTCCCCGACCTCGCCGCGTCCATCGCCTTCTACACCAAGCTCTTCGGCACCGAGCCCGCCAAGCTCCGCGACGGCTACGCCAACTTCGCCATCGCCGAGCCGCCGCTCAAGCTCGTCCTGATCGAAGGTGCCGCGGGTGAGGACACCCGCATGGACCACCTCGGCGTCGAGGTCGAGACCACCGACGCCGTCCACGCGGCCACCACGCGCCTGAGCGACGCGGGCCTGGCCACGGCGGAGGAGAACGACACCAGCTGTTGCTACGCCCTCCAGGACAAGGTCTGGGTCCACGGCCCCGGCCGGGAGCCCTGGGAGGTGTATGTCGTCAAGGCCGACGCCGCCACCCTGGCCAAGCAGGAAGGCAGTACCTGCTGCGCCGGCCCGGCCACCGCCGACTGCTGCTGACGCCCTCACACCCGACCGCGTAAGCTCGGTATGTCAGGTTTTCCGCACTCACGTGGTGACAGGGAGGCTGATGTGACCGCTGCGCGATACCTGCCGATCTCCGAGCACGGCCTGATCGGAGACCTGCGCAGCGCCGCGCTCGTGGGTACCAACGGGACCATCGACTGGTACTGCTGTACTCGCTTCGACGCGCCCAGCGTCTTCGCCTCGATTCTGGACGCGGACCGGGGTGGATGCTTCGAGCTGGCCGCGGATGTGCCCGCGCGGACGAAGCAGTTCTACTTCCCCGACACCAACGTCCTGATCACCCGGTTCTTCGCCGACGAGGGAGTGGGGGAGATCCAGGACTTCATGCCGGTCGACAACGACTCGCGCGAGGCCGGCCGGCACCGGCTGATCCGGCGGGTCATCTGTGCCCGCGGAGCGCTTCCGTTCCGGGCACGGGTGGCCCCCCGGTTCGACTACGGGTCCCAGCCGCACACGGTGCGCGCGTACGAGCACCAGGCGGTGTTCGAGTCGCCGTCGCTGTCGCTGGCGCTGACGGCCACCGTGCCGGTCGAGTGCGAGGGCCCGGACGTGTGGTCCCAGTTCAAACTGTTGGAAGGCGAGTCCGCCGTCTTCGCGCTGGACCGCGTCGGCGACGACGTCACCTTGCGCGGGTGCCCGCACACCGAGGCGGAGCAGCAGTTCGAGGCCACCGTGCGGTTCTGGCGGCAGTGGGTCTCCGCGTCGCGCTACCGCGGGCGGTGGCGGGAGATGGTGCAGCGCTCCGCACTGACGCTGAAACTGCTCACCTACGCGCCGAGCGGTGCGGTCGTGGCCGCGCCCACGACCAGTCTCCCCGAACAGATCGGCGGCGAGCGCAACTGGGACTACCGGTACATCTGGGTGCGCGACGCCGCGTTCTGCGTCTACGCGCTGCTCCGGCTGGGCTTCACGGAGGAAGCCGAGGCGTTCATGAACTTCCTGTCCGAACGCATCAGCCTGCGCGGCGGCGGCCCCTCGGGACCGCTTCAGATCATGTACGGCATCGACGGGCGCAGCGATCTGCCGGAACGCGAGCTGGACCACCTCGAGGGCTACGCGTGCTCGGCCCCGGTCCGGGTCGGCAACGCCGCCGCCGGCCAGCTCCAACTGGACGTCTACGGGGCGCTGATCGACTCCATCTATCTCTACGACAAATGGGGGGAGCCGATCTCCAGCGACCGCTGGGAGGAGGTCAGCGGCCTGGTCGACTGGGTGTGCGACCACTGGGACCAGCCCGACGAGGGCGTGTGGGAAACCCGGGGCGGCCGCAAGGACTTCGTGTACTCGCGGCTCATGTGCTGGGTCGCGATCGAACGGGCCATGCGGATGGCCCATCACCGTGGCCTGCCCGCCGACGTCGGGCGCTGGCAGCAGGCCCGTGACACGATCTACAAGCAGATCATGCGACGCGGCTGGTCCGCCGAACGGCGGGCGTTCGTCCAGTACCGGGACGGCGACGTCCTCGACGCCTCCCTGCTGATGATGCCGCTGGCCAAGTTCATCTCACCGACCGACCCGAAATGGCTGTCCACCCTCGACGCGCTCGGCGAGCGGCTGGTGTCCGACTCCCTCGTCTACCGCTACGACCCCGAAGCCAGTCCGGACGGGCTCCGCGGTGCGGAGGGAACGTTCTCCACCTGCTCGTTCTGGTACGTCGAGGCACTCGCCCGCGCCGGACGGCACGACGAGGCCCGCCTGGCCTTCGAGAAGATGCTCACCTACGCCAACCACCTGGGCCTGTACGCGGAGGAGATCGGACCCACCGGCGACCAGCACGGCAACTTCCCCCAGGCGTTCACCCACCTCGCCCTGATCAGCGCCGCGTTCAACCTCGACCGGGCCCTCGGGTAGCCGGGCCCGTAGACTCGGCGAATGGCGAAGTACTTCGACGTGCACCCCGAGAATCCTCAGCGGCGCACCATCAGCAGCGTGGCTGACAGCATTCGGTCCGGCGCGCTCGTCGCATACCCGACGGACTCCTGTTACGCATTGGGATGCCAACTGGGCAGTCGTGACGGCATCGGCCGGATCCGGTCGATCCGGAACCTCGATGACCGTCACCACTTCACCCTGGTGTGCCAGAACTTCGCGCAGCTCGGTCAGTTCGTGCACATCGACAACGACGTGTTCCGCGCGATCAAGGCAGCGACGCCCGGCAGTTACACCTTCATCCTGCCGGCGACGAAGGAGGTGCCGCGCCAGTTGCTGCACCCGAAGAAGAAGACGGTCGGAGTCCGGATTCCCGACCATGCCGTTGCCCAGGCCCTGCTCGCCGACCTCGGTGAGCCGTTGCTCTCCAGCACCCTGATCCTGCCCGACGAGGACGAGCCGATGACTCAGGGCTGGGAGATCAAGGAACGACTCGACCACGTGGTGGACGCCGTGGTCGACTCGGGCGACTGCGGCACCGAACCGACCACGGTCATCGACTTCTCCGGCGGCGAACTCGAGATCGTACGCCGAGGGGCGGGCGACACCGCGCGGTTCGAGTAGCAGCGTCGAGCCGTCAGGTGTCGGGCGCGGGCGTCTGCCCCGTCCCCGGACCCTGCGGGACGCGGATTAGGATGCGGGAATGAGTCAGCAGGCGTGGATTGCGGCCCGGCCCGGTGGGGTACGGCTGTTCGCGCTGCTCGTACTGGCCGTGCTGGCGGGTCTGGTGGCCATGCACGGCCTGGCACCTGCTGCCCCTCAGGCATCCTCCTCCGCCATGCCTGATGTCCACCATGAGGCCGCCGCCGCGGCCTCGTCGCATGCCGGCGCAGCCGAATGCCTGGACTGCGTCCATGGCGGTCATGACGACAGTGGCGGGTCCGGCGGGCATGCCGAGCACGCCGACGCCACCTGCGCGGCCGCCGGCACGAGCGGGGCGCCCGCGTTGCCCGCGCCGGTTCCGGCCGGGGCGGTCACGTGCCCGACGGCGGGCGTACCCGCCTTCGTCCCCGCGGCGGCGCCGGCCGGGCGGGCCCCGCCCTCACTGAGCGAACTGCAACTCCTGCGCATATAGGCGACCCCCGGCGTGCCCGGCCGACCCCGTTGGCCGGTGCCGCCGCACGGAGCCATGCCTATCGAGCGCACACACAGGAGTCGCACCACCATGACCGCACACCGTTCCCTGATCCGCCGTGCCGCCGCCGCCGCGGCCGCGGCCACCTTCGCCGTCGTACTCACCGCGTGCGGCGGCGCCAACGACAGCTCCGCCGGCCACCACGGCAGCGGGTCGGCCTCCGCCCCGGAGGGCGAGCGGCAGGGCGAGCAGAACGCCGCCGACGTCGCCTTCGCGACGGGGATGATCCCGCACCACCGGCAGGCGGTCGAGATGGCCGGGCTGGCGGAGACCCGGGCCCTGTCCGCCGAGGTCAGGAAGCTCGCCGGGGAGATCAAGAAGGCACAGGACCCGGAGATCAAGACGCTGTCCGGCTGGCTGACGTCCTGGGGCGAGGAGGTCCCCGCGGAGGACGAGGGCGGCCAGCACGCCGGGCACTCCACGTCCGGGATGATGACGCCCGAGGAGATGGACACGCTGGAGAAGTCGTCCGGCAAGGTGTTCGACACCGCGTTCCTGGAGCTGATGGTCAAGCACCACCAAGGCGCGGTGGAGATGGCCAAGACCGAGCAGACCGACGGTGCCTACCGGCCGGCCAAGGACATGGCCGGTGACATCGTCACCTCGCAGAGCGCCGAGATCGAGCGTATGAACAGGCTGCTCGGCAAGAGCTGACCGCACGCGCCGCGGGCGGGGGCGGTCGCCGGCCGCCCCCGCCCGCAGTGATCACCTTCTGTGCTGTGCCGGGCTGTCCCGACGGGCCCACACTGGTAGGCGTGAGGGAGAACGTCATGGACCACACCGGGCACGGCGGTCGCGCGGCCGGAGGCGCCTCCTGGGGTACCGCCGCGCAGGCGACGGCCCACTGCCTCACCGGCTGCGCGATCGGCGAGATCCTCGGCATGGTCATCGGTACCGCCCTGCGCTGGGGCAACGCCCCCACCATGGCGCTGGCGATCGCGCTGGCGTTCCTCTTCGGCTATTCGTTCACCATGTTCGCGGTACGCAAGGCGGGCCTCGGCCTGAGGGCCGCCATCCGCACCGCGCTGGCCGCCGACACCGTCTCCATCGCCGTGATGGAGACGGTGGACAACCTGATCATCGCCCTCACCCCCGGCGCGCTGGACGCCCATCTGTCCGACGGGCTGTTCTGGGCCGCGCTCCTCGGCGGCTTCGCCGTCGCCTTCGTGATCACCACGCCGCTGAACAAGTGGATGATCGGCCGCGGCAAGGGCCACGCCGTCGTGCACGCCTACCACTGAGCGCTCCCGGGGGGCTACAGGGGAGGCAGGATCCCGAGCTGCCCCAGCACCCCGGCGAGATCCCAGTACAGCGCCTCGTGCTGGATGCGGCCGTCCTCGGAGAACCGGTAGACGGTGACCCCGCGCATGGAGAAGCGCTTCCCCGCGCCGAGGGCGGCGATCTGCGAGGGGAGGCCGTCCATGCTGCCGTGCAGCGTCCCGGACATCGTCCACTGGCAGGTGCCGACGTGCTCGTCCGCGAAGAGGGACTGCACCTCCATCCGGGTGTCCGGAATGGCCTTCAGCCATGAGCGCACGCCCGCCTCCAGCCCGGCCTGCCCCTTCCAGACCGAGTTCAGCGGTATGTCCTCCGACACGGCATCGGGGGCGTAACACGACAGCCAGGTGTCCGCGTCGCCTTCACTGATCGCGGACAGGCAGGTACGGACGAGTGCTTCATGGGGATGCATGCGAACTCCGGAGGATGGAGGAGAGTGTGCGGTCGAGGATGTCGGGAACGTTCCTGGCCTTGAGATGGCGGGCGTCGGCCTCCGCGGCCGCGGCGTGGAGCAGGCTGTAGAAGGTGGTCACCAGCCAGCCCAGCGGAAGGTCGGAGCGGAACACCCCCTCCTCCTGGCCGCGCAGCAGGATGCGCTCCACCCGTCCGAGGACCTTCTCGTGATGCGTGCGGCGGCGGGCCGGCGCGATGACGCCGTCGGAGGCGGAAAGGAGGAACGCGTGCCGTTCCAGGATCCGCCAGCTCGACCGGACCAGGCGCGAGAACGCCTCGTCCGCCGGCCCCTCGTCCAGCCGCTGTCCCTGAAGGACCGCGTCCGCCTGTTCGACGGAGTGGGCGAGGACGGCGTCCAGCAGCGCCTCGCGGGACGGGAAGTGCGCGTAGAGGGTGACCCGGCTGACGCCGGCCGTACTGGCCACCGCCGTCATGCTCACGTTGGGGTCCTGAGCAAAGCAGTCGAGGGCGGCGGCCACGATGGCCGTGATGCTGCGTTCCGCGTCGGCTCGGCGGCGTGGTTCGTCCCGGTCGCCGGCGGAGCGGCGTACTTTCTGATGCGGCGTGGGCATGGTGGGAGCGTATTTCACCTCCTTCGCGCCGTGCCACGCTGACGGGGGTGCAGCGTGGCACGACGCACGTCGGGCTGGTCCGGTCAGGCCGGTCAGGTTCGGGAGTGCGTCGTTCGTACCGTCAGGGGCGGGTGCTCACCCCGGACGGCTGGTGCGGAACGCTGTCGGGCCTGGGTGTTTCAGCAGGGGGAAGGCCGCCTCCCTTGCCCTTGGGGAAGAGGAACAGCGCCACGAGGATGCCCGCGGCGGCGACAGCGGCACCGGTGAGCATGGAGGGCGCCATACCGGAGACGTACGCGGATCGCGCGGCCGCCGCGAGGGCCTGGCCGGCCTGCTCGGGCAGCTGCCCGGCGACGGCGAGCGCGGCTCCCACCGAATCACCGGCCGTGTTCAGGGCCGAGTCCGGCAGGCCGGCCGCGGCCGCGCTCTCCTTGATGTCGTCGCGGTATGTGCCGGACAAAAGACTTCCGAGTACCGCGACACCCAGCGCCGAACCGAGCTGCACGGCCGCGCTGTTGGTGGCGGAGCCGACCCCGAGGTCGTCCTCCGGGAGTGACCCGACGATGGCGTCGCTGGTCGGGCCGATGATGAAGCCGGCACCACAGCCCAGGAAGAGCATGGCGGCCAGCACCCGGCCGTAGCCGTCGCCGTCCTCGGTGGTGGCGAGCAGCAGCAGGGAGACCACGGCGAACGCGAGTCCCAGGGCAGCCAGCCAACGCGTGCCGACATGCTGGCCGAGGAAGGACGCGAGCGGTGCGGCGATCAGGATGACGAGCGCGGTGGGCGCGATCCGCAGGCCCGTCTCGCCGGCGTCGTAGCCGAGGACGAACTGCAGGTACTGGACGAGCACGAAGAGCGCCCCGAGCAGGGACAGCAGGCCGAGGAAGACCAGGATGTTGCCGACGGCCAGGCGCCGGTGGGCGAAGATGCCCAGCGGAAGCATCGGTTCCCGCGCGGTGCGTTCGCGGACGAGGAAGGCGGCCAGCAGGGCTGCCGCGGCGGCGAAGCCGAGCAGTACCGGCAGGCTGGTCCAGCCCTTGACCGGACCCTCGATGATCGCCCACAGCAGGGTGCCGATACCGAGGACCGAGAGCGCGGCACCGGCCAGGTCGAGTCGCCGGGCCACGGCGGCGCGGGAGTTCGGCACGATCTTGAGAGTCACCGCGAGGGCCAGGATGCCGATGGGGACGTTGATGAGGAAGACGGAGCCCCACCAGAACTCACCGAGCAGCCAGCCGCCGACCAGCGGTCCCATGGCCAGGCCGACGCCGATCATCGCCGACCACAGGCCGATCGCCTTCATTCGCTCGGCCGGGTCGGTGAAGACGGTGCCGATGATGGACAGCGTCGCCGGCATGATCAGTGCCTCGCCGATGCCCATGACGCCCCGGGCGGCCATGAGGGACGCGGTGGTCTCCGAGAAGGCGGCGACCGCGGAGGCGGCCGTGAAGAGGATCAGTCCGGTGAGGAAGACGGGTTTGCGGCCGAACCGGTCCGCGAGGCTTCCGGCGAAGAGCATCAGACCGGCTGCCATGAGGCTGTAGATGTCCACCAGCCACTGCAGCTCACTGGTGGAGGCGCCGAGTTCGTCGACCAACGTGGGCAGAGCCACGTTGAGGACGGTGACGTCGAGACCGACGATCAGGAGGCTCAGGCAGAGGACCGCCAGGATGGGCCAGCGCAGCGGATGGCCTTCCCCGCCTGGTGCGGTGACGGATGGGGAGGGGGACGGTGCGGGCACGGACGTACTCCTTAAGTTGAACACTGCTGTTCGGGTTCAGGGTAGTGCCGAGCCCTGTATAAGTCGAACAGTGCTGTAAAAGAAGTCCGGTCCGGGTCAGTGGTCCGCGGCGGGCACCAGCGTGCGCGAGATGCTGCGCAGCTTCTCGCAGGTCTCCTCGAACTCCCGCTCCGGGGTGGACTGTCCGACGATTCCGGCGCCCGCCCTGAGCCAGGTCCGGCCGTGTTGCCGGAAGACCGTGCGGAGCACGAGAGCGGCGTCCAGGAAGCCGTCGCTGCCGACGGTCAGCACCGCGCCGCTGTAGAGACCGCGCGGCCCCGGCTCAAGGCTGCGGATGGTCCGGTAGGCGGCGCCCTTGGGCACGCCGGAGGCGGTGACCGCGGGGAAGACGGCCGCGAGCGCGGGCCAGGGCCCCCGGTCGCCCCGCCGCAGTTCCCCGCTCACCCGGGACGCGATGTGCTGCACGCTGCCGCGTTCCTTGATGGTCATGAACTCGTCGGCCCGCACCGATCCCTCACGACACACCGTCGACATCTCCTCCCAGGCGACCTGGACCGATATCGCGTGCTCGTAGATCTCCTTGGCGTCACTGAGCAACTCCGCCCGGCGCGCGGCGTCTTCGGCCCGGTCCCCGCTCAGCGCCCGGGTGCCCGCCAGTGGCTGGGTGGACACCCGGCCGTCCGCCGATACCTCGACGACGGTCTCGGGGCTGAAGCCGACCGCCTCGACGCCGCCGAGGTTCAGCAGGAACGAGCGGGCCGGCGAGTTGGCGGACCGGCCGGCCAGGTAGGTCGCGGGCAGGTCCACCTCCTGCTCCACCGGGACGGTGCGCGACAGGATCACCTTCTGCAAGTCCCCCTGGCGGATGGCCTCGACGGCCCGCTTGACGGAATCGTGGTACGCGTCCCCGGCCCGCTCCCGCAGATCGACGCGCAGCGCGGCCGGACCCCCGGGTCCGGTGTCCGTCGAGTGGGCGGCCAGCAGGGCGTGCACCGCGTCCTCGTCGTCCGGACTTCCGCACCGCACCTCCGCGCCGTCGGCCGACAGGTGGACCTCGGTCTCGGGGATCACCAGGTGTATGAGCGGCTCCTCGCCCAGCTCCGCCACGTCCCCCGCCAAGGCGTACGACAGCTCGAACGCGGCCCAGCCGTAGGCGCGCCAGTCGCCGAACGGAAGCGAGGACAGGGTGCGGTGCACGGCGTCCAGCGGATCCCCGTGCCAGGGCGTGCGGGTGCGGGTGCCGTCGTGGTCGAGGGTCACATGGGACCGGTCGACCACCACGGACGCCCGGGCTCCGCCGGCGTACCACCAGGCGTCGCCCCGTTCGTACACCACGTACTGGTCGTGCGGTCCGGCTTCTGCCAGCCGGGTCGCGGCCTGGGAGGGACTGCCGGAGAACGGGACATGGGTGATCCCGGACGAGACGGTGGTGGTGGACATGGTGCGGTCTCCTTGACGTACGAGGTCGGTGTCTGTCGCGCCGCGCAGGCGCGGGTCAGCTCTCGCGGCTGACGGCTTCGGCCGCGCGCCGGGCGAGGGCGCGTTTGTCGACCTTCCCGACCCCGGTGACGGGCAGGGTGTCGACGAGGCGGACCAGGTCCGGCTTCTTGTACGGCGCGAGGCCGCGCTCTTCGAGGAAGGCGTCGAGGCCGGGTCCGCCGAGTTCGGTGCGCCCCTCCCGCAACACCACCCAGGCGCAGGTGCGTTCGCCGAGGAACTCGTCGGGAACGGGCACCACGGCAGCGTCCAGCACGGCGGGGTGGGCGCGCAGGTGGCCCTCGAGTTCGTCCGAGGAGACCTTGTCACCGCCGCGGTTGACGAGGTCCTTCTTCCGTCCCTCGATGACGATGTCCCCTCCGGGCAGCACGCGCACGAGGTCGCCGGTGCGGTAGAAGCCGTCGTCGGTGAAGGCGGTCCGGTTGTACTCCGGCGCCCGGTAGTAGCCGCGCAGGGTGTACGGCCCGCGGGTGAGAAGCTCGCCGACCGTGCCCGCGGGCACCTCCTCGCCGTCGGCGTCGACCACCCGGATCTCGTCGTCCGGGCTCAGCGGCCGGCCCTGGGTGGTGGCCACGCGCTCCTCGTCGTCACCGGTCCGGGTCATGCTCAGCAGCCCCTCCGCCATGCCGAAGACCTGCTGCAGCTCGCATCCGAGGGCGGACCGGACCTGGCGCGCGACCTCCGGCGAGAGGCGTGCGCCGCCCACCTGGAGCAGGGCCAGGCTGCCGAGATCGTCGGGAGCCCACTCGGCGGCCTGCGACCACAGTGCGGCCAGCGGCGGCACCACGGCCGTCGCGGTCACCCGGTGCCGTTCGACCAGGGGGAAGACGGTGTCCGGGTCGGGGGAGGCGCTCAGCACCACAGTGCCGCCCGCCTGGAGCGTGCCCAGCGCACCCGGGCAGGCGAGCGCGAAGTTGTGGGCGACGGGCAGCGCGGCGAGATAGACGGTGTGCCGGTCGAAGCCGCAGAGTTCCGCACTGGCCCGGACGTTGTAGGCGTAGTCCTCGTGCGTACGCGGGATGAGCTTGGGCAGGCCCGTCGTACCGCCGGAGACCAGGAGGACCGCCGGGTCCTGGGGATCGGGCTCGGTGAGCCGGAGGGCGCCGGGCCGGTCGTGTCCGGTCTTCTCAACATCGGCGAGCGAGATGTGCGGGCCGGCGTCCCCGGTCACCAGCACATGGCGCAGGGTGGGTGTCTGCCGCGCCACCTCCTCGGCGAGGACGCGGTAGTCGAAGCCTGACGTGACGTCGGTGTCCGGCACGACATAGGCCACGGCCCCACTGTGGCCGCACAGGTGAACGGCCTCGCTCCTGCGGTACGCGGGCAGGCCGAGCACCGGTACGGCGCCGATCCGGAGCGCGGCGAAGAGCAGGACGAAGAAGTCCGCGGTGTTGGGCAGCTGGACGACGATCCGGTCCCCGGGCGACAGGCCGAGGTCCACCAGCCCCGCGGCCAAGTGCCCGGCGCGACGGTCCAGTTCGGCGTAGGTCAGCTGCTCGCCCTCCCCGACCAGGGCGGTGGCCGCGCCGTTCGCCCCGGCGTGCTCGGCGAGAAAGTCACCCAGCGGGCGGCCCTGCCAGTAGCCGGCCTTTCGGTACCGCTCCACGGCCTCGGCGGGCCATCGGACCATGTCCACGAAATCTCGCTCTCGTCCCGAAGTGAAGTTGAGGGAAGTATTTATGGCGGATTAACAGCGCTAACACCGCCGTAAAGACTTCCTTGTTCGAAATGGCGAAGGCAATCGGGATCAGGTCACTGTTTGGCAAAATCGAGCGGCTTCCGGACCGAAAGCCGCGGGGGAAAATGCGGATATGTACGCCTACTTCGCTCATGCCGAGGGCGGGTATTGCCCCTTCGGGTACCCACCTGTCGGGCGCGGTGTTTTTGGCGTACGTTCGAATGCGTTGCCGCCGGATTCAGGAGATCGAGGTCGGGGCGGTGGCTTGTTTTCCCTCACTCGTCTTATTCGAACCGCTCGATTCCGGGCATGCTGTGAAAGGGCGACTCCCTTTGGGCAGGTACGGGCTGACGCCGCAGGAGCGGGCGGCGGGCCTCACGCGATCCTGGCTGCGCACACCGCGGCCTCGGCGCCGGCCCGCACTGCGCCTGGTGTGCTTCCCGCCCGTCGGCTGCACGGCACGGTTCTTCCACGCCTGGCCCGACGACCTGACGGACCACGTCGAACTGGCCGCCGTGCAGTACCCGGGACGCGAGGACCGCGTCGGTGAAGCGCCGGCCGGCCGCCTCCAGGAACTGGCACAACCGGTCGCCGAGGCACTGGCCGGAGACGCGGAGGTACCCCTCGTGCTGTTCGGGCACGGCATGGGCGCGGCCGTCGCGTTCGAGACGGCCCGGCTGCTGGCGGGGGCCGAGTCCGCCTCGCCGCGTGCCCTCTTCGTATCGGCCCACCCCGCACCGATGGAGAACGGGCACCGCGAACCCGTGCGGCACGACGACGAACCCGTCGCCGCCCTGCGCCACTTGACCGGGGCGCGCCCGGAGGACCTGCCGCCGGCCACGGTCCATGCCGACATCCGGCTCGCCGAGGGCTACCGCTACCGGCCCGGGCCACCCCTGGACTGCCCCGTGACCGCGCTCGTCGGCACCCGCGACCCCCGGGTCACCGCGCGGCATGCCGAAGGCTGGCGCTTCTGTACGACCGGCCCGTTCACCCTGCGGGCCATGCCGGGCGACCACTTCTACCTCGTGCGGCGCCGCGCGGAGCTGGTGGCCTTCCTGCTCACCAGCCTCGGCGCACGTGACGGACGAGGGGCTGTCCGGCCCGCGACCCGCTGAGCCCCACCCACCCTGCTAGGAGACTTCATCCATGGCGGCTCCCGCCCCCACCGACCTGGACCTCCAGGTCCTCCAGGACGTCCACACGAAGGTCCTTGCCGAGGTCCCGTACAACAGCGCCGCCCAGTACCACGTCCACTACGGAACAGGCACGTCACCCGAGCGCTTCGGCATCGCATGCGCCTGGCAGACCTTCAGCGCCGGCGACCAGGTGGCCCGACGCACCGGCGTCGAGGCCGAGTACCGGGTCGGCGGCCGGCACGTCTGTGCGTTGTACGACGACGGCGAGACCCTCACCGTCCTCGACCCGTACCTGATGCACCGCGCCCCGCTTCGGCTCTCGCGCGGCGACGCGGTCGACGGCGCCGTGCGGACCGACGCCGATGCCTACCCGCTGCGCCGCCGCCCGGACGGCTCACCCGCCCCGTCCACGCTGCGGGCCGTGTGGCGCCCGGACGACGGAGTGCTGAGGCTGCAGTACCTCCGCTACAGCCCACGCCTCGACGAGACGCTCACCCACCGCGCGTACACCATGCGTCCCGAGGAGACCGTGCGCGACCTGCCGGTCCCGGCTTCCGTCGTACGACAGTTGCTGCTGCACCCGGAACAGAACAACCTGTCGCTGCGCGCCGTGCACCCCGTCGACGATGCCCTCACCGAGATCGCCCTGCCCTTCTCGGGACGCCCGCGCGGCGCCCTCGCCGACCGCCGCGCGCTGATCGCCCGGGACAACCAGGGAACCGTGAGCACCTGGGGCGGCGCAGCCTTCGACCGTGAACTGGAGCGCGTGGCCGATGCCGTGCGGGCCACCCCCCAGGAGGTGGCCGACCACCTGGTCGAGGCCGCCGCGCTCTACGACGCGGCCGCACCGGCCGGCCTCGTGGTGCCCGCGTACTCGGTGGAGGACGCGTGACGGCCGGCCGCCCGCGCTCGTACTTCCTGGCCGGCGTCATGCAGGGCGCCCGGTCCGGTGCCCGGCTCGCCGATCAGGGCTACCGCGACAGGCTGCGGCGCAGCATCCTGGAGCGCCATCCGGACGCCGTGGTGCACGACCCCCATGCGCTGATGCAGGCATGGATCGGCGAACACGAACAGGCCATCAGGCACGGGCACGCCGCACTCGCGGACGCACCCGAGGTGTACCGGGCCGGCCACGGCCCGGCGGTATCGGCGCTCATCGACACCTTCCACCGGCTGACCCGGGTGGCTGCCGAGAGCGACGTGTGCGTGGCCTGGCTCCCGGATCACGAGCCCAGCATGGGCACCGCGGCCGAGATGCTCAGCGCCCACCGCGCCGGCACCACCGTGGTCGCCATCAGCGAGATGCGGCAGAACCTGGCCGTCCTCGCCTGCTCCGACGTCATCCTCCCCGACCTCGCGGCGTTCGAACGCTGGCTGAGGGCGGAGGACGGCACCGCTGAGCCCGCTGCCCTTCCCGCCGCACAGAACCACAGGAGAGCCCTGCCGTGACGACCACCGTGGACCCGAACCCGCAGCTGGAGAGCCGCAGCGGGAAGTTCTTCGCCCGCTACTACGACGCGATGACGCAACGGGCGGAGGAGAAGTGGGGCCGGCCGCTGCGCACGCTCATGTTCGGTGAGCTGACCGGACGGATCCTGGAAGTCGGCGCGGGCTCCGGTGCCAACCTGCCCTACTACGCCAAGGCGGACTCGCTGGTCGCCGTCGAGCCGGCGAGCGAGATGCGCAAGCAGCTCGTCCGGCGCGCAGAGGAGGTGCCGCTCGACGTGGAGGTGGTGGACGCCTGGGCGGAACGGCTGCCTCTGCCGGACGACACCTTCGACACGGCGGTGTGCACGCTCGTGCTCTGCACCGTCGTCGACCTGCCCGCCGCGCTGGACGAGATCCGGCGCGTGCTCAAGCCGTCGGGCCGGCTGATCTTCTTCGAGCACGTCAGGTCACCGGGCGTGGTCGGCCTGGTCCAGGACGTGCTGGCTCCGCTGTGGCGCCGGGTGGCCGGCGGGTGCAACGCCAACCGGCGCCTGCTCACCGCGCTGCGCGACGCCGGGTACCGGGTGGAGATCCACGAGATCGTGCGTCCCTGGCCGCGCTATCCCACCAACACCCCGTACGTGCGGGGCAGCTCCGTGCCGCTGCCCCGGCCGGCCGGCCGCGACTGATCGGAAGCAACGTGTCTGTGAACACCTCGCCCGAGCCGCTCGGGCTGGCCGCGGCGGTGCCCGAGGCGGCGCGCCGCCATCCGGACCGTACGGCCATGACCTTCATCGACTACTCGGCCGACCGTGCGGGCGTCGCTCATGATGTGACATACCGTCAACTGCATTCCAGGGCACGGGCCGTGGCCGGGACGCTGAGCCCGGTCGCGGCGCCGGGCGACCGGGTCGCGATCCTGTGCCCGCACGGCGCGGACTATGTCGCCGCGCTGCTCGGCTGCCTCTACACCGGCGTGCTCGCCGTGCCGCTCTACGCGCCGGAGGCGTTCCGTACCGACGAACGGCTGCGGCTCGCCATGGCCGACTGCGCGCCGAGCGTGGTCCTCACCACCACGCCGTACCGGGAGTCGGTGCGACAACTCCTGGACGATGCACCGGAGTTGGGGCAGCCCGCGGTCGTCCGCGTCGACGCACTGGATCCGGCGCTGGGCCGCAAGGTCCTGCTGCCCGTCGTGGAGCGGCCGGACGACGTCGCGTACCTGCAGTACACCTCCGGGTCCACCCGCGCCCCGGCCGGTGTCGAGGTCACCCATCGCAACCTCGCGGTCGGAGCTGCCCAGTTGCGCGACGGACTCGGCATCGGCGAGGACGCGCGGATCGCCGGATGGCTGCCGTTCTTCCACGACATGGGCCTGCTGCTGATGATCGCCGTGCCGCTGATCAACCGCACGCCCGTGGTTCTCACGGCGCCGTTCTCCTTCATCCAGCAGCCCGTCCGCTGGCTGCGCGCGATCAGCGAACACCGGGCCACGCACACGGTGTCGCCCAACTTCGGACTCGACCTCTGCGCCGACCGGATCTCCGAGCGCGCCCGCGAGGGACTCGACCTGTCATCGCTGCGCGTCCTGGTCAACGGCTCGGAGCCGGTGCGCGCGGCGACCCTCGACCGGTTCACCGCCGAGTTCGGCGCGTACGGCTTCCGGCACGAGACACACTCTCCCGGCTACGGCCTGGCCGAAGCCACGCTCGCCGTCACCCTCGGCGGGCCGAAGGCCGCCCGCGTGCTCACGCTGGACCGGGCCGAACTGGCCCGGGACCGGGTGCGTGTGCTGCCCGACGGCGCCACCGACGGCTACCGCGTGGTGGCCTGCGGGGCCCCGGCCGGCCAAGAGGTACGCATCGTCGACCCGGTCACCGCCCGGCCCGGGGCCGAGGACGCCGCCGGTGAGGTGTGGGTGCGCGGGGCGAACGTGTGCGCCGGCTACTGGAACCGCCCGGAACGCACCGCCGAGGTCTTCGGCGCGGAACTGCCCGGCACGGAAGGCGACGGCCCCTGGCTGCGCACCGGGGACCTGGGCTTCCTCCACGGCGGCGAGCTGTATCTGACAGGCCGGCTGAAGGACCTCATCGTCGTCGACGGCCGCAACCACTATGCCGCCGACCTCGAACTGACCGTGCAGGAAGCCGACCCCGCGGTGCGCCGGGGCCATGTCGCCGCCTTCCCGGTCGGGCTGCTCGGCGAGAACGGCGAACGGGCGGTCGTCGTGGCCGAACTCGAACGGCGCCGTGACGCTGCGGAACTGGACGCGGTCCGCACCGCGATCCGCTCCTCGGTCCTGGCCAGGCACTCGCTCGACGTCCAGGACGTGGTGCTGGTCCGGCGCGGTGCCCTGCCCAGGACGACCAGCGGAAAGATCCGGCGCGCGGCATGCCGCGAGCTCCATCTCGCCGGTGATCTGACCACTGCGGCGACGGACGGCGTGGGGGTCCGGTGAGCGAGGAACTGCACCGGCTGCTTGTCGGGCGGGCCGCCCGGCGCGGCGGGATTCCCGAGAACCGTGTCGATGCGGACCTCCCGTTCGAGGCGTACGGCTTCACCTCCCGCGACGCGGTGGCCCTGTCGGGCGAGCTGGAGGAGCTCCTCGACCGGACGGTGTCGCCGACCGCGCTGTGGGAGCACCCCACGATCCGGCAGCTGACCGCCTTCCTGACCGGCGGGTCACCGGCGCCGCGTACGTCTGCGGTGCCCGTGGCCGGCCCGGTGCCCGTGGCGGGTCAAGGGACCACGGGCGCCCAGGACGTCGCGATCGTCGGACTCGGCTGCCGGCTGCCCGGCGGAACCGGCTCACCGGACGCGTTCTGGGAGTTGCTGCGCTCCGGAGGCGACGCCGTCGGGGCGGTTCCCGCCGGACGCTGGGACACCTACCGCCAGGCGTCTCCCGGTCACGCCGCCGCCGTCGACCGGGTGAACCGGCACGGAGCCTTCCTCGACGACGTGGACGGGTTCGACGCCGAGTTCTTCGGGATCTCCCCGGCGGAGGCCGCCCAGATGGACCCGCAGCAGCGGATCCTGCTGGAGGTCGCCTGGGAGGCTCTGGAGCACGCGGGCGTACCGGTCGACCGGCTGGCCACCACCCGTACCGGTGTGTACGTGGGCGCGTGCGCCGACGACCACGGGCGGGCCGTTCTCGAGGATCTGCCGTCGATCAACGCGCGCACCGGCACCGGCGCGGCCATGAGCATCCTCGCCAACCGGCTGTCGTACGCGCTCGATCTGCGCGGCCCCAGCCTGACCGTCGACACCGCCTGCTCCTCCTCACTCGTGGCGCTGCACCTCGCGCGGCTCGGACTGCTCGCCGGGGAGTGCGACACCGCCCTGGTCGGCGGCGTGAATCTGCTGCTCTCGCCCGGTGTGACCATCAACTTCACGGAGAGCGGGGTGCTCTCGCCCGACGGCCGGTGCAAGCCCTTCTCCAAGGCGGCGAACGGCTACGTACGAGGCGAGGGGTGCCTGGTCGTGGTGCTGCGCCGGCT
Organism: Streptomyces mabaensis; assembly: GCF_053763515.1. Classification (NCBI taxonomy): domain Bacteria; kingdom Bacillati; phylum Actinomycetota; class Actinomycetes; order Kitasatosporales; family Streptomycetaceae; genus Streptomyces; species Streptomyces mabaensis. The sequence continues at coordinate 190,340 of NZ_JBSOPZ010000011.1, forward strand.
CGACGACGCGGTGAGCGACGGCGACCGGATCCTCGCCGTGCTGCGCGCGACCGGCACCAACCAGGACGGCCGGTCCAACGGCCTGATGGCACCGAACCCGGCCGCCCAGGAGGCGCTGATCCGCGAGGTGTGGGAGGGCTCCGGACTCGACCCCGCCGAGGCGGACTACGTGGAGGCGCACGGCACCGGCACCGCGCTGGGCGACCCCATCGAGGCCTCCGCCCTCGGCGCGGCCCTGGGCCGCGGCAGACCCGCCGGAGCCCCGCTGCATATCGGATCGGTCAAGTCCAACCTGGGCCATCTGGAAGGGGCGGCCGGCCTGGCGGGTCTCGCCAAATGCGTGCTGGCCCTGCATCACGGACTCATCCCGGCCACGCTGCACCACGCCGCGCCCAACCCGCGTATTCCGTTCGGCGAGCTGGGCCTCACCGTGGCGGACCGACCGGTCGCATGGCCGCGCGGCGACCGCCCGCGCACCGCAGGAGTCAGCTCCTTCGGATTCGGCGGGACCAACGCCCACGCGGTGCTCGTCGAAGCGCCCGCGCCCGAGCCCGACCACGTGACGATCACCGAGTGAGAGTGGACTACCGGACATGAAGCACGGGGAAATGCACTTCGCGCTCTCCGCCCGCACCCCCGCGGCGCTGCGCGCGAACGCCGCGCGGCTCGCCGGCTGGCTGACCGCCCAAGGCGCCGGTACCCCGCTCGCCGACGTGGCGCACACCCTCGCACGGCGCCGCGCCCATCTCACCGAGCGCCTGGTCGTCCGTGCCGCCGACCGCGAGACGCTCGCCCGGGTCCTGCGCACCGTCGGGGAGGGCGGGGAGCCCGGCCCTCTCGCGGTACGCGGCAGTGTGCCAGACGCGAAGAGCGGGCAACCGGTGTTCGTCTTCTCCGGTCACGGCTCGCAGTGGGACGGCATGGGCGCCCAACTCCTCGCGGAGGAAGCGGGCTTCGCCGCGGTCATCGACAGGCTGGAGCCGGTCGTACGGGACGAGAGCGGCCTCTGTCTGCGCGCGCTCCTCACCGAGGACGGTCTGGCCGCCTCCGGAATGGACCGGGTACAGCCGGCCGTCTACGCCATGCAGATCGGTCTCGCCGAGCTGTGGCGTGACCTCGGTATCCGTCCCGGCGCCGTGATCGGCCACTCGCTGGGCGAAGTCGCCGCGGCGGTGACCGCGGGCGCGCTCTCGCCCGAGGACGGAGCACGCATCGTCTGCCGCCGCTCGCGGCTGATGGAGGAGCGGCTTGCCGGGACCGGCGCCACCGCGCTGGTGGGGATGAACGCCGCCGAGGTGCGCCGGCGCCTGGCCGGCTGGCCCGGTGTCTCCGTCGCCGTGCACTCCTCCCCCCGCGCCTGCGTGGTGGCGGGCCTGCCGGCGGCCGTGGAGGAGTTCGTCGCCGAATGCCGGGAGCAGGAGCTGCTCGCCCGGCTGGTGCCCGGCGTACGGATCGGGGCGCACAGTCCACTGGTCGATCCACTGCTCGGCGAGGTCCGTGCCGCGCTCGCCGACGTGCGGCCCGGCTCCCTGGAACTCCCGTACTACAGCTGCACGCTCGACGACCCGCTCGGTCGCCCGGCACTGGACGCCGACTACTGGGCGGTGAGCCTGCGCCGCCCCGTCCGGCTGACGGAGGCGGTACGAGCGGCGGCGCACGACGGGCGGTGCGTCTTCCTGGAGGTCTCGCCGCACCCCGTCGTCGCCCAGTCGGTCCTGGAGACCGTCATGGAGACGGACGGCGCGTACCTGGGCCGCAGTACGGTGCTGGGCACCCTCGGCCGGGGCGCGGCGAGCGACGGCGCGATCGCGGACACCCTGGCGGCCCTGCACTGTGCGGGCGTCGACCTTCCCCGCGAGGCGGTGCCCGCCGGACAGCCGGCCGAACTCCCCACCTACGCCTGGCAGCACCAGAGTTTCCCCCGGCCGGAACGTACACCCGTCGACTCTCCCGCCCATCCGCTGCTCGGCCACCGGGTCACGCTGCCCGGCACCCCGGTCCGGCACGTGTGGCAGAACCGGGTGGACGTCGACCGGCTCCCGTGGCTCGGCGACCACCGGGTGCACGGCAGCGCGGTACTGGCCGGCACGGCGTACGCGGAACTGGCCCTGGCCGCCGCCTGCGAGGCGTTCGGCACCACGCCGGATCGGGCGGAGGCCGCCGACCTGGTCCTCGCCCGGATGCTGCCGCTGTCGGAGACCGCCACCCTCACCACGACCCTGGAGGAGGACGCCGCCGGCGCCGGTGGCACGGTCACCGTCGTCGCCGGGTCCGGGGCCGCCACGACGGTGCTGGCCACCGCCGTGGTGTCCGTCGGGCCGGCTGCGACACCGGCCGGTCTCGACCTCGGAGCCGACTCCTTGGATGACTTCGAGCCCGGCTCCGAGCCCGGCCTCGTGGGCGTACCGCACGACCCGCAGGACATCTACGCGGCCCTGCGCGCCCTTGGCCAGGAACACGGACCCGCCTTCGCGTCCGTCACGGAGGTGCGGGTGGCCGGGGACCGGGCCGTCAGCCGGGTGCGTCCTCCCGCCGCGCTGCCGCCGGACGGCCGGTTCCTGCTGCATCCGGCTCTGCTGGACGCATGCCTGCACGGACTGGCCGCGCTGCTGCCGGACGGCACGGAGGGCACCTACCTGCCGACCGGCATGGAGCGGCTGCGCCTCTTCGGCCGGCCACCGGGACCGTCGCTGGTCTCCCTGGCCCGGCTGCGCCCCGGCACGGAGCGCGGCGCACTCTCGGCCGACGTACGGGTCACGGACGACGCGGGGCTGCCGGTCGCCGAACTGACCGGTGTGCGGCTCAGTCCGGTCGGCGCGCAGGAGCTGCCGCTGGATGTCACGCCCCTGCTGCACCGGCTGCGCTGGGAGCCCGTACCGGCACCGGAGCCGCGACGGGGCGACGGACAACGGCTCCTCGTCGTCGGCGGCTGCCCGGGAGACGCCCGCCGGACGGCGCTCGTCGACGCCCTGTCGGAGGCCGGCGTCTCCTGCGAGAGCGTCGGCCGGGACGAGCCGTGGAACGGCCACCGCCGGCCGAGTGGTGTGGTCCTGGTGGCCTGGGAAGGTCCGGTCGAGCCCGCGGACGTGGCGGAATGCGCCGAGCGGCGCGTGCGGGCGGTGCTGCGGCTCGTCTCCGGGCTGCTGCGTACCTACGACGAGGCGGGGACACCGCCGCCCCCGCTGACGATTCTGACCGTACGGGCGCAGCACTGCGGCGACGGGGCGCCGGACCCCGGGCAGGCCGCCCTGCGGGGGGTGGTGCGCACGCTGCGCATGGAACGCCCCGGACTCCTCGCGCGGCTGGTGGACCTGGACGACTCCGGTGTTCCGCCGGCCGCCGAGATTCTCGCGACGGACGGCCCCGACGAGGTGGCCTGGCGGGACGGGGTGCGGCATGTGGCCAGGCTCGTCGCCGAGGCACCGGCGGCACCCCGGCGCGAGCGGGTCGTGGTACGTCCCGGGGGCGGCTACCTCGTCAGCGGAGGCACCCGCGGGCTGGGACTGGCCACCGCGCGCCGGCTCGCCGAACTCGGCGCGGGAGCCGTCGTCCTGGGCGGCCGGGGAGTGCCCGGCCCGGAAGCGGCGGAGGAACTGGCGGGCATACGGGCGCTGGGCACCCGTGTCGAACTGGTCACCGGTGACGTGTCCCGGCCCGGCACCGCCGAGCGCATGACGGAGGTCCTGGCCGGCACGGGGGCGCGGCTGTGCGGGGTGGTGCACACGGCCGCGGTACTGGAGGACGCGCTGGTGACCGACGCCGACCCCGGGCGGCTCCACCGCGTCTGGGCACCGAAGGCGACGGGGGCCTGGCGGCTGCACGAAGCGACGGCGGACACCGCGCTCGACTGGTGGATCGGTTACTCCTCGCTGGCCTCGCTCGTGGGCTCACCGGGCCAGGCCGAGTACGCGGCGGCCAACGCCTTCCTCGACGGGGTGGTGGCGCTGCGGCGGTCCGCGGGACTGCCCGCGCTCACGGTCAACTGGGGCCCCTGGGGCGAGATCGGCGCCGTGCGCGGCCGGACGATACCCGGCGTGGGCACGCTGACCGCCCGGGAGGGCTTCGGGGCGCTGGAGATGCTCCTCGCCCGTGGCGCGGGGCAGGGCGGTGTGGCCCGGCTGGTGCCCGGCGAGTTCGCCGGCGCCCACCCGTCGGTCCGTACCTCCTCCTTCTTCTCGACGCTGGTCGGCTCGCAGTCGCAGGAGCGGGACGGCGGTTTCGACCGGGCGGCGCTGGACGGCATGACGGCCGAGGCGCGCAGCGGGATCGTGAGGGCCAGAACCCTGCTGAGCGTGGGCCGGGTGCTCGGCTTCGCGGACCCGGGGGCGGTCGCGGACCGCCCGCTGGTCCAACTGGGGCTGGATTCGCTGGCCGCCGTACGGATCAAGAACGCACTGCACGAGGACTTCGCGGTGGACATCCCGGTGGCCCGGCTGCTTCAGGGCACCAGCGCGGCGGAGCTGGCGGAGCAGGTGGCGCTCGCGCTCACCGACGGCGACGGGCCGGGTCCGGTCGCGACCGCCGCGGTGCGTGACGCGGCGCGCCGCGGGGCCACCCGTACCCGTACCGCACGGCCCCGGCGACTCGGCGCGCAGGGGAGGAACTCATGACGGGCGACGCAGGCGTGGACGGGCCCGGCGAGGCGGTGGCGGTCGTCGGTCTCGCCGGCCGGTTCCCGCAAGCCCGGGACACCGGCGAGTTCTGGACCAACCTGTGCACCGGCCGGGACTGCCTCGAAGACCTCGACGAGGAGGAACTGCTCGGCTCCGGCGTTCCGCGATCGGTTCTGGAGCACCCCGGTTACGTCCGCAGGGCCGCGGTCGTCGACGGATACCAGGACTTCGACGCGGAGTTCTTCGGGCTGCCGCCCGGCACGGCGGCGGCGATGGACCCGCAGCAGCGGCTGTTCCTGGAGAGCTGCTGGCACGCCCTGGAGGACGCGGGACACGACCCGGCCCGCCGGGAGGGCGTGGTCGGGGTGTTCGGCGCACCCTCGTTCAGCGGCTACTTCGGCTACAACCTGCTGTCGCACCGGGATCCGAGGGAGTTCCTCGGCGCGGGTACGTCCACCGCCCTGATTCACGCCCTGACGCTGACCGACCCCAACTTCTTCGCCACCCGGGTCGCCCACGCCCTGGACCTGCACGGCCCCGCACTGACCGTGCAGACCGCCTGCTCCAGCTCCCTGGTGGCGGTTCACCTGGCCTGCCAGAGCCTGTTGTGCGGCGAGAGCGACCTGGCCCTCGCCGGCGGAATGACGGTGAAGGTGCCGCACCGGGTGGGCTATCTCCACGAACCTCAGTCGATGATGTCCGCCGACGGTTTCTGCCGCCCGTTCGACGCGGCGGCGAACGGCACGGTGTTCGGCAGCGGCGGCGGGGCGGTCGTCCTCAAGCGGCTGTCCGACGCACTGGCCGACGGCGACCGGATCCGGGCCGTCGTGCGGGGCACCGCCGTCAACAACGACGGTTCGCTGAAGATGGGATTCACCGCGCCCAGCGTCGAGATGCAGGCCGCGGTCGTCGCGGAGGCGCTGGCCGTGGCCGGGATCGACCCGCACCGGATCGGATACGTCGAGGCGCACGGCACCGGCACCGCGCTGGGCGATCCCGTCGAGATGGCCGCCCTGCGGCAGGCACTGGACCCCGACGGGAACCGCACGGCGCCCTGCCTCATCGGTTCGGCCAAGGGGAACATCGGCCATCTCGAAGCGGCCTCCGGCGTCGCGGGGCTGATCAAGGCGGTGCTCGCCCTGGAACACCGGACGCTGCCCGCGACGGCCCACTACAAGGAGCCGAACCGCGAACTCGGCCTGGACGGCACGCCGTTCCGCATCGTCGACGGCACCCGGGCGTGGACCGCGCCCTACCCACTGGCCGCCGGCATCAGCTCCCTGGGGGTCGGTGGCACCAACGCCCATGTGGTGGTGACGGAGGCCCCGGCGCCCGCATCCCGCGAAGCGGATCCCGCGCCCGCCGCCGCAGCACCGGTCCTGCTGGTCAGCGCCCGTACGGCCGAGGCCCTGCGGGATGCCCGCCGGCGGCTGGCCGACGCCCTCGGCCCGGACACCGACCTCATGGACGTGGCCCACACCCTGGAGCGCGGCCGCCGGCCCTTCGAGTACCGCACGGCGGTCGCGGCCCGGGATCCCCGGCGGGCGGCGGAGCTGCTGCGCCTGGACCGCACGCCCGCAAGGGCGCCGGGGACCCCGCTCTCGGTCGTGCTGCTCCTGCCGGGGCAGGGCGCCCAGTATCCGGGCATGGGTGCGGGTCTGTACCGCGCGGGCGGCACCTTCCGGCGCGAACTCGACCACTTTGCCGGGGTGTTCGCGGCCGAGACGGGTCAGGACGTACGGGAGGTGCTGTTCGGCGCGGACGAGGCGGCGCTGCGGCGCACCGACGTGGCCCAGCCGGCACTCTTCGCCGTCGAGTACGCGCTGGCCCGCACGCTGGAGGGGCTCGGGGTGCGCGCGGAGGCGCTCGGCGGGCACAGCGTGGGCGAGTTCGCCGCCGCGTGTCTGGCCGGAGTCATGGAACTCGGCGACGCGGTACGGCTGGTGGCGGCGCGCGGCCGGCTGATGCACGGCGCTCCGCCCGGGACGATGCTCGCGATACGGCTGGCGGAGGACCGGGTGCGTGACCTCGTCGCCGGGAGCGGGCTGGAGGTGGCCGCCGTGAACGAGCCGGGGGCGTGTGTGGTGGCCGGGCCGGCCGCCGAGACCGAGAACCTGGCCGCGAGGCTGAGGTCGTCGGGCGTGGAGGTGTCCGTGCTGCGTACCGCGCACGCGTTCCACACGGCGGCGATGGAGGCGGCGGCGGACCGCTTCGCCGACGTCGTCCGTACGGTCCCGCTGGCCGCCCCGAAGGTGCCCCTGGTGTCGAATGTGACCGGTGGCTGGATGACGCCCGCCGAGGCCACCGATCCGGACCGCTGGGCCCTGCAGATGCGCCGCACCGTGCGCTGGTCGGAGTGCGTACGGACGCTGTTGGACGGGCCCGGCCGGGTGGTGGTCGAGACCGGGCCGGGGCGTTCCCTCGGCTCGGCGGCCCGGCGCAGCGACGCCTGGTCACCCGCGCACCGTGCGGTGAGCGCCATGCGGCACGCGGACGAGATGCTGGACGACGGTGAGGCGCTGTCCCGGGCCCTGGGAGTGCTGTGGGAGGCGGGCCTGAATCCCGACTGGGCCGGGACGCGGCACGGCGGGGAGCGCCTGACGTCACTGCCGGGATACCCGTTCCGCCGGGTGCGGCACTGGACGGAGTCCGCGTACGCGGCGACGCTCTCGGCGGAGCCGGCGGCCGGGGTGCCGCAGCAGACCGGCCGGGCCGGTGACGCGACGGCCGTACTGGCCGGGATCTGGTCGGAGGTCCTCGGGGTGGTGCCGGTCCGACCCGACGACGACTTCTTCGACCTTGGCGGCGACTCGATGCTGGCCTCGCGGGTGGCGGCACGGGGCCGGGAGTGCGGCCTGTACTTCTCACCGAAGGACGTCTTCGAGAACCCGACGGTGTCCCGGCTGGCTGCCGCGGTGACTCCCGTCGAATGAACAACTTGAACAACGCTGTTCAGATTTCCCGTCGCGTGCCCTAGGGTAAGTCTGACAGTGTTGTTCAAGTTAAGGAGTTCGGGTGAGCTCGGAGAGTCACACCCACGTCGAGTCGGCCGGGGCGGCGCATCGCCACGCGACGCAGGAGGATCACGGCCATGGACATGGGCACCATGGTGAAACTCCCGCCGGCCCACCGGACCCGCGCCGGTGGATGATCCTGGCGCTGCTGTGCATGGCGCAGTTCATGCTCATCGTCGATGTGACCGTGGTGAACGTCGCGCTCCCCACGATCGGTGACGAGCTCTCGCTCGGGGCCGGCGCACTGACCTGGGTCGTCACCGCCTACACGCTGTTCTTCGGCAGCCTGCTGCTGCTCGGCGGGCGGGTGAGCGACCTGCTCGGCCGCCGACGGATGTTCCTGGTGGGCCTGGCCGTCTTCACGGTCGCCTCGCTGGTGTCCGGGCTGGCGGAGAGCGGCGGTGTCCTGATCACCGCGCGGGCCGCCCAGGGGGTGGGTGCCGCGATCATGTCGCCGGCTGCCATGGCCCTCGTGATGTCGGTGTTCCAGGGCCCGGAGCGCAACCGGGCCCTGGGTGTCTGGGCGGCGATCGGCGGCACGGGCGCCGCCTTCGGTGTCCTGCTCGGCGGAGTGCTGGTGTCGGGCCCGGGCTGGGAGTGGGTGTTCTACGTCAACGTCCCGATCGGCGTCCTGGTGCTGCTGGCCGTCCCGGTCCTGCTGAAGGAGCAGCCGTCCGGACACGGGCACGCACACGCACACGGGCAGGCGCACGCACACGGGCACGGCGAGACACCGTCCGGCGTGGACCTGCCGGGTGCTCTGACGATGACCGCCACCCCCGCTCTGCTCATCTACGGCCTGGTGCAGGCGCGCGAACACGGGTTCGGCGATGTGTCGGCCTGGGTTCCCCTCGTGGGCGCGCTGGTCGGAGCAGTGCTGTTCGTCGTGGCCGAGCGGGCCGCGGCCGCGCCGCTGGTGCGGCTGCCGTTCCTGGCCCGTCGTTCGCTGCTGGGTGGCTGCCTGGTGTCGGCGTACACGTGAACGTCCCCACCCGCGTACGGATGAACGTCCCCAGTTCTTGATGCCTTGAAGGGACACCT